>NZ_NTGZ01000252.1 GCF_002551245.1 Streptomyces sp. rh34
AGATGTGTATAAGAGACAGACGCTGACCGCCGCCCAGGAGGAGGCCACGCGCCGCCGCCGGGAGGCCGAGGAGATCCTCGGCGCGGCCCGGACCGAGGCGGAGCAGGAGCGCGAGCGGGCCCGCGAGCAGAGCGAGGAGCTGCTCGCCTCCGCCCGCAAGCGGGTCGAGGAGGCCCAGGCCGAGGCCGACCGCCTCGTCGAGGAGGCGGACGCCCGGGCGGCCGAGCTGGTCTCGACGGCGGAGCAGACGGCCCAGCAGGTACGGGACTCCGTCGCGGGTCTGCAGGAGCAGGCCGAGGAGGAGATCGCCGGGCTGCGCTCGACGGCCGAGCATGTCGCGGAGCGCACCCGGAGCGAGGCGCAGGAGGAGGCGGACCGGGTCCGCGCCGACGCGCACGCGGAGCGGGAGCGTGCCTCCGACGACGCGGTCCGGCTGCGCCGGGAGGCGAACGAGGAGGCGGCCCGTCTCCGACGGGAGGCCGAGGAGGAGACCGACGCCGCGAAGGCGCTGGCCGAGCGTACGGTCTCCGAGGCGATCAGCGAGTCGGAGCGGCTGCGCGCGGACACCTCCGAGTACAGCCAGCGGATGCGCACCGAGGCGTCCGACGCGCTGGCGTCGGCGGAACAGGACGCGTCGAAGGCCCGTGCCGAGGCCCGGCAGGACGCCAACCGGATCCGTTCGGAGGCGGCGGCCCAGTCGGACCGGCTGATGGCCGAGTCGGCCAACGAGAGCGAACGCATCCGCAACGAGGCGGCCCAGGCCTCCGAGCAGCTCGTCGTCGAGGCCACCACGGAGGCCAACCGCCGCCGGGCCGAGTCCACCGAGCAGGCGGACCGGATGCTGGCCGAGGCGACCGGCGAGTCCGAGCGGCTGCGCGCGGAGGCGGCCGAGCGGCTCGGCTCCGCGCAGGAACACGCGGCCCGCACCCGCGAGGAGGCCGAACGGCTGCGCGCGGAGGCGGAGTCGGCGGCCGAGCAGCTGCGTTCGGAGGCGCGACAGGAGGCGGACCGGGTGCTGGACGAGGCCCGCGAGGCGGCGGCCAAGCGCCGGGCGGACGCGGCCGAGCAGGCGGACCAGCTCATCAACAAGGCGCGGGAAGAGGCGCTGCGTACGGCCACCGAGGCCGAGGGGCAGGCCGACACGATGGTCGGCGCGGCCCGCAAGGAGGCCGTGCGCATCACCTCGGAGGCGACCGTCGAGGGCAACACCCTGGTCGAGCGCGCCCGTACCGACGCCGACGAACTGCTCGTCGGCGCGCGGCGCGACGCGACGGCGATCCGGGATCGGGCAGAGGAGCTGCGGGCCCGGCTGGAGAGCGAGATCGAGGAGCTGCACGAGCGGGCCCGCCGGGAGACGTCCGAGCAGATGAAGACCGCCGGCGAGCGCGTCGACAACCTGATGAAGGCGGCGACCGAGCAGCGCGACGAGGCCGAGGCGAAGGCCAAGGAGCTGATGGCTCAGGCCAATTCGGAGGCGAGCAAGGTCCGTATCGCCGCGGTGAAACGGGCCGAGTCGCTGCTGAAGGAGGCCGAGGCCAAGAAGGCCGGACTGATCCGCGAGGCGGAGAAGCTGCGCGCCGACGCCGAGGCCGAGGCCAAGCAGACGGTCGACGAGGGCAAGCGCGAGCTGGACGTCCTGGTGCGCAGGCGCGAGGACATCAACGCGGAGATCTCCCGTGTCCAGGACGTGCTGGAGGCGTTGGAGTCTTTCGAGGCTCCGACCGGGGGCGGGAAACCGGCCGGCGGTTCCGCGGGGGGCGCCAAGGCTCCGGCGGCGGCGGGCACGCGATCGGGGGGTAAGTCGTCCGAGCGGTAGCCGATGCCGGTATGCCGCGCTTCGTCATGGACATTCAACCCTCAGTGGCAAGCGCTCCGGGGGTCAGCCACTCAAAAGGGGTGTCATTCTCCAGATCAAACCGGCATCTGCACGCTGACACGCCGCCATGGCCCCTAGGATTCCCCCTATCACCTCACCGGTCTCATTCGACAGGAACCTCATGAGTGACCCTTCCTCCCCCTTCGGCTTCGAGCTCGTGCGACGTGGCTACGACCGCGGTCAGGTGGACGACCGCATCAGCAAGCTCGTCGCCGACCGTGACAGTGCTCTGGCCCGAATCACCTCTCTGGAAAAGCGCATCGAGGAGCTTCACCTCGAGACGCAGAACGCCCAGGCCCAGGTAAACGACGCCGAGCCGTCGTACGCCGGTCTCGGTGCCCGTGTCGAGAAGATTCTCCGCCTCGCCGAGGAGGAGGCCAAGGACCTGCGTGAGGAGGCCCGTCGCGCGGCCGAGCAGCACCGTGAGCTGGCCGAGTCGGCGGCCCAGCAGGTGCGCAACGACGCCGAGTCGTTCGCCGCCGAGCGCAAGGCGAAGGCCGAGGACGAGGGCGTCCGGATCGTCGAGAAGGCCCAGGGCGAGGCGAACACGCTGCGCACCGACGCCCAGAAGGACGCCCAGCAGAAGCGCGAGGAGGCCGACGCCCTCTTCGAGGAGACCCGCGCCAAGGCCGCCCAGGCCGCGGCCGACTTCGAGACCAACCTCGCCAAGCGTCGCGAGCAGTCGGAGCGCGACCTCGCGTCCCGCCAGGCCAAGGCCGAGAAGCGTCTCGCCGAGATCGAGCACCGTGCCGAACAGCTCCGCCTGGAGGCCGAGAAGCTCCGCACGGACGCCGAGCGCCGGGCCCGCCAGACGGTGGAGACCGCCCAGCGCCAGGCCGAGGACATCGTCGCCGACGCCAACGCCAAGGCCGACCGGATCCGCAGCGAATCGGAGCGCGAGCTGGCGGCGCTCACCAACCGCCGCGACTCGATCAACGCGCAGCTGACCAACGTCCGCGAGATGCTGGCGACGTTGACCGGCGCCGCCGTGGCCGCGGCCGGCTCCCCGGTGGAGGACGATTCCGCCACCCACGGCGTTCCGGCCCAGCAGACCCGCTGACCCCCGGCGCGCGTAGTACCTCCGTGTGCGCCCGGTTCCGCCTTTGTGGTGGCGCCGGGCGCTCGGGCGTTCTAGCGTGAACGCATGATCGAGCTCGAGGGACTCACCAAACGATTCGGCAGCAAGGTCGCCGTCGATCATTTGTCGTGTCAGGTCAGACCGGGCATCGTGACCGGCTTCCTCGGCCCGAACGGGGCGGGCAAGTCCACCACGATGCGGATGATGCTCGATCTCGACAACCCGACCAGCGGTACGGTGCGCATCGACGGCAAGCACTACCGCGATCTCCAGGAACCGCTGAAGTACATCGGGGCGCTCCTCGACGCCAAGGCGATGCACGGCGGCCGCAGCGCGTACAACAACCTGCTGTGCCTGGCGCAGAGCAACCGCATCCCCAGCAGCCGGGTCGACGAGGTCCTCGACATGGTCGGCCTGAGCGCGGTGGCGAAGAAGAAGTCCAAGGGGTTCTCCCTCGGCATGGGCCAGCGGCTCGGCATCGCGTCCGCGCTGCTGGGCGATCCCGAGATCCTGATGTTCGACGAGCCGGTCAACGGACTGGACCCCGAGGGCATCCACTGGATCCGCAATCTGATGAAGGCGCTCGCCTCGGAGGGCCGGACGATCTTCGTCTCCTCCCACCTGATGAGCGAAATGGCGCTGACCGCCGACCATTTGATCGTGATCGGCCAGGGCAAGCTGCTCGCCGACACCTCGATGGCGGACTTCATCCACGAGAACTCCCGCAGCTACGCCCGGCTGCGCTCCCCGCAGCAGGAACGGCTGCGGGACGTGCTGCACCAGGAGGGCTTCACCGTCGTGGAGACGGCGGGCGGCGTCCTGGAGATCGACGGCGCCACCACCGAGGAGTTGGGCGAGCTGGCCGCCCGGCACCAACTGGTGCTGCACGAGCTGAGCTCCCAGCGGGCCTCCCTGGAGGAGGCGTTCATGCAGATGACCGCCGGTTCGGTGGAGTACCACGCCCATGCGGAACGGGACCCGGCGGCCGAACCACCACCGGTGGGAGCCGGCTGGGGCGAGAGCTGGAACAAGCCCGACGGCACCGACGGCAAGGGGGCGTGACGACCATGGCATCGGTACCCGCGGTTCTCACCTCGGAATGGACCAAGATCCGGTCGGTCTCCTCGACCATCTGGACCCTCATCTCCGCGTTCGTCGTCACGGTCGCGATGGGCGCGGCGCTCGCCGCCCTGCTGAACGCCACGTTCGACGACCTCTCCGAGGCCGAGCAGGCCACGTTCGACCCGACCTTCATCAGCTTCTCCGGGACCGTTCTCGGCCAGCTCGCGATGGTGGTGTTCGGGGTACTCGTCGTCGGCACCGAGTACAGCTCCGGCATGATCCGCACCTCGCTGGCGGCGGTGCCCCAGCGCGCGACGTTCCTCCTCGGCAAGATCACGGTCGCCGGTGTGCTGGCCCTCGTCGTGGGGCTGCTCACCAGCTTCGTCTCGTTCTTCCTCGGGCAGGCCATGCTCGGCGACCGGGGTACCGACCTCGGCGCGGAGAACGTGCTGCGCGCGGTCGTGGGCGGCGGGCTCTACATGGGGCTGATCGCGATCTTCTCCATGGGGGTGGCGGCGATGCTGCGCAGTTCCATGCTGTCGCTCGGCATCCTGATGCCGTTCTTCTTCCTGGTCTCGCAGATCCTCGCGGCGGTGCCGGGCGCCAAGAGCGTCGCCCGGTACTTCCCCGACCAGGCCGGTTCGAAGATCATGCAGGTCGTCCCGGAGGCGATGAACAGCGATCCGGCCCCGTACGGCCCCTGGGCGGGGCTCGGGATCATGGCGCTCTGGGTGCTGGCGGCGGTGCTCGGCGGCGTTCTGGTCCTGAAGAACCGGGACGCGTGAGAGGCGCCCCCCATACCGGTGACGGCCCGGTAGCGGGCTGTGCTCAACTTGGCCGGAACCGTCAGCGCCTGGTTATCCTCCTAACTCCAACGGGGGTGCGTGGCGCGTGCCCGAGCCCCGAACGACAGAGTGAGTCGATGGGGCTGGAGAATGATCGAGGCAGTCGGCCTGACCAAGCGCTACGGCGCGAAGACGGCCGTGGACGACCTTTCCTTCCAGGTGCGGCCGGGGGCCGTCACCGGCTTCCTCGGTCCCAACGGGTCGGGCAAGTCCACGACCATGCGCATGATCCTCGGCCTGGACCGCCCCACCGCAGGTCACGTCACGATCGGCGGCCACCCCTACCGCAACCTGCCGAACGCCCCGCGCCAGGTGGGCGCGCTGCTGGACGCCAAGGGCGTGCACGGCGGTCGCACCGCCCGCAACCACCTGCTGTCCCTGGCCCAGCTGGCCGGCATCCCGGCGGCCCGGGTCGATGAGGTGCTGGGCGTCGTCGGCCTCCAGGACGTCGCCAAGCAGCGTTCCAGGGGCTTCTCGCTCGGGATGGGGCAGCGGCTCGGGATCGCGGCGGCGCTGCTCGGCGATCCGCAGGTGCTGCTGTTCGACGAGCCGGTCAACGGTCTCGATCCGGAGGGCATCCACTGGGTCCGCAATCTGATGAAGGCGCTCGCCGCCGAAGGGCGCACGGTCTTCGTCTCGTCCCACCTGATGAGCGAGATGGCCCTCACCGCCGACCGTCTGATCGTGATCGGGCGCGGCCGGCTGCTCTCCGACATGAGCGTCACGGACTTCATCTCCGCCAACTCCGCCGACTTCGCCCGGGTCCGGGTGCCGGACGACGGCCCCGAGGAGCGGCAGAAGCTGACGGCCTCGCTCATCGAGGCGGGCGGCCGGGTCATGACGGAGCCGGGCGGGGCGCTGCGGGTCACCGGGCTGCCGCTGCCGCGGATCAGCGACCTGGCCCACGGGTGCGACGTACGGCTCTGGGAGCTGTCGCCGCACCAGGCCTCCCTGGAGGAGGCGTACATGCGCCTCACGCAGGGCCTGGTGGACTACCGCTCGACGGACGACGCCAAGGCGGGTCTCGTGGAGCCGCTCCCCCAGGAGGCGTACGGGAGCGGCGACGGCTACGCGTATCCCGAGCCGGTGGAGGTGCCGCAGGAGGGCTGGTACGCCCCGCCGCCGCCCGCGCCGGGCCGGAGCCCCGTACCCGCCGCGCCCTCCCCCGCTCCAGCCGAGCCCTCTTCCGCCGCTCCGGCCGGAGAGCAGACGAGCAAGGACCCCCGATGACGACGCCGGCCACCCCGCAGGCCCACCAGCAGGCGCCGGACGCCGGCCCGCCGGGCTCCTACGAGTCGCCGATCCCGATCCGGCCCGCCACCCTCGGCGGCGCGGTCGCCTCGGAGTGGACCAAGATCCGTTCCGTGCGCGCCACGATCTGGACGCTCGGCGTGATGATCGTGCTGATGCTGACGATCGGGCTCGGCACCGCGCTGCTGGTCGCGGCGGACGGCGGCACCATTCAGAACGAGCCGGTTCTGGGCCTCGGCTTCTTCGGGGTGCTGCTGGGCTCGATCTGTGTGATCACGCTCGGTGTGCTGACCATCGGATCCGAGTACAGCACCGGCATGATCCGTACGACGCTGACAGCCTGCCCGAGCCGGGGCCGGGTGCTCGCGGCGAAGGCGATCGTCTTCGCCGCGCTGGCCTTCGCCGTCACGACGGTGACCGCCACGGTCGTGGCGGGGCTCCAGAGCCTGATCCTCGACGGCGCTCCCGCGTCGGCCGGCGACTGGCTGCGCGGCACGGTCGGGATCGGGCTCTACATCGCGGCCCTCGGCCTGCTGTCGCTCGGGATCGGCGCGATCGTGCGGCACTCGGCCGGCGCGATCACCATCATGATCGGCGTGGTGCTGCTGCCGCTGGTCCTCGCGCTGTTCATGTTCGCCGACAGTCTGCGGGGCGTTCAGCGCTTCCTGCTCGACTACTCGATCCCCAACCAGATCGGCGCTCTGTACAACACGACGATCAGCACGTCCGGCCCGTCCGGCTGGGAGCCGCTGCTGCTGATGCTGGGCCTGGCCGCCGCGGCTCTGGGCGGGGCGGTCGCGATACTGAACCGGCGCGACGTCTGAGGGGCGACACGACGTCTGGGGCCGTGCAAGGTCCGAGGGGCCGTGCGACGCCTGAGGGGCCGGCCGCCCTCAGTAGCGCGGAGCGTTCCGGGACCGCTGCACCCTGGTGGTGCGGCGGTCCCTCGCGTTCCAGCACGCCTTGTGCCAGTGCCTGCGGTCGTCGATGCCGCCGAACTCGGGCCAGGTCACGAGGTGCGGGACCCCGGAGGGGATCTCCTGGTCGCAGCCGGGGCACCGGTACCGCTTGCCCTGGGCGCTCGCGCCGCTGACCGGGCGCACCGACCACTCCTCGCCCTGCCAGCTCTCGGTGGCCCCTCCCCCGCCGTACCTGCCGGGCGCCGAGCCGGGACGTTCGTCGGGAATCTCGCCGCCACGGGGACGGTTACGGCGCGGGGACACAGGACACCTCACGGGGCGGATCGGACACGGTCGCCCAAGCCTAGAGCCTGGCGTCGGGGGCGGCGGTCGGGCGGCCCGGCGGCCCGGTTCGGCAGTGGGGTGAGTTAGCGGAAAATCGCAACAACTTCCTCCTGGACCGTGCCTTTGGCACGTGTCAGACGTTGTTGCCGGTGGGGGAGAAACGCGTCGGCCGCAAGGAGGCAATAGGCGATGCGCATCGGAACGTTCGTTCTGGCAGCCCAGTTCCCGGGACAGGGGCCGGGTGAGGCCCTGCACCGGGCCGTCCGGTCCACCGAGGTCGCGGAGGAGAGCGGTCTCGACTCGGTCTGGCTGGCCGAGCACCACTTCGTGCCGTACGGGGTCTGCCCGTCCGCGACCACGCTGGCAGCGCTGCTGCTGGGCCGCACCCGCAGAATCCGGGTCGGCACGGCGGTCAGCGTGCTGCCCAACCACCATCCGGTCGCGCTCGCCGAGCAGGCCGCGCTGCTGCATCTGACCAGTGGCGGCCGCTTCTCGCTCGGGGTGGGCCGGGGCGGTCCGTGGGTGGACCTGGAAGTGTTCGGCGGCGGTCTCGACGCGTACGAGAACGGCTTCCCCGAGGCGCTCGGACTGGTGCTCGACTGGCTGCGGGAGCCGCGCGTCGCGGGGCGCGGCGAGCGGTTCGGCTTCCGCGAGGTGGCGGTGGTGCCGCGCGCCGACGAGCTGCTGGAGGGCCCGGCGGACGCGGGGCCGGGTGCCACGGGGCCCGAGGTCGTCGTGGCGTGCACCTCGCCGAAGAGCGTGCGGCTCGCGGCCCGGCAGGCGCTCCCGATGCTGCTGGGCATGCACTGCGGGGACGAGGAGAAGGTGGAGATGGCCGCTCTGTGGCGTACAGCCGCCCGGGAGGCCGGCCATCCGCCCGAGGTGGTGGAGGGTGCCGCACATGTGTCCGCCGGGGTGGCGCAGATCGAGGACGGCGCCGGGGAGGCCACGGAGATGCTGGTCAAGTCGATGCCCGGCTGGCTGCGCCAGGGGCTCGACGCCCATGTCACGGTCGACGGCAGGCACCGCGTGATGCGGGACCCCGTCGCGTACACGGAACTGCTCTGCGGGCTGCACCCGGTGGGCCCGCCGCGGCTGGCGGCCGACCGGCTGGCGGCCACGGCCGAGCGCACCGGGATCACGCGCTTCGCCCTCCTGGTGGAGGGGTCGGGCGATCTCGCGGCGACCGAGGAGAACGTCCGGCGGCTGGGCGCCGACGTGCTGCCGCTGCTCACCTGACCTGCCCTGACCCGAGCTGACCTGCCGGTGTTTCTCTCGGAGACCTCTGTGGGACCTGTGGTGCGGTGGTACAGGAGCTGCCGCCCCGGAGCCAGTTGCACCTCCCGTGGCCCGGGGCGGCAGCAGAAGCGTTCAGCAGTCCCGTAGTTCGGGCGACTGGTTGAGCAACTGGCCCCTCACCGAGGTGAACTTGGCCAGCCGGTCGTCGACCGAGGCGTCCAGCGGGAACACCGCGACGCGGTGGCAGTTCTGGAATGCGATGCGCACTCCGAAGTGCCGCTGGAGCGCGCCGCGTATCGCATCACTCGCGAGCGCGCGCAGCAGCTGACCACGTGCCTCCTCGTCCGGCGGCGGCGTCTGGTTGTCGGCGAACTGTCCACCGTCGACCTTCAGCTGAGCCACCAGGGAGCTGATCATCTCCCAGGCGAAGGGCAGGGAGGTCCGGACGCAGTCGACGAAGTCGGCTTCGTCGACCTCGCCTCGCTCGGCCTGTTCCAACAGCGCCGGTGAGACGTCGAGCGACATGGGTTCTCCTCTCGCGACCCCGGACAACGGCCGGGGCCTTACGGGCAGGGAAGGGGGCGGCGACGACGCAGCGTGCACGGACGGCGACCTCCTGCTTCCACGGTAAGCGCGCAGTCGGGGCCGCACCAGGAGATTGGGAACACAACCGGCCAATAACGAAGGGTCGCAAAGAGGGGCAACCCCGCATCGCCCCGAGGCGGTGTGCACCGAGTGACGGGGGCGACGGGTGGGGAAATCGCGCGGAGCCCCCGTCGTCGAGTAGCGTTGCCGACCATGCGTCTCGTCATCGCCCGTTGCTCCGTGGACTACGCGGGCCGGCTCACAGCCCACCTGCCCTCCGCCCCCCGACTGATCCTGGTGAAGGCGGACGGAAGCGTCTCCATCCACGCCGACGACCGGGCGTACAAACCGCTCAACTGGATGTCCCCGCCGTGCACCCTGAAGGAGGGCGCCGACGGTGAGGAAGGCGTCTGGACCGTGGTGAACAAGGCGGGCGAAAAACTGATCATCACGATGGAGGAAGTCCTCCACGACTCGTCGTACGAGCTGGGCGTCGACCCGGGGCTCATCAAGGACGGCGTGGAAGCGCACCTCCAGGAGCTGCTCGCGGACCGGATGGAGATCCTCGGCGAGGGTCACACCCTGATCCGCCGCGAATACCCCACCGCCATCGGGCCGGTGGACATCCTGTGCCGGGACGCGAACGGGCAGACGGTGGCCGTGGAGCTGAAGCGGCGCGGTGACATCGACGGGGTCGAGCAGCTGACACGCTATCTGGAGCTGCTGAACCGCGACCCGCACCTCGCGCCGGTCCGGGGCGTCTTCGCCGCGCAGGAGATCAAGCCGCAGGCCCGGGTACTGGCGACGGACCGCGGCATCGGCTGCCTGGTCCTGGACTACGACGCGATGCGGGGCATCGAGGACGACAAGCTGCGGCTGTTCTGAGCAACGACCGGCTGCGGCTGCTCCGGGCAGCGGCGTCAACGAGGGCCGGGCGGCTCACGCGGAAGAAGCGTGAGCCGCCCGGCCCTCGTACGTCCAGCCGTCCGACCGGCTCAGACCGCCGGTTCGGTGGCGGCCTCGGACTCGGGGGCGCTCGCCGACTCGACGGGGCCGACCGCGGAGGAGGAACCCTGGGCGGGGGGCGGGGGCGGGGGCTCGTCGGTGGGCGTCTCGGTCGGCGTTTCGCTCTCCGACCCGGACGGCGTGGGGTCCGGGCTCTCGCTGTCGCTCTCGCTCGCCGTGGGCTTGGGCGAGGTCTTCGTCGGCGTGGGCTCGCTCGGGGAGCTGCTGCTCCCGCCGTCCGTCGGATCCTCCGTCCCCGGCGACGTACCGCTCGACGTGGAGGCGCTCGGGGACGGGGAGCCGGACGTGCTGGGGCTCGCCGAACCCGAGGGGCCGGGGGTCGTGGCCGTCTCGGCGCCGGCCGTCTCCCCGGCCGGGGCGGAGTCACCCGTGGGCTCGTCCGTGGGCAGGCCGTCGTCGGTCGGGTCCTCGGTGTCCGTCTGCTCGGTGGTGACGTTGCGGCTGCCCGGCTCGTCGCCGTCGCCCGCGGTGACGCCGAGCGTGACGACGGTGCCGAGCACCGCGATCAGCACGGCGCCCGCGCCCGCGGCGGCCAGGTTGCGCCGGGCTCCGCCCAGGACCTGTCTCTTATACACATCTCTGATGGCGCG
>NZ_NTGZ01000253.1 GCF_002551245.1 Streptomyces sp. rh34
AGATGTGTATAAGAGACAGGCCTCGTCCAGGCCCGCGCGGGCCAGCACCTCCCTGGTGTCGGCGCCGGGGGCCGGCGCCGGGTTCGGCAGCCGGCCCGGGGTGCGGGCGAAGCGCGGGGTGGGGGCGGGGGCCGTGCCCGTCCCGTCCGCCACGTACGTGCCCCGGGCCCGGTGCTGGGGGTGGTGCGGGGCCTCGGAGAGGGAGAGCACGGGGGTGACGCAGGCGTCGCTGCCGGCGAAGTCCTCCGCCCACCGGTCCCGGGGGCGGCGGGCGAAGCACGCGCCGATGACCTCGCGCAGCCGCGGCCAGTGCGCGCGGTCCCAGCGGTCGGGGAGCGCCGCCGGTCGCAGGCCGAGACCGTGCAGCAGCGCCGCGTAGAACGGGTCCTCCAGGGCACCCACCGCGATGTGCCCGCCGTCGGAGCACGGGTAGACCGTGTAGAAGGGCGCCCCGCCGTCGAGCAGGTTCTCGCCCCGGCCGCCGGGCCAGGCGCCGCACTCCCGCATGGCGAGGACCATCCCGAGCAGGGACGCCGTGCCGTCGACGATGGCCGCCTCGACGACCTGTCCGGTGCCGGAGCGGCCGCGCTCGTGGAGGGCGGCGAGGATGCCGCAGACCAGGCCGAGGCCGCCGCCGGCGAAGTCCCCCAGCAGGTTCGCCGGGGGCGTCGGCGGGCCGCCGGGCGGCCCCAGGAGGTCCAGGGCGCCGCTGAGGGCCAGGTAGTTGATGTCGTGGCCGGCCGTGGTGGCCAGCGGTCCGCCGCCGCCCCAGCCGGTCATCCGGGCGTACACCAGCCGCGGGTTGCGGGCGCGGCACTCGTCGGGGCCGAGGCCGAGCCGTTCCGCGACGCCGGGCCGGTAGCCCTCGACCAGGACGTCGCAGTGCTCGACGAGGCGCAGCGCCACCGGGGCGGCCGCGGGGTGCTTGAGGTCGAGGGCGACGGAGCGCCGGCCCCGGTGCAGGACGCGGTGCCAGTCGGCGAACGGGCGGGGCACGCCGGGGCGGTCCACCCGGAGCACCTCGGCCCCGAGGTCGGCGAGGTTCATACAGGCGAACGGCGCCGGTCCTATTCCGCCGAGTTCCAGGACGGTGAGGCCGTGCAGGGGGCCGCCGTGCGCGCCGGAGTCGTCGTGATCGCTCTTCAGCATGCGCGGAATCTAGGCTCCGCCGCTCGACGCGGCCTCGCGTCGCCCAGCCGTCCGTACGCGGATCGGGCTCCGGGCCCGCCCGCGGGCTCGCACGGGCGCGCGAGGCAGGGGGAACACGGCCCGCGGGCTCAAGCGGGAGTCGAGTCGCACCTGACATCGTGGGAGCACGCTGCCCGCGCCAAGATGTCCGACAGCGCGAAGGAGAGCGTCCATGAGCCAACCGGTGTCCATGAGCGATCCCAGGCCCGGCCGTTGCCGCGTCTGCGGCGCCGATGTCGTGGAGTTCCTCGACCTCGGCGCACAGCCCTTGTCCGACGCGTTCCTCACCCCGAAGGACATCGGCCACGAGTTCTTCTACCGTCTCGCGGTGGGCCGTTGCACCGGCTGCACCATGGTGCAGCTGATGGAGGAGGTGCCCCGCGAGCGCATGTTCCACGCGGAGTACCCGTACCACTCGTCCGGCTCGTCCGTGATGCGGGAGCACTTCGCCGCGACCGCCCGCCGGTTCCTGGACACCGAACTCGCCCGTACCGAGGACCCGTTCGTCGTCGAGCTCGGCTGCAACGACGGTGTCATGCTGAGGACCGTGCACGAGGCCGGGGTGCGGCACCTGGGCTTCGAGCCCTCGGGCAGCGTCGGCCGGCTGGCGGCGGAGAGCGGCGTGCGGGTGCGGGAGGCCTTCTTCGAGGAGAGCACCGCCTCCGACCTCCGGCGCCGGGAAGGCGCCGCCGATGTGATCTACGCGGCCAACACCCTGTGCCACATCCCGTACATGGACTCCGTGCTGCGTGGTGTGGACGCGCTGCTCGCCGCGGACGGGGTGTTCGTGTTCGAGGACCCGTACCTCGGCGACATCGTGGAACGGACCTCGTTCGACCAGATCTACGACGAGCACTTCTTCTTCTTCACCGCCCGTTCGGTCCGGGCGATGGCCCGGCGGGCGGGTCTGGAACTGGTCGGCGTGGAGCGGCTCTCGGTGCACGGGGGCGAGGTGCGCTACACGCTCGCCCGGGCCGGCTCCCGGCAGCCCTCACCGGCCGTGGCCGAGCTGCTCGCCGAGGAGGAGGCGCGCGGCCTCGCGGACCCGCGGACGCTCGACGCGTTCGCCGAGCGGGTGGCACGCCACCGCGACGAGCTGGTCGCGCTGCTGCGGCGGCTGCGTGCGGAGGGCCACACGGTCGCCGCGTACGGAGCCACGGCGAAGAGCGCCACCGTCACCAACTACTGCGGAATCGGTACCGAGTCGGTGTCCTTCGTCAGCGATTCGACGCCCGCCAAGCAGGACCGGCTGTCGCCGGGCATGCATCTGCCCGTCGTCCCGCCCGAGGTCTTCGCCAAGGCCAAGCCCGACTACGCGCTGCTGTTCGCCTGGAACCACGCGGAGGAGATCATGCGCAAGGAGGAGGACTTCGCGCGCGAGGGCGGCCGGTGGATTCTCTACGTTCCCGAGGTGCGTGTCGTATGACGCTCCCCTTCACGGGCCGTACGGTCCTCGTCACCGGCGGCGGCACCGGCATCGGACGCGCCGCCGCACGCGGTTTCGCCCAGCAGGGCGCGGCCGCCGTCCTGGTCACCGGCCGCCGCAAGGACCGCCTCGACGCGACCGCGGCCGGACATCCGGCCATCGTCCCGGTGCCCGCCGACGTCACGACGGAGGAGGGCGCCGAGGCGGCCGCCGCCGCGGTGCGGGCCCGGGGCGGAACGCTGGACGTGCTCGTCCACAACGCCGGGATCTTCCGCTTCACGCCCCTGGGGGCGCTGGACACGCGCACCGCGTCGGAGGTGCTGGAGACGAACGTCGTCGGTCCGCTGCTGCTCACCGCGCGGCTGCTGCCCCTGCTCCGCTCGCCGGGCGGCAGCATCGTCCTGGTCTCCAGCCGCGGCGGCCACAACCCCGGCCCGGGCAGCTCGCTGTACTCGGCGTCCAAGGCGGCCGTGCACAGCTTCACCCGGAGCTGGGCCGCGGAGCTGAGCGAGCGGGGGGTCCGGGTCAACGCGGTGGCGCCCGGCTTCGTGCGCACCGAGGCGTACGAGGCGAACGGACTGAGCCCGGCGGAGGCGGAGGGCCTGTTCGCCGGTGTCGCCGGCACCGTGCCGCTCGGCCGGGTCGCCGAACCGGAGGAGATCGCGGCCTGGATCACCACGCTGGCCTCGGAGGAACACGCCTTGGTGACGGGTCAGATCATCACCGTGGACGGAGGGCTCGACATCTCCACGACGTGAGGCCCCGGCCCCGCACGAGTGTCCGCGCCGTGTCCCCCGGGACACGGCGCGGCCTTGCCGCGACAGCGGCCTTACCGCGACAGCGGAAGAACAGGGTATGAAAACAGCAAGAGCAATGCGGAAAGAGGAAGACGCTATGAGGATTCTGGTGACCGGTGCCACCGGCGGGGTCGGCAGGCGGGTGGTTCAGCGGCTGCTCGAAGCGGGCGACGGCATCCAGGTGCGGGCACTGACGCGCGACCCCTCCCGGGCCGGCCTGCCGGACGGGGTGGAGGTGGTCCAGGGCGACCTGGAGAAGCCGTCCTCCCTGCGGGGCGTCTTCGACGGTGTCGACCGGATGCACCTGTTCCCGGTCGAGGACACGGCGGCCGAGACGGTCGCCCTGGCGCGGGCCGCGGGCGTGGGCCGGGCGACGGTACTGTCCGCGGCGGCGGTGACGACCGGACACAGCGTGAACCCGGTCGAGCAGGTCGTCGAGGAGTCCGGCATGGAGTGGACCCATGTGCGGCCGGGCGAGTTCATGACCAACAAGCTGCATCTGTGGGCGCCGTCAGTGCGGGCCGAGCGCGTCGTGCGCTACCCCTTCCCGGACGAGCTGGGCGTGCCGGTGCACGAGGACGACGTGGCCGCGGTGATCGTGGCCGGGCTGCTGGAGGACCGGCACGTCGGCCAGTCCTACACGCTGACCGGACCCGCGGCGCAGACCGTGCGGGAGCAGGTGGCGGCGATCGGCGCGGCCCTCGGCGAGGAGGTGCGGTTCGAGGAGGTCACCCGTGACAGGGCCCGTGAACTGATGAAGGCCCAGGGCGGTTTCGCCGCCGAGCACGCCGATCTCTTCCTCGGGTTCGCCGACTACGACGGGGCCGAGGCGAGCGGCGAGGACGGCTACTCCGAGGAGGACTGGTCGGAGCTGCTGAAGCCGTGGCCCGGCGTCGAGCAGGCGACCGGCCGCGCGCCGCTGGACTTCGCCCGGTGGGCGCGGGACCACGCCGACGACTTCCGCTGACCGGGACGCGGGACCGGGACGCCGGCCGCCGCTGAGGCGGCCGGCGTCCGGTCCCGCGGTATCCGGCCGTCAGCGGGCCTTCTCCACCAGCCCCTCCAGGATCGCGACGATCTCGGAGGGGCGTTTCTGTGCCGCGTTCTCACGCGCCAGGTCCGCGGCGCGCTCCCGGTAGGAGGGGGTGTTCAGCAACTCCCCCAGCGCCTTCTCGATGCGCTCCGGCGGCTCGTTCAGATTGAGCGTGATGGAGGCCCCGTAGGCGTCGATGCGCTTCATCGGGATGGCCGACGCCAGCATGTCGGCGAAGACCAGCTGCGGCACCCCCGCGTTGACCGCTGTCATGCAGGTCTGCCCGCCGCCGTGGTGGATCAGCAGGTCGCAGGCGGGCATCACGGCGTCCAGCGGCAGGAAGCCGGCCCGGACGTCGGGCCATTCCGCGCGCAACTGCTCCGCCACCTCGTCCTTGGTGGCGACGAGCAGGTCCGTCCCGCGCAGGGTGGGGCTGTCCAGCAGCGGCCGGAAGAAGGCCACGCCCAGCGTGTCGATCATCGCGGCGCGCGACCCGGAGGTGACGAGCACCCGCGGACGGCCGTCCCTCCGGAACATCCACGGCTCCAGCGGTGTCTGGGTGCCGCCGGGGCTCCACCGCATGTGCTCGGCGGGCTCGGCGTCGGCCGGACGCACGCTGGGCGGGGTGATGTGGATGTACAGGTCCTCGACGGGGACCCGGTCCAGCCCGAGGGCGTCCAGTTCGGGCCGCAACTCGTCACTGGCGAACTCCCGGTCGCTGGGCTCGCGTTCGAGGCCGTCCCAGGCCTGGACGGCGTACGGGACGCCCAGGTGGTGGGCGATGAGCGCCGCGCCGTAGTTGCGGGTGCCGCCGACGACGAGATCGGGCTTCCAGTGGTCGGTCAGCTCCACCAGGGCGCCGAGGCTGTCGGCCGCCATCCGCGCGAACCCGCGGCTGGCGAACTCCAGTTCAGCCACCTCGCCGCGCGGCCGGTCGAGCTTGCGGCCCTCGCGGTCCCAGAACATGGCCTGGAAGACGCCCTTGGCGGATACGGCGATGGCGGGGAGCCCCAGCTCCGTGATGGCCTGGATGTCCTCGTCCGGTACGGCGACGACGACACTGTGCCCCTCGGTGCGGCAGGCCGAGGCCAGCGGCACGAGGGCGTGCACGGTCGCACGGCCGCCACCGGTGAAGAACAGGATGCGCACAGCTCTCTCCTCAAGCTCGGTTGGTGGGACGAAGTACGGTGGGACGGGCGCCGGGGGGCCGGCGCCGGGCCGGCCTCACACCCGGGAGCCGCTCGCCTCGACCTGCACCCGGACGGTGAGGTTGTCCTCGGCGTCGTAGACGGTGGACGTGCCGCTGCTGGTGAAGGTGTCGCCGTCGAGTTCCGCGCGGTGGTCGATGTCCACCCACCCCGCGTAGGCGCCGTCCTCGTCGACGAGGCGCTCGGCGATGCGGTAGGCGAAGCCGCTCTCGCCGTGCGGCTCCCAGGTGCCGGCGCCGTTGCCGCCGGGGGCGGGGCCGCGCAGGATGAAGGCCCGCCCGCCCGGCGTCAGATGGACCGTGCTGACGAACTCGCCGTCGGGCAGGCGGAATCGCTCCTGCCAGGTGCCGACGGGGCCCCCGTGCGCGGGCCTCGTGCCCACGGCGGTGTCCCCGGTCTCCCGCTGCTGCTCCACGCGGTTCCTCCCCTGCGTCGTGGCCCGGGCCGAATCTCCCGTGCCGGGGACGCGCACCGTACGTGCCGCTCCTCGAAGCCCGCTCGAAGTCGCCCCGGCGGGACGCCTCCACCCGGGTTCGACGGCTGGTCGAGGCAGGTCGCGCACCATGGACGGACGACCCCGTCACGACCACGAGGAGAGCGATGAGCACGCCCACGGAGACAGCCGTCCCGGACACGGCACGGGAGGTCCGGCTGACCCGCCACCTGGGCCCCGACGAGGCCGCCACCCCCGCGCACTTCGAACTGGCCGAGGTGAAGGTGGAGCGGCCCGGCCCCGGTGACGTGGTGGTGCGTACCGACTACGTCGGCGTGGCCGCCGCGTACCAGGACCTGATGCGCCCCGACTGCCCGCTGCCGGTGCCGCCCTACACCGTCGGCGGCCGGATCGGGGGCGGCGAGATCGGCACCGTCGTGCACTCGCAGAGCCCGGACCTGGCGGTGGGCGACCTCGTCCAGACCATGCGGGGCTGGGCCGAGTACCACGTCGGTCCGGCCGCGTCCTTCCACCGCCTCGACCGGGACCTCTTCCCGAGCCCGTCGTACTACCTCAGCCAGGGGACGACGGCCTACTACGGCATGGCGACGCTCGCCCAGTCCGGACCCGACGACGTGGTGTTCGTCTCGGGGGCGGCGGGCGGGGTCGGCTCGCTGGCCGGGCAGATCGCCCGCTGTCGGGGCGCTGCCCGGGTGATCGGCAGCGCGGGGAGCCCGGAGAAGGTCCGGTACCTGGTGGAGGAGCTGGGCTTCGACGCGGCGTTCGACTACCACGACGGGCCGGTCCTGGACCGGCTGCGGGACCTGGCGCCGGACGGCATCTCCGTGTTCTTCGACAACGTGGGCGGGGAGCAGTTCGAGGCCGCGGTCCATGCCGCGGCCCCGCACGCCCGGTTCGCCCTGTGCGGGGCGCTGGCCGGGCAGATCGGCGGCAGCGGCGGGGCTCCGCGGCTGGACCTGCTCACCGCCATCACCAAGCACCTCGACCTCAAGCCCTTCGCCACGTATCACACCGGCGAGCAGGTCCAGGCGTGGACCGAGGCATTCGCCGGCTGGCTGGCCGAGGGCCGGTTCACCTTCCCGCAGACCGTCGTCGAGGGCGGCATCGCGCAGGCGGCGCCCGCGCTCCTCGCGCTGCTCGCCGGGGAGCACCGCGGCAACGTCGCCGTGAAGACCTCCGCGTGAGCGTCCTCGACCGGCGGACGCTCAACCGCACCCTTCTGCGACGGCAGTTCCTGCTGCACCGCACCGACCTGCCGGCCCTGGACGTGGTGCGCCGGCTGGTGGCGGTCCAGGGCCAGGAGCCCAACTGGCCCTACGTGGGGCTGTGGACCAGGATCGCGGACTTCCGGCACGGCGCGCTCACCGGGCTGCTCACCCGACGGGAGGTGGTGCGCTCGACCGTCCTGCGCCGCACCCAGCACATCCTGGCGGCGTCCGACTTCGCCTGGCTGCGGCCCACCGTGCAGCCGGTGGTGGGCGTCGCGCTCACTCACCCGTACTACGCGCAGGAGGTCGAGGGCGTCGACCTCGGCCTCCTCGCGGAGGCCGGGCGGAAGGCGCTGGGCGGCGGCACGCTGACCCGGCGCGGGCTGGGGCAGCTCCTGGCACCGGACTTCCCCGGCCGCGGCGCGACCCGGCTCGCCCAGGCGCTGGAACTGCTGGAGCCGCTGGTGCATCCGCCGCCCAACAGCGTGTGGGGCGCGTGGGGGCACCGCAGGGAGACCCCCGTGGCCCTCGCCGAGGAGTTCACCGGCGTCCCCATGGCGCCGGCCGACCCCCGCACGATGGTCCTGCGGTATCTCGCGGCGTTCGGCCCGGCCGGCGTCATGGACGTACAGGCGTGGTCCGGTCTGACCCGGCTGCGGGAGGTGATCGCGCCACTGCGGCCCGAGCTGCGCACCTACCGCGACGAACACGGCACCGAGCTGTTCGACCTGCCGGACCTGCCCCTGGCGGACCCGGCCGAACCCGCTCCGGTGCGGTTCCTCCCGGCGTACGACAACGCGGTCCTCGGCCACCGCGACCGCCGCCGCGTCATCGCCGACGAGGACCGCAAACGCATCGCGCCCCGTTCGTCGATGGGCGTACCGCTGTTCCTGGTCGACGGATTCGTGCACGGCAGCTGGTCCCTCACCGAGGACGGGCTGCGGGTCGAGCCGTTCCGGGAGCTGTCGGCGGCGCGGCGCACGGCGGTGCGGGAGGAGGCCGAACGCGTCCTCGCGTTCGTCTCGCCGGAGGGCGGGGGAACGGTCGCGTTCGCCTGAGTGGTGCTCCAGCCGCGCTCCGGGCGGCTGGAGCACCGTCGTCCGGGGGCGCCCGGACACCGCGGGCGCCCCCGGACCCGCCCGGACCCGCAACGGGCCCGGCACTGACGAGGAGGCCCATGAACAGCACCGGACTGGCCCCGGAAAGCCCGCTGTCCGCGATCTACAGCCGGGGCGCGCTGTACGAGGCGGTCTACCGGGGCCGGGGCAAGGACTACGCCGCCGACGCGGCGAAGATCACCGGCATCGTCCGCGAGCGGTTCCCGCAGGCGCGGTCGCTGCTGGACGCCGCCTGTGGGACCGGCTCCCATCTGCGGTACCTGGCGGCGGAGTTCGCCCATGTGGAGGGGCTGGACCTGGCGCCCTCCATGCTGGCCGAGGCCCGGACGGCGCTCCCCGGGACGCGCTTCCACGAAGCCGACATGACGGAGTTCCTGCTGGATCGCCGCTTCTCCGCCATCACCTGCATGTTCTCCTCGATCGGCTATCTGCCGACGCGGGACGCGCTGGAGTCGGCCATGGCCTGCTTCGCACGGCACCTGGAACCGGGCGGCGTCCTGGTGGTGGAGCCGTGGTGCTTCCCGGAACGGTTCACCCCGCGTCAGGTCATGAGCGACCTCGCCACCGTGGACGGGACGGGCATCGCCCGGATGTCGCACGCGACCCTGGTCCGGGAGGGCCGGGGCTGCCGGATCGAGGCCCACTACCTCGTCGCGGACGCCGACACGGGTGTGCGGCACTTCACGGACGTCCACGACCTCACTCTGTTCCGCCGGGACGAGTACGAGGCCGCTTTCACCCGGGCCGGCTGCACCGTGGAGTACCTGCCGCCGCCCGACGGGCGGGGCGTGGGGCTCTTCGTCGGTGTCCGGGCAGCGGATCGCTGAGGGGGCGGGTATGCGCGTACGCGAACTCGCCGTCGGCGGCGCCCTGGAGTTCACGCCCGAGGTCTTCCCCGACGAGCGGGGACGGTTCCTCTCCCCGTTCCAGCAGCCCGCCTTCGCGGAGGCCCGCGGTCACCCGCTGTTCCCCGTCGAGCAGATCAGTTACAGCGTCTCGCGCCGCGGCGTCGTCCGGGGTGTGCACTACACGGCCACCCCGGCGGGCTGCGCCAAGTACGTCTTCTGCTCGCGCGGGCAGGTCCTGGACGTGGTGGTGGATCTGCGTGTGGGGTCGCCCACCTTCGGCTCCTGGGACACCGTGGTGCTGGACGCGGAGGAGTGCCGCGCGCTGTACCTCCCCGTGGGCGTGGGCCATCTCTTCGTGGCCCTGCGGGACCACGCAACGATGCACTACACCCTGTCGCGGAGCTACGAACCGTCCCGCGAACGGGCCGTCTCCCCTCTCGACGGGGACCTGGCGCTCCCGCTGGACGACCGGGAGGCCATGGTGCTCTCCGAGCGCGACCGGGCGGCCCCGACGCTCGCCGAGGCCCGGGAACGCGGCCTGCTGCCCGACTACGCGGTCTGCCGCGAGCAGGACGGCCGCCTCGCCACCGCCGGGGCCCGGCGGTGAGCCCGGTGGGCCGACCGGGCCCCGGGGACGCGGTGGCCGTGCTGGGCGGCACCGGATGGGTCGGCGGCCATGTCCACGCGGCGTTCGCGCGGGACGCCTCCCGGGTCCTGTCCCTCGCCCGGCACCCGGCGCCGCGGCTGCCGCCGGACGCGTTCCGCCCGGTGGACCTGACCGCGGTGCCCGCGCGGGAGCTGGCCCGGCTGCTGCGCGACGAAGGGGTGCGCACGGTGGTCAACGCCACCGACGGGGCCAACGCCACCGACGGCTGGGACCGCTCGGAGGAGGCGCTGCGGCGGACGAACGTGACGGCCGTGCACCGGCTGCTGGACGCCGTCGTGCTGCTTCCGTGGCCGGTGCGTCTCGTCCACATCGGCACGGTCCACGAGTTCGGTCCCGTGCCGCGCGGGACGCTGCTGGGCGGCGGGGTCGAACCGCGTCCGACGGGAGCGTACGGGCGCAGCAAGCTCGACGGCTCCCGGGCCGTGCTCGATGCCGCGGCGGCCACCGGCCAGGTGGACGCGGTGGTCCTGCGGGTGGCCAGTGTGTGCGGCCCCCGCCCGTCCCCCGCGAGCTTCGTTGGACACCTGCTGTCCGCGTTCCGGCGGTACGCGGACACCGGCGCGCCCGCGCGGATCGTCGTCGCGGACGCCGCCCGCGACTTCGTGGACGTACGGGATGTGGCCGACGCCGTCGTGGCGGCCGCGTCACCGCGCAGGCAGGTGCGCGGGCGGGCGGTCACGATCGGCAGCGGCGTCGCCACGCCCGTGGCCGAGCTGGTCACTGCGTTCCGGCGCGCGGCGGGGCTGCCGCCCGGCGCGGTGGGGGGGCGGGGCCCCGGCCCGGGGGGCGGGGGTGTCTCTTATACACATCTCTTGTGGCGCGGGGGGGGCGTGGAG
>NZ_NTGZ01000254.1 GCF_002551245.1 Streptomyces sp. rh34
TATAAGAGACAGGGTCGAGGCCGTGGGCCGCCGCCGCGGCGAGGGCGGCGGCGGTGAGGCCCGCGGTGTGCAGCCGCCCCCGGCAGAAGTCGGCGAGGGAGTCGGCGTCGCGGACGCGGCCCCCGGCGACGGCCGGTTCGGCGCCGCCGGAGTGGGCGTGGCCTCCGGCGGGGAACCGGCCGTCGGCGAGGACGAGGAGAGCTGCGCGTGACATGACGGCGACCGGCCCTCAGAAGAGGAAGTAGCGCTGGGCCATGGGCAGTTCCGCCGCCGGGGCCGGCTCGACCGGATCGCCGTCGATGGTGACGGCGAAGCTGTCGGGGTCGACGTGGACCCGGGGCAGGGCGTCGTTCTCCCGCATGTCCGCCTTGGTGACCCCCCGGGTGCTGGTGATCGGCACGAACCGCTTGTGCAGGGCGAGGCGTTCGGGCAGCCCGTCCTCGATGGCGGCAGTGGAGACGAAGTTGAACGAGCCGTGTGCGGCGGCTCGCCCCAGGGCGCCGAACATCGGCCGGGGCAGGACCGGTTGGGGCGTCGGGATGGAGGCGTTGGCGTCGCCCATCTGCGCGTGGGCGATCTGGCCGCCCTTGATGACGGTCTGGGGCTTCACGCCGAAGAACGCCGGGTCCCAGAGGACGAGGTCGGCGAGCTTGCCGGTCTCCACGGAGCCGATCTCCCGGTCCAGTCCCTGCGCGACAGCCGGGTTGATGGTGTATTTGGCGACATAGCGACGGACCCGGTGGTTGTCGGCCCGCCCGTCCCCGGGCAGGGCTCCGCGCCGCTTCTTCATGACGTGGGCGGTCTGCCAGGTCCGCAGGATCACCTCGCCGATCCGCCCCATCGCCTGGGAGTCCGAGGAGATGATCGAAATGGCCCCGAGGTCGTGCAGGATGTCCTCGGCCGCGATGGTGGAGGGCCGGATCCGGGACTCCGCGAACGCCAGGTCCTCGGGGACGGCGGGGTTCAGGTGGTGGCAGACCATCAGCATGTCGAGGTGTTCCTCGATGGTGTTGACGGTGTGCGGCCGGGTGGGGTTGGTCGAGCTGGGCAGCACGTACGGCTCGGAGACCACGCTGATGATGTCGGGCGCGTGCCCGCCACCTGCCCCCTCGGTGTGGTAGGCGTGGATCGTCCGGCCGGCGATGGCGGCGAGGGTGTCGGCGACGAACCCGGCCTCGTTGAGGGTGTCCGTGTGGATGGCGAGCTGCGCGCCCGTCCGCTCGCAGACGGTGAGGCAGGTGTCGATGACGGCGGGCGTCGCGCCCCAGTCCTCGTGGATCTTGAATCCCAGGGCGCCACCGCGTAGTTGGGAGTGCATGGCCTCCTGCGACATCGTGTTGCCCTTGCCGAGCAGCCCGATGTTGACCGGGAAGGTCTCCAGCGCCTCGAACATCCGGGCCAGGTGCCAGGGCCCCGGGGTGATGGTGGTGGCCTTGGTGCCCTCGGCGGGTCCCGTGCCGCCGCCGACGAGGGTGGTGATGCCGCTGGAGAGCGCCTGGTCGATGAGGGTGGGTGAGATGAAGTGGACGTGGGCGTCGACCGCCCCGGCCGTGAGCAGCTTCCCGTTGCCCGCGATGATCTCGGTCTCCGGGCCGATCACCAGGTCGGGGTGGACGCCGTCCATGGTGTCCGGGTTCCCGGCCTTGCCGATGCCGGTGATCCGGCCGTCCCGGATGCCGATGTCGGCCTTGACGATGCCCCAGTGGTCGATGACGACGGCCCCGGTGATGACGGTGTCGGGCGCGCCCTCGGCCCGGGTGGTGCGGGCCTGCCCCATCGACTCGCGGATCACCTTGCCGCCGCCGAACACCGCCTCGTCGCCCGCGTGTCCGGGGCCGCCCGAGCGGTCCTCCTCGATCTCGACGAGCAGATCGGTGTCGGCGAGCCGGATCCGGTCGCCGGTGGTGGGTCCGAACAGATCGGCGTACACGGCCCGCTTGAGGTCAGGCATCGAGGGCACCTCCGGTTTCGCCGCGCAGGCCGGGGACGACGCGACGGCCGGTGAGGGGGACGAGTTCGACGTCGGCGGGAATGCCGGGTTCGAAGCGGACCGCCGTGCCGGCGGCGACGTTCAGCCGCAGGCCGCGGGCGGCTGCGCGGTCGAAGCGCAGCCCGGGGTTGGCCTCGGCGAAGTGGTAGTGGGAGCCGACCTGGACGGGTCGGTCGGCGGCGTTGAGGACGGTGAGGCGGGTGACCGTCCGCCCAGCGTTGAGGGGGACGTCCCCGTCCCCGTACAGGATCTCTCCGGGAATCATCGGCACAGCCCGTCAGACGATCGGGGCATGGACGGTGACCAGCTTCGTGCCGTCGGGGAAGGTGGCCTCGACCTGGACGTCGTGGAGCATCTCGGGGATGCCTTCCATGACCTCGTCCCGGGTGAGCAACCTACGGCCGGAGGCCATGAGTTCGGCGACGGAGCGGCCGTCCCGGGCGCCTTCCAGCAGATGGGCGGTGATCAGGGCGACGGCCTCGGGGTGATTGAGCCGCAGCCCGCGCGCCCGGCGCCTCTCGGCCACGTCGGCGGCCACATGGATGAGCAGACGCTCCTGCTCGTGCGGGGTCAGTTGCACGCTTCCACCTCATCGTCTTCCGTCCGGCTCCGGCTCCGGACGCAGCGGGACCCTATCCCCGTTCAACAATGCGTTGAACGGGGAACGACACCCTCGCGACCAGGCATTGCACGTTAGGGCGGAAGTTTTTCCGTTGCGTTAACTGATCTTTTGCGGGTTCATGGACATCAGCCCGCACAACCCGTTCTCCAGCACTTCGGGGCGTACGTCCCCGAAGAGCGCCTCCTGCACGATGAACCCCTGCGCCGTCGCGATCATCGTCCGCGCCACGTGGTCGCCGGGCACGTCGCCGCTCAGGATCCCGGCCGTGCGGTAGGCGTCGACGAGTTTCGTCCAGGCGACGCGCATGGTGGCGTAGCCGTCGTCGAGCAGCGCGGCGAGTCGGGCGTCGCGCAGCGTCTCGGACCAGAGCTGGACGACGAGCGCGGCGAAGGCCCGGCGCTCCAGCCCGTGCACCTCCCCCGCGAGCACCCCGCCGAGCACCCGGCCGAGCAGCACGTCCGGGGTGGGCGGCGGCGTCATGCGGGAGGCCTCCTCGAAGGCGCCGCGGATGACGGCGAAGGTCTCCTTGGTGATGGCCGCGATGATGTCCTCCTTGCCGGGGAAGTAGCGGTAGACCGCTCCGGCGGACAGGCCCACCTCCTTGAGGACGTCCTGCATGGACGTGCCGTGGAATCCGTTGCGGGCGAAGCAGCGTGCCGCCCCGGCGAGGATCTGACGGCGACGGGCGTCGAGGTGTTCCTGGGATACGCGAGCCATGGCCACCAATCTAAAACGAACATTCCTTCTTGACAATGCGCCACTGCGTGCCGACAGTGGGGACAGGACATAAAACGAACGATCCTTCTCTCTGGATTCTCCGTCGTCGCACGAATCGAGGCCTCTCATGTCCACCGCATCCAACCGCCGCGCGGTGGCGGTGATCCTGCTGATCCCCCTGCTGGTGACGCTCGCCCTCTGGGCCTTCGCCTGGCCCGCAGCCCGGATCGCCCCGCACGACCTCCCGGTCGGGGTCGCGGGCCCGGCGTCGGCGGCCCAGCCGCTGGAACAGCACTTCGAGCAGCGCGACGGCGCGTTCGAGGTGCACCGCTTCGACGACGAGGCCGCAGCCCGCACCGCGATCGAGGAGCGGGTCGTATACGGAGCCGTCGTCGTCACCCCGCAGGGGCCGCACCTGCTCACCGCTTCGGCGGCGAGCCCCGTCGTCGCCCAGCTGCTGCGCGAGGCCGTGACGGCGTCCGCCCCCGACGACACCCCGGTCCGGGTCACCGATGCGGTCGCCGCACCGCCCGGAGACCCCCGCGGCAGCGCACTCGGCGCGAGCGTCCTGCCCCTGGCCCTCGCGGGCATGGCGGCCGGAGCCGTCGTCACCCTGATCGGACTGCGCGGGGCACGGGCCGCGGTGACCCTCATCGGGTCGGCCGCCCTGGTGGGCCTCGCCGCCACAGCCGTGGCGCACAGCTGGCTCGGGGTGGTCACGGGCGACTGGTGGGCGGAGGCGGGAGTGCTCGCGCTCACCGTGCTGGCCATCGGTTCGGCGGTGGCGGGGCTCGCCGCCCTGTTCGGGCCGCGTGGCGTCGGACTCGGCGCGCTGCTGATGGTCCTGCTGGGCAACCCCTTCTCCGGCGTCACCAGCGCACCGGAGCTGCTGCCCGAGCCCGTCGGTGCGATCGGCCAGTGGCTCCCGCCGGGCGCGGGCGGTTCACTGCTCCGCTCGGTCGCCTTCTTCGACGGGAGCGCTGCGGGCGGCGCCGTGCTGACGCTCTCGCTGTGGGCGCTGTTCGGCCTGGCGGCGGTGCTGTTCGCCCGCCCGGCGCCGACGTCGGCCGAGCCGGCCGAACCCGTCCGCGAGCCGGCCCTGACCGGCTGAGCGCCGCATCCGTATCGCCGAGCCGGGCGCCCCTCCCACGGGAGGAGCGCCCGGCTTCGCGCTGTCCCGGGGCGGCCGGGGTGGGCCTCAGGCGTCCCGACCGTCGTGGGGGCGGTGCTCGGCGGCGATGCCGAACCTGCGCCGTTCGCCCTGAGCGGATGGCGCGGAGCCGATCGAGGAGACCGAGCTGATCACCTGCTCCTCGGCAGCCACTTCCTCCGCCTCCAGCTGTTGCAGGTCAGCGGCGGAAACCAGCGCGACGAGCGGCTTGCCGTGACGCGTCACCACGACACGTTCACCGCCGTAGACAACGCGGTTGATCAGTTCGGCGAGCTCCGCCCGTGCTTGCGTCACCGGAATCTCGTAGGCCATAGTCCCCATCATAACCTTCTGTACGTCCTGTACATTTTTTACGGACGGAGAGAAGGCCGGTCAGCTCCAGGAGAGAGGCACCGCCATGATCCGCCCCGCCGCCCGCTACGTACTGCCGGAGTTCACCGAGCGCACCGCGACCGGAACCCGGACTCTGGACCCCTACTCCAAGCTGCTGTCCGAGCGGATCGTCTTCCTCGGGAGTCCGATCGACGACATCGCCGCGAGCGACCTCATCGCCCAGTTCATGTACCTGGAGCACGCCGATCCGGACCGGCCCCTGTCGCTCTACATCAACTCCCCCGGCGGCACGTTCCAGGCGATGGCGGCGGTCTACGACACGATGCGGTTCCTGACCTGTGAGGTGGAGACCTTCTGCCTGGGGCAGGCGGGCTCCTATGCGGCGGCCCTGCTGGCCGCCGGGGCGAAGGGGCGCCGACATGCGCTGCCCGGCGCGCGGGTAGTCATTCAGCAGCCCGCGATGGAGGAGCCGATGCGGGGCCAGCCGTCCGACCTGGAGATCCACGCGCGCGAACTGGTGCGCACCCGCGAGATGTTCGCGGCCATGCTGGTCCGGGACACGGGCCGGACCGCGGAGCAGATCACCGCCGACATCGAGCGCGACACCATCCTCGACGCCAAAGCCGCCCTCGCCCACGGGCTGGTCGACCACGTCGTGGAGAACCGCTGACTCTCCCGGCCGCCGTACGACGCGAGGTGAATCGCCGATGGAGCCACCCGAGTTCCCGCCCCTGCCCGCGCTGACCCGCGCCGAGGGCGAGTTCGTCGACTGCTATCTGGCCGTGCTCGACCAGGTGGGCCGGATCAACCCGGCCCACGGCAGCGACACCTACAGCGCGCTGCGGGCCGCCCAGGCCCTGGCCTCCCGGGCGGCGGCCCTGCGCGATGCCCTGGCCGTGATGCACGAGCGCGGCGAGTCGCGGATCCACGCCGCCACCCTGGCGCGGGCGCTGCGCGTCCTGGACGGGGAGCGCCGGGCGAACAGGGTGGCGATGCCGCCGCCCGCGAACTGACCTGCTCCACGCACGGGGAGCGCACTACGGGAGAGAACCGGTCGGCCCCACGCGCGACACGCCCGACACCGGAACCGATTCGCCTCGCTCGTTCGGCGTAGGAGATCACCCGTGCGAGCGACGGCTCAACTTGCGTTCGGCGCGCGGCCCGTACTCGAAATGCTCCCTTTCGTCGCTGGTACGAGGGTGTGCGCCCGGCTCGTCGGCGAGCACGAATCCGGCTTGTCCACCCGAATGGATCAGTGGTGAGGAGACTCACAAACCGCTGTTTCGGCTCGGAATTCCGGCACAAGGTGAGTCAAGATCCCTGGGACGACAAGCCCCCGCCACCGCGGCGGGGCGGTCCGGGCGGACGCCGAGTCCTGCCGCCGCCCGGATGACTGGTCGACAGGAGTGGATCGGCAGGAGTGGAGGACCCGAGCACAACGGGCCGACCGGGAGACCGGGAGGCCTTCGGGGTGAAGCCGCGACAGCGGCCGGGCAACTTCGCCAGCCCGAACCCGACAGGTCATCCTTCACAGGCGGCTGACGAAGGGTTGCGCATGTCTGCGCAGGTTCATGTCCCGTCTCTGTTCGCCCGGGTCGGTACGGCCTCGGTACTCACCCTGGCCGTGACGTCCACGATGCTGGCGCCCGGTCTGGTGAGCGATGCCGAGGCCGCCACCCACTCGACGAAGGCCCTGAAGGTCGCCGCGTCGAAGAAGGGGGCTCCCTACAAGTACGGAGCGGCCGGTCCCAGCCGCTTCGACTGTTCGGGGCTGACGGTCTATTCGTTCAAGAAGGCCGGCAAGAAGCTTCCCCGCACGGCACAGCAGCAGTACAACAAGACCCGCCACATCGGGAAGTCGCAGCGCAAACGCGGCGACCTCGTCTTCTTCCATTCGGGGCGCAGCGTCTACCACGTGGGCATCTACGCCGGGGCCGGGAAGATCTGGCACTCCCCCAAATCGGGGGACGTGGTGAGACTGGCCAAAATCTGGTCCAAGAGCGTCTGGTACGGACGGGTCCGCTGACCCCTCGACCGGACGCTCTTTCCGTGCGGGCCGCCTGGGTCCTCGGGGCCGCCCGCGGCGTCCTCAGCGCAGCAGGGTGCCGGTCACCAAGGCCAGTCCCAGACCGGTGAGCGCCACACCGCTGCCGCCCTCGATGGCGCGGGCGGTACGCGGGCGGCGCAGCCACCGGCCCAGCCGGTCCACGAGCAGGGCGAGGGCCGGGAACCAGATCAGCGCCAGCACCACCACGAGGGCCGCGAGCAGCAGGGTCCTGGGCAGCGGCGGCCGGCCGGGGGGCACGAACTGCGGCAGCAGGCTGAGGAAGAGGACCGGGGCCTTCGGGTTGAGCGCGTTGGTCAGGAATCCCTGGCGCAGCGCGCGTGCGAACTCCCTGGGCACGGGCCGCCCCGGCTCGCCCTTCTCCGTACCGGAGGGTGAGCCCGAGCTGTCCGGCGAGGGCCGGCGGCGGATCGCGTACAGCGCGCTGATCCCGAGGTGGAGCACGTACGCGCCGCCGAGCAGCTGGACGGTACGGAAGAGCACCGGCATCGTCACCAGCACCGCGGCGAGCCCGGCGACCGCGAGCGCGGTGTGCACCAGCAGCCCTCCGGCAACGCCGAGCGCGGTGGCCAGGCCGGCGGTGCGCGAGGCCAGGGCGTTGCGTACGACGACGGTGAAGTCGGCGCCGGGCAGCGCGACCATACCGGCGGCGACCCCGGTGAAGGCGATCAGTTGTGCGTCCATGCGTCCACCTTGGACCGGCGGAGCCTTTAGCGTGTACTTGCAATCTTCTGGGTCTGCCTAAAGGAACGCTTCATGTACGACCCGACACGGCTCGCGGCCCTCGTGGCGGTCGCGGAGGCCGGATCGATCACCCGGGCCGCCGCCCGCCTGGGCTACACGGCGCCCGCGCTCTCCCAGCAGCTGGCCAAGCTGGAGCGGGAGGCGGGGGCGGCGCTGTTGGTGCGTCACCATCGCGGAGCGCGGCTGACGGCGGCGGGCGAGCTGCTGGCGGGCCGGGCCCGGCGGGTCCTGGACGAGCTGGACCAGGCGCGGCACGAGCTGGCGCGGCTGGCCGGGCTCTCGGGCGGCAGGCTGCGGGTGGGGACGTTCACCACGGCCGGGATCCATCTGCTGCCGCCGGTCCTGAGTGCGTTTAGGCGGGCCCATCCGGAGGTCGAACTGGCCGTCGCCGACTACGAACCGCCCGGCGGGGTCGCCGCGGTGGTCGCGGGCGAGGTGGATCTCGCCCTGACCCATGCCTACGAACCGGCGGCGGCCGGACCCCCGCCGGTGGGCGTTCTCGTCGAACCCCTGCTGGTCGAGGAGCTGGTGCTGGTCACCTCGGTGGGCCACCGGCTCTCCGAGGGCACCGGGCGGCTGCCGGTCGGCGAGCTGGCGGGGCGGCCCCTGATCAGCAGCGCGCCCACCCATCCGCCCCGGCGCGGGGTCGAGAACGCGCTCGCCGAGGCCGGGGCGACGCCCGCGGTGGTCTGCGAGTCACCCGGGTACGCGCTGGTGTGCGCGCTGGTCAGCGCGGGTCTCGGGGTGGCGGTGGTGCCGGAGATGGTCGCCTCGATGGCGGCGGCCCCGCTGTCGGTCCGGCGGCTGGAACCCGCGTCGTTCCGCCGGACCATCTCGGTCGTGCACCGGGGCGACCGGTCGACCGCGGCGGCCGCGACGCTGCTCGCGCTGCTGCGCGGCGGTTTCGGCCGAGGGAGCACGGCCCCGGCCGCGAACCGGCCCTCGGGCTGACCGGCCCCTGGCCGATCAGCCCACGGGGTACCGGGAGGACCGGCCCCGGCCCCGCTGTCAGCCCTGCACCGGAACGACCCAGGGAAGGGCGATCCAGACCGTCTTGCCGCCCTCGGCGGTCGGGGTCACCTGGAGCCGCCCGCCGCGCTCCTTGGCCAGCGCCCGGATGATGACCATGCCCCGGCCGTTGTCCTGCCGTACGGCGGCGGGCAGCCGCTGGGGCCAGCGGGGGTGACTGTCCGTGACGCCGAGATACAGCTCCTCGTCGCGTTCGAGGCGCAGATCCACGGTGAAGGTGGGCGACTGGCCGAACGTGTGCTGAACGGCGTTGGTGGCCAGTTCCGAGATGATCAGCCGGATGGTGTCGGCGAACTCGGTGTCCTCGGGCAGGCCCCATTGGGCCAGGGTCCTGGCGACATGTCTGCGGGCCGATGAGACCGACACCGGATCGGTCGGCAGAGTGACGGTTGCTTCCTGATGGTCTGCCATGGCGACGCCGTCCCTTTCCCGCCCTGGTCGACCGGCGGCCGGCCAGGATTGTGCTTCGCGCCAGATTGCCATTGATGCAGCTCCCTGTAACGGCGTTCGGCCAAGATATGCATATATCTGTCGCTCGAAGCGGTGAATTCGGGGCCCGTGCGGCGTGGACGGACGGCACACTGACCCCTCTGCGGGCCGGTCCCGGTGACGGACCGGCCCTTCCCGACAGCAGAAGGAGACCTGCATGCTGCACGGCCCCGTCGTCCGACGGCGCAAGCTCGGTGAGGAGCTGCGAAGTCTGCGCCACGCCTCCGGGCTGACCAGCCGGGACGCGGCGCGGCTGCTCGGCTGGCACCAGTCGAAGGTGAGCCGCATCGAGACCGGCGCGAGCGGGGTGACGCCCGCCGACGTGTCACTGCTGCTGGACGTCTACGCGGTGCGCGACGCCCAGTTGCGTTCCCTGCTCGAAGTCCTCGCGGGGTCGGCGGGTGGCGGCGGTGCGGGCTGGTGGCATGCCTACCGGGGGCTGATCCCGCCGCAGTACCGCGACTTCATCAGCCTGGAGTCGCAGGCCAGTACGGTCCGGACGCTGGAGACCTCGGTGGTACCGGGGCTCCTCCAGACCGCCGGGTACGCACGGGCCGTAACCCGCGCCTCGCTGGACGGGTTACCGGACGGCCGGCTCGACTCCCTGGTCGAGGTCCGGCTGACCCGCCAGCGGGTGCTGCGCGCGAGCCCACCGCTGCGCTTCACCGCCGTGCTGGACGAGGCGGTGCTCCACCGCGAGGTGGGCGGGCCGGAGGTGATGAGAGATCAGTTGCAGCATCTGCGACAGGTGGCCCAACTCCCTCATGTGCAACTGCAGTTGTTGCCGTTCTCGGTCGGCGGCTACGTCGGACTCACCGGGCCTTTCGTTATCTTCTCCTTTCCGAATATTTCTGATCTGGATGTGGTCGTTCTTGACCACTTGACGAGTAGCCTCTATCTGGAGCGGAAAGAAGACCTCGACGCGTACAGCTCGGCCTTCCGTTCCTTGCAGGCGCACGCGCTGTCGCCAGAACGCTCGCTGGACCTCATCACCGAGATCGGACGCAGCTAAGGGGCCGCCATGTCAGACCGTCTCCCACTGTCCGCCGTACCTCCGCCGTCACCCGCGCAGCCCGCTCCGCACTGGCGGCGCAGCAGCCACTCCACCGGGATGAACAACTGCGTGGAGACCGCGCGGTGCGGCGGCGCACTTCTCGCCGTACGCGATTCGAAGAACGTGGACCGACCACCGCTGCGCTTCTCGGCGGCGGCCTGGAGCACGTTCGTGGCCGGACTCGGCCCGCACGGAGCCGGACCGCACGGAGCCGGTTCGCACCGGATCAGCTGACCCGGCCGTCCGCCTGCCGGGGAGCGGTGGTCAGGACCGTGGCCACCGCGGTCGCGATCTGCTCCTCGGTCAGGTCGGCCCGCGCGGTCAGCCGCAGCCGCGAGACGCCGTCCGGTACCGACGGCGGGCGGAAGCAGCCCACCGCCATGCCGGCCGCTCGGCAGTCGGCCGCCCAGCGCACCGCCGCGTCCGCCGAGGGCGCCCGGACGGAGACGACGGCAGCGTCGGGCCGGACCGTCCTCAGCCCCGCCGCGGTGAGCCGGGTGAACAGCGCGGTGGCCACCTCCCGGGCGCGGGCCGCCCGTTCCGGCTCCCGGCGCAGCACCCCGAGGCTGTC
>NZ_NTGZ01000255.1 GCF_002551245.1 Streptomyces sp. rh34
ACCCAGCTACCAGGCCCGCCCATTCCACCTCTCAGCAAACCACCAACACACCAGACCAGCCGCCTCACCGAACACCAACAAACCCCCCTCCCAGCGTTACGAGCCTCGTCGGTGGGCTGGTGACGGGGCGTCGGGACGGATTCGCGAGGACTGGACAACCAGGTGGCGGGAGGCTGTGGCAGCACACTGCGACGCGGCGGGGTAAGCCGCGCAGCCCCTTACTCCTTTGTTATGGGGCGGAAGGCGCCCGACGTCAGACGGGAGTTGGGGCAGATTCGCGGTGGCTGGACAACCGGGTGGTCAGGACTGGTGGGAGCACTCTGCGGCGGAGCGGGGTTAGTCCCGCAAGTCCCGCCGGGCGGGCTGCTGACACCACCGTGACGGGGCGGGGCGGTGGTGGGCGACAGCGCCACAACACCGACTTCACCGCCCCGGTGATGGTGCCCGCAGGCACCACGACGGTGAGGGCGAGCACCAGGTGCTCAGTCAGTAGAAATCAGTTGCGTCGGTCCCCCGCCCACTGCCACCTGGCGGGGCTTGCACCGGAGAGCAGGCAAGCCTGGCTCTGTTCACGAGAACGGACAGCACTTCGACGTCAGTTTCGGAGGCGGTTGGCCACTGGGCTCCGGCCTGAATGTTCACGACTTTGGGCAGCGGCCTACGGCTGTGAGGGCTTGAGGATCGTGCAAATGTCGTCCGCACTGCAGGCGGCGGGGTCAGTGGTTGCTGCGCGGGCTGCGAGGTNTTTGGGCAGCGGCCTACGGCTGTGAGGGCTTGAGGATCGTGCAAATGTCGTCCGCACTGCAGGCGGCGGGGTCAGTGGTTGCTGCGCGGGCTGCGAGGTCGCGGAGTGCTTCGCGGGTGGCGGCGAGCTCGGCCACGCGTCGGTCGATGTCGTCCAGGTGCTCGTGGATGAGGTCGGTGACGTGGGTGCAGGGTGCGTGGCCGTCGTCGCGCAGGGTGAGAATCGAGCGGATCTCGGCGAGGGTGAGGCCGGCGTGCTGTGCGTCGCGGATGAACGCGAGTCGGGTCGCCGTGTGATCGGGGTAGTCCCGGTAGCCGCCCGGGGTGCGTGGTGGTGCGGGCACCAAGCCGCTGTCCTCGTAGAAGCGGATGGTCTTGGTCGTCAGCCCGGTGTGGGCGGCGAGGTCGCCGATGCGCATGTCTCCAGGCTAGCCCTTGACCTTCCAGTGCACTGGAAGGTCTACCGTCGGTGCGAGAGGCGAACGACAGGCTTGGAAGGACAGAGCGGATGCAGATCACGGTGCTGACGGTGGCGGATTGCCCGAACGCGCAGCCCGCGCTGGAGCGGGTGACCGCTGCGTTGGATGGACGACAGACTCAGGTGGAGCTGATCGAGGTGGCCGATGAGGCCGAGGCCGCCCGGTTGGGCATGTACGGGTCGCCGACGATCCTGATCGATGGCACCGACCCGTTTGCGCCACCTGGGGCTGTGCCGAGCCTGTCGTGCCGCCTCTACAGGGACGCCGACGGCACCGTGTCGGGCCTGCCGGACGAGTCCGCCCTTCGGCAGGCCCTCGCCGGGGCGACCCCACAGGCTCGTGCTGCGGGGACCTCGGACTGCTGCACCCCGCAGCCGCTGGACGTGGTTGGTCGGGCCGGCCGCGGGCGCCGCGCACCTGCCGAGAACGGCCTACGCACGGTCCACCAGCAGATCCTGCGCCACTTCGCCGCCACGGGAGCTGCTCCCGACGCGCAGATGCTTCAGTCAATCGCGGCCGGGGCCGGGAGGAACGCTACGGAGGTGATTGGCGAGCTGGCCGACGAGGATTTCCTCACCCTGGACGAGACCGGGAACATCCGCGCCGCCTACCCGTTCTCCGCCTCCCCCACCCGCCACAGGGTCCGCTTGGAAAGCGGTGTAGAGGTCTGGTCGATGTGCGCCATCGACGCCCTAGGCATCCCCGCCATGCTCGGCCAGGACGCGGTGATCTCCTCCTCCGACCCGGTTAGCGGCGACCCCATCACCGTCACCTTGTCCACCGGCAAAGTGTGGTGGGAACCGGCCACCTCGGTGGTCTTCGTCGGGCAGCGTCCCGGAGGCGGGCCCGCCGCATCGGCCTGCTGCGACGCACTGAACTTCTTCACCGACGCCGCGAACGCCCGCGCCTGGACAAGTCAGTACCCCGACATCCCCGGTCAGGTGGTCGACCAGCCGACCGCCGAACGCATCGGCCGACAGACTTTCGGCCCCCTACTCGCCCCTTGAAAGCCACGTCGCACGCAACGACACGAGGGCATCTTGGTAGCGGATCCGCTGTGGTCACCCATTGCCGGTACTCGGTGCCTCCCGTTCTCGTGAACACCGACTTCGCCTCATGACGGGCGCCTCCCAAAGACGTGAACAACCGCTGTCGTAACTCGTGAACAAAGCCACGGTCAATGGGAGCGCCTCTCCCGGTATGCCTGGAAGACGCACAGGACGAAAGTCAGGGTCAGGGCCCCCCATCCACCGATTCCGCCGAGGAACGACCCGGTGGCGTCCATCGCTGCCCGCGCGTTGGGGCGGTCCACCACGAAGACCGTCAGGGTGATGGGGACGAGCACGAACATGCCCACCGCCAGGAGCCACACAGCCCACGGAGCGAAGACGGGCGGCGGCGCGGCCGGCGCGGGGGCCGGAGTCGTCGGGTCGGGCGTCGCGGGAGAGGCGATCGCCGTCATGACGAACACATTCAGGGTGCTGGGGCTCGACGGCTGTTGCATGTATTCCTCTGTTCGGTCGGTCGGTGCGACTCAGGCCAGGGCGCACGGGGGTAAGGCGGTGGCGGAAAGGAAGGGCCTCCCGTCCCGGGCTGCCGGGGGAGGTGTGCTGCTGGCGGTCCATCGGCGAGGCGAGCGGCGGCTCAAGAGGGTGTGCCGGCTCCCGGTGCCCACGGTGGGGCAGCGATGGGTTAGCGCCACAAGGCTGTCTGTCACACCGTCGCGGTGCTCCCTTCCTTGTGCGACGGCTGTGGACAGAAAAAGACCTCCCGTCTCTCCGGCTGACGGAGAAAGAGAGGCGAACAGGGTGGGAGGCGGCTATCCAGCCGGACTCCCCAATATGGGGCTTGTGAGTAGAGCGCCACGGCGTGGCCATGGGGCGTGCGTGGTGGGTCGGTTTCTCCTTCGGTGCATACGGGATGGTGCGATGGCGATGGACAGTAAAAGACCTCCCGTTCCCGACAGGTCTCAAGCGTTCGGAAGGGAGGCATGCTCAGAACAGTCGGCTTGTTCACTCGGCTCGGGCGAGCGGGCTGACTGCCTAGCCGTGGGAAAACGTGGGTTGAGGATCACGGCGGAGCGCTATCAAACCATGCCTCCCGGACCAGATCAAGGAAGTTCGTGTCCGCCGGCAGAGTTCGTGCCCGCCCAGCGATTTTGCAGAATGGATTGGGAAGAACCTCCTTGTGTTGCAAGGGAGTTGAGGCCAACAAGCCCAAGTGGACGCTTGTTCGATCATTCACCCTGCCTCGACATAAGTCCGCCGCCGCCGGCCCACGGGACGAGGGAGCGCGATGAGGACCGGGGTGACGACGAGCACCAGGAGCAGGGACACGGGCAAAAACATCGAGCTCCCTTCGAGCGGATACGGGAGGGCTTCGCCCCTTGGGTCCGGGAAGGCACCATCAACAGGCCTCCAAGGCTGCTAAGGAAGCGAAATGCCTATCTGCCGTCAACCACCCTGGGGAGCGGTTCTCTGGGGCGGGACGCAGGGGTTGTGGCAGCACACTGCGACGCGGCGGGGTAAAGCCCGCAGCTCTCCCCATAGTTATGGGGCGGAGCCGCTGAAATGTGAGGTGGCGCTCCATAAAGAATCAGTTGCGTCGGATACACGGTGGTCGCCCGGGTGTGGCAGCACACTGCACTGCGCCGGGGTAAGCCTCGCACCCCCTGCACTTGCCCTCAAGGGAATCGGGGCGGTCCTCAGCGCCTCCTCGAACTGCGGGCGGACCCTGATCCGGGTGCTGATCTTCTCGCTGAAAATCTTGTCGCTGCTGATGCCGAGTGCCTTGTACGGTCGAGTCACTGTTGGAGCATGAGGTCGAGCTGTCAAAGAGGTGTGTTTTGAGCCGGATTTTGGACACGCACGAAATGGTGGTCAGTCCCAGCTACCGTCTATTCGGATTGATGGACATGAGTATCGAGCCGTATGGGCTGGATCCGGATGATGCGCATTGGCTTCTCACCGTCCCTGGGCTGACATTCCCCAAGTGCCATCGGCAGTCATTCAGTCGGCGGTGCGCCTGGATAGCTGGCCCGGTAAACCTCCGGAAAATCCTGCCAATTGGTTCGGCCGGGAAGAAGTGGAAGTGGAACTTCCCACCGGAGAGCTCGGAATTCACACCATCGATGGCGGGGTTCAGGATGTCCCTTTGATCCTCCCCTCGGCTGGGCTGTACGAGATGCGTTGGCAGTGGATGTTCAATGGGACTCGATGGCCTTTCCTGTCACCGATTGGAGGAGCGCGCGCATTGCCAGTCCCGCCTGGCCAGGAGAGGGAATTGAAAGATAAAGATCAGCACTGCCTTGTGCAGATATGGCGCACGCTCGCCTATACATAGAGGGAATGAAGGACTGTGGGGCCGAAGTGCTTCGGCCCTCGCCGCGCTCCGGTCCTGCCGGCGGGCCACCGGGCACCTCGCACCCCGGCAGGACGCAGTGTGGGGCGAGGGAGAGGCGATAATGCCGGTCGGGCAGCACATGGCGAACCTCCGGAGGAAGAGCGGCCTGGGGAAGGACCCGAAGCGGGCGCAGGAGCGCGCACAGCAACTGGCCGCGGTCGATGAGGACTGGGACTGCCCGTGGCCGCTGCACTGGCAGCGGCACTACCGTGTCCTCGCCGACCTCGTCGACGCCGACGGCATCCTGCCAGCCATCGAACCGGGGGTTCTGTTCGAGGGCGACGACCTGGGCAAGTGGCTCCAGCGACAGAAGAACCCGGGCACCTGGGCGCAGCTTCTCCCCGAACAGCAGGAGCGGCTGGCAAAGCTGGGCATGCAGCCCGCTGAGAGCGCGTCTCCCGCCCCGGCGGCCGCTCGTACGACGGAAGGCCCGAGCAAGGCGCAGGCGGCGTTCCAGCGAGGGCTGGCGGCCCTCGCGCAGGGGGTGGAGCGGGAAGGCGCGGACCGGCCCGTACCAAGGGGGCACGGTGAACCGGTCACGGTCGACGGCGAGGAGGAGCCGGTGATCGTCAAGCTGGGCGTATGGATCTCCAACACCAAGACCCGCCGCGACAGACTCACCCCCGAACAACGCGACGCGCTACGGGAGCTCGGGGTGAAGTGGGCCGTGTAGCGTCCGGTGCTGGTTTCAATAGCAAGTCGCTTCCGCATCGGCAGACATCACCCTCAGAGAGCATGTGCACATGAGAGAAGTACGCAAGAGAATCATGGCCGTATCCGGAATGCTGGCGGCTGTCGTCCAGGACGGCTTCGAGTTCCCGGCAGGAGTGGGCTCTCGGTGATACCCCAGATCCAGAGGGCGTGTTCGGGTGGCCGGACACGGGTCGCCCTCCGCGTTCCCGTCGTACTGATGACTCTCGTCGCCGGCGCGGTGGGAACCGCCTCCTGTGGCCAGGGCAGCCCCGGCGTGGCATCGCCACCAGCGCCGAGGACAGTGGCACCTCGTCCCGAGCCGTCCGCAACACAGACCCTGCCGCAGACTACCGATCTGCCCAAGCATGCGGTGACCAGCGACAAGAAACCCATGCTCAGTCCGGGCAGGACGATGGCCACGGGATACACCGGGAATATTTTCCTCACCGGGCTGGCAAACGACTGGAATGTCCGACTCGAAAAGCCCGTCGAGCAGGAAATGCCCGACGGGAAGATGAGGACGTACGTTCACGGGCGCGGCAAGAGCGGGATGACCGTGTCGGCCGGCTACGCCGATCGCAAGAACATGTCCTCCCTGCTGTGCAACGCGGGTACGAAGGAACCAGACGATTTCGAGTTCCTGGCTTCCTGCACAGGTCTCGACGTCGCCGGGATCGATCATGCCAAGGCGTCCTCGTGGCTCGACCGGGCGAAGAAGGAGACCGACTCCCTGTACGAGAAGCAGGTGACCAAGACGGGGATCGAACAGGAGTACGTTGTCAGCGGGGTGCTGGTTTCGGGCCCGGTGAGGATGGTTCTGCACCGCACATACGGGAGGTATTCACTGAGGATCCTCGGAGGCGCAGCGGTGTAGAGGCATCAGCAGGATTCCGGGGTCAAGGCCCCTCGCCGACCTCGCAATTGGAGTGGGAAGCGCAGGAACCGGAGCGCGCGGCGCAGCTCACCGCGATCGCCCCGGACTGGAACTGCCCCTGGCCGCTGGACTGACAGCGCCACCACCGCGTCCTCGCCGACCTGGCCGATGCCGACGGCCAGCTGCCCGGCGTCCTCATGGACGGCGACGACATCGGACTGCGACTGGAGCAGCGGAAGGCCGGGCACCTGGGCGCGGCTCCTGCCCGAGCAGCATGAGTGGCTGTGCGTGCTGGGCATCAAGCCCGCCCAGTCGCCGTCTCCTGCCCCTGCGGCGGGCTTGCGACGAAGATCGCACCGGAGGAGACCGGCAGGGATGGCGACGCGCCCTGCCGGGCCGAGGGGGAGCCGGGTGTTGCCGCGGGCTCGGCGCCTTCCTCGGGTGCGCTGCCGCAGATCGCCGCGGCGTTCGAGGACCTGGAGCGGCACGGCCGGGTTCACGCGCCGACGACCTCTGTGCTGGGCCTTGCACACGCTGCTGGGCGATCGTGTGCTTGAGCGCACCGCGTTGCTCTCCGAGCAGTTGTGCAGCGCGGACCCTGGGGTGCGCTACGACGCGATCCGTATGGCCAGGGTGTTGATCGGCCAGTGGCGTGGGGATCACTCCGGCCTGGTGGTGCTGATCGCGGGCTGTCTCCTGCCCGAGGACGCGTACACCTCGGCTGCGGCAGCGGAGGCTCTCGGGGCTCTCGGGCCCGTGAGCGAGCCGGCGCGGGAGGCCCTCGCCGCCTATGTCGAGGCGGCCCGTGCGGAACACGGGCCGCGCGTGTGGGCGGCCCGGGAGCAGCTGGTTCGCCGCGCTTACCAGGAAGCCGTCAGGGCGCTGGCGTGCCTGGGGGATCTGCGGGCGCTGCCCTGTGTGCTGGAGGCGCTGTACGAGGGCGCCGAGGCCTGGCGTGCTGTGCAGGTGGCCGGGCATCTGGGCGGGGCAGCCGGTGACCTCACGCCGAGGCTGTCGAAGCTCCTGGCGGAGGTGGACTTCGCAGACTCGTCGCAGTCGATGAGTGCCAATGCTCTGGTGTCTGCCCTGCGGGAGCTGGCTGATCCGGCGGCTGCACCGGCGCTGACCACGGCCATAGTCGCGGCCGTGCGCGAGGAGCAGTGGCATACGGCCGCGTCCGCCCTGAACGCTCTTGCCTCCTTCGGACGTGAGGCCGCCTTCGCCCTGGAGGTGGTCCGCCCGTTGGCCGACGTAGATGTTTTCAACGGGCTGTAGTGGCCCCACTTGAACGAGTTGTTCTGGCCCCACTTTTGAGCCGTGTGGGTGAACGCTCTGAGGGGTCTGCGGGAGGAACGGATTGTTCTGGCCCCACCCTCGATCGGGTGACGTTTCCTGGCCGTCCTGGGACGGAGCCGGATCATGTCTGTTGGCCCGGGTTGGTGGCGGTAACGTGTGATTCACGACGCCCGCCCGGCCGCTTCCCCTGACAGGAACGCGAAAGGGCGGGCGCGGTGTTGTGGCGCCCGCCCGGTGGTTCGGCTGAGGTTGTCGGCGTAAACACCAATCTGCACAGGGCGGTACGAGTGAACGTGCTCAGCCCGTCAGGTCGTACTCGTCGATGTCCAGGAACGCTCCAGTGGCGGCGAGGAAGTCCAGGACCTCCTGATCAAGATGCCAGCCGAAGAGGTTGGGTTCCTCCTCGGCACGCAACTGACTGTCCTTGCTAGGCTCGTCGGCCGCTCTGAAGTAGCGCACTACCTGCAGCGTTGCGGCTCTGCCCGCCCCAGGTCCTTCGCCCAGCCGCCTCGCAAGACTGGCGATGCGGTCCGTGTGTGGCCGGAGCCGGTCCAGCACATGGGCGATCTGCTCATCGACGCGCAGACCCGGCTCCCGACACACGACTTTCCACCGGTGGCACACAGGTATCGCAGGCTGGACGATGCGGCTTCCGCGCACCTTCGTTTCATCGGGCTGGATACCCAGCAGTTCCGTCATCTCCTGCGCGGTGGTGCGCTCACTGGACAGAGCGAAGTAGACGTACTGATCAAGAGGCATTTCGGAAGAGTATCCGTGCATGTTTCCCTGTACCGCGCTGAGCACATTCACGTGTACGCCGGCAAAGGTCAGGCGGCGGCGGTGGCAGCCTTGCGCTTGGCGGTGGTGCTGGCGAGGCGGAAGGACTGGGTGCCGGTCTCGATGATGTGGGCCTCGAAGGTGAGCCGGTCGACGATTGCCTGGCGGAGCCGCTTGTCGGTGAAGGTCTGGTCCCACTCGGTGAACGGCCGGTTCGACGCGACGGCGATCGCATGTCGTTCCTCGCGCTCAGTGAAGATCTGGAACAGCAGCTCCGCGCCGTGGCGGTCCAGCTTGACGTATCCGAGCTCGTCCAGGCAGAGCAGGTCGACTCGCCCGTACTTCTTGATCGTGCGGCCCAGCTGCTTGTCGCTGGCGGCCTCGGCCAGCTCGTTCACGAGGTTCGCCGCGGTCGTGTAGCGGACGCGGCCGCCGGCCTCCGCGATGGCCGTGCCCAGGCCGATCAGCAGGTGGGACTTGCCCGTTCCGGAGTCACCGATCAGGCAGAGCGGGATCCCGGCCTGGACCCAGGCGGGCTGCATGAGGGTGTTGATGACCTCCTGCGGGATATTCGGGTTCTTCGAGAAAACGAAGTCCTCGATCCGCTTCGGGCGGGGGGAAGTTGGCCTCCTTTACCCGGCGGACCTTGCGGCGGGCGTCGCGGTCCTCGCACTCGCTCTCCAGGAGGTCCGCGAGGAAGTCCGCGTAGGACGCCTGCTCGCGCAGGACCTGGGCGGCGAACTCCTCCCAGCGCGCGGACCCCGGACAGGCCAAGGCTCCGGCAGGCCGCGTCGATCGCCTCTGACGGGTTCGGCCCGCGTTGGCCGGGCAGGCCGAAGGAGCCCCACCGCCCTGTGTTCGCAGGGGCGGTGGCGGTGCTCTGCGTCATGCTGAGCCTTTCGGCTGAACAGAGAGCAACTGGCCGTAGGCGGCCAGCGATGGTTCGGGCCGGAGTCCGGCGGCAGGGCAGGACGCCACTGTGGCAGCGTGATGACCTGGGCCGATTCCGGTTTGGGTTCCGCCGGCTCCGCGTGTCGGGCTCGGCTGCGACCGTAGTGACGGCGGCTTGCGGGGCGATCACGACCGGTGGTGGACCACCCGCCGCGGCGACCGCTTTGCGGGCCTCGATGGCCACCAGGTCCGGCGAGACGGAACCGGCCTCCAGGACCGCTTTCATGCCCGCGACGACTGCCTCGTCGGGCAGCCGCCGGTGAAGCAGCAGGACCTCGATCAGCGACCTGGTGCCTTCCGAGCGTCCCCTCGACTCCCGGGCGGCTGCCCAGAACGCGTCGTGGGTGTCGGTGAACTGCCCACTCTCGCGGGCCGCGGCGAGCCCGGTGGAGTGCTCCAGGGCGCCGGGCTTGTGCCGCAGGATCTCCAGGTAGTGGTCCAGCAGATCGCGGAAGCCGTAGCGGCCCGCGAGCCGCGGATGGCGGACCACCAGCTTGTTGCGCTCGAAGACCCAGACCTCGTCCGCCCGCAGCGAGACGCGGACGTACGTGCCGATGAAGCGGGCCGGGACGGAGTACTTGTTCTGCCGAACGTTGATGCGGGAGGACTTGTCGACCTTCGGCGTCAGCGTCAGCCCGATGTCGAACTCCTCGAACGGCAGCGGGGCCAGCAGCGGGGCCTCGTAGTCGAAGTCGAACCCGACCGAGGTGGGCCGGTTGTCGATGTGCCGGACGTCCTCGGCCACCTCAATCTGCTCGATCTTCTCGTTCAGTTCCGCGAGCGTGTCGACCTCGGGAACCGGGACCAGATGCGAGCGGCCGAACCGTCCGCCCTCGTGCTCGACGCCGCCCTTCTCGTGGGCGCCCTCGACGCCAGGCCGACAGTAGAACGCGTCGAAACCGTAGTGCGACCGGAAGGCCACCCACCTCTGCGACTCCACCCCGCGAGCGGCCGAAGCAGACCTGCGAGACCGCGGGCTTGAGGTTGTCGTAACGGATGTGCCGGGTCGGGATCCCGCCCAGGATCCGGAAGGCGTCCACGTGCCCCTGCATGAAGGCTTCCTGACCGGACGTGGAGAACACCCGGTGGACCGCCTTGCCCGAATACGACAGCCGCAGCGTGAACAACTGGCAGGCCATGGGCTTGCCGTCGACCCGCACCCAGACCTCGGCGAAATCGACCTCCGCCTCCTCGCCGGGCCGGTGAAACTGCGGAACCATGCCCTCGGTCAGCATCCGGGCCCGCTCGACTTCCTCGCGGATCTGCGGCCGGCGCACTCACAGGTAGTCGTTGAGCGTCGTGTAGGCGACCACGAAGTCGTACTCGTCCCGCAGCCGTTCCATGATCCGCTTGTTCATGTGCCGCTGCTTCGGCGGCGCGGTCAGGTCCACGCGCGTCACCGACTCCACGGTTCGGCGCTCGGAATCTCCTCTGAATCCACGGCGACTTGATCTGTCCCGGCGGCCAACAGACCCGTATGCTACGCGCATAGATTTGGTGCGGACATGTCATTCCATCGCTGTCCTTCCTCTCG
>NZ_NTGZ01000256.1 GCF_002551245.1 Streptomyces sp. rh34
GTCCCGGACCGGGGCGTGAGCCCGCAGCGCACCATCGACGCGGCCTACGGCTGGGGCATGAACTGGACGCCCGGCCGCAAGTGACCCGCCCCCGCCGCGCCCGCCCGCCCCCATCGCGGCGTCACCGGTCGGGCGCGGCCTCCGGGCGCGCGTAGGTGCGGCCCTTCCAGGCAGCGCCCCGCCCCCGGTAGTGCTGGACCGCCGAGTCCACCGTCATCAGCAGATACAGCACCGCCGTCAGCGGCAGCAGCGGCCCCAGCCACAGCGACTGACGGTAGTACGCGAGCATCGGCAGATACGTCGCCGTCATCACCGCCCACGCCGCGCCGCCCGCCCAGGCCGCCGCCCCGTCACCCGCCAGCAGCCCCGCCGCCAGCGTCGCGGGCGGCGCCACGTAGACGAGCAGCAGCCCCGGGACCGTCCCCGCCAGCAGCAACGGACTGTGCCGCAGCTGGGCGTACGCGCTCCGCGCGACCATCCGCCACAGATCCGCCAGCCGCGGATACGGCCGCACGCTGTCCACCCGCTCCGCGAGCCCCAGCCAGATCCGGCCGCCGCTGCGCCGCACCTCACGCGCCAGCGACACGTCGTCGATCACCGCCTGCCGGATCGAGTCCGGGATCCGCGCCCGCTCGGCGGCCTCGGTGCGCAGCAGGACGCAGCCCCCCGCGGCTGCCGCCGTCCGCGACCGGGCCCGGTTCACCCGGCGGAACGGGTAGAGCTGCCCGAAGAAGTAGACGAACGCGGGCACCACAAGACGCTCCCAGACGCTCTCCACCCGCAGTCGCGCCATCTGCGACACCAGGTCGAAGCCGCCCTCGCCCCCGGTGCCGGCCGCGGCCACCAGATCGCGCAGGCTGTCCGGCTCGTGCGCGATGTCCGCGTCGGTCAGCAACAGGAAGTCCGGCTTGTCCCGCCGGGCCACCGCGATCCCGTGCCGCAGGGCCCAGAGCTTGCCCGTCCAGCCCCGCTCCGGCTCCCCGGGCGTCACCACGGTCAGCGGGAACCCGCCGTACCGGGCGGCCAGGTCCCGGGCCAGCTGCCCGGTGCCGTCGCTGCTGCAGTCGTCGACGAGGATGATCCGGACGTCCCCCGGATAGTCCTGGACCAGCAGCGACGGCAGGCTCACCGGCAGCATCTCCGCCTCGTCGCGGGCCGGCACCACCACCGCCACCGACGGCCAGCGCGCAGGGTCGGTGCGCCGGGGGAGCCGCTGGTCCGTCCGCCAGTAGAAGCCCTGCCCCAGCAGCAGCCACACCCACGCGATCAGTGAACCCACGGCGATCCAGGCAACGGCGCTCATCCGCCGCAGTCTGCCCCACTGAGCCCGGTCCGCAAGGGCTGTCGGCTAGGGTGACCGGGTGAAGATCGCGCTCATGGACTCCGGAATCGGCCTGCTGGCGGCAGCCGCCGCGGTACGCCGCCTGCGGCCCGACGCCGAACTCGTCCTCTCCTCGGACCCCGGTTCCATGCCCTGGGGGCCCCGCACCCCCGAGGACATCACCGCGCTCGCCCTGGACGTCGCCCGCGCCGCCGCCGCCCACCGGCCGGACGCGCTGATCGTCGCCTGCAACACCGCCTCCGTCCACGCCCTGCCGGCGCTCCGCGCCGAGCTGGAGCCCGCGCTTCCGGTCATCGGCACGGTCCCCGCGATCAAGCCGGCCGCGGCGGGCGGCGGCTCCGTCGCCATCTGGGCCACCCCGGCCACCACCGGCAGCGCCTACCAGCGCGGGCTGATCGCGGACTTCGGCGGGCCCGCCGACGTCACCGAGGTCCCGTGCCCCGGGCTCGCCGACGCCCTGGAGCACGGTGACGAGGCCGGGATCGACCGGGCCGTAGCGGCGGCCGCCGCCCTCACCCCGGCCGACGTGCGGGCCGTCGTCCTCGGCTGCACCCACTACGAGCTGGTCGCGGCCCGGATCCGCGAGGCCGTGCAGCGGCCCGGCCGCCCGCCGCTCGCCCTGCACGGGTCCGCCGGAGCGGTCGCCGCCCAGGCGCTGCGCCGGATCGGAGCGGGCTCCGCCCCGACGGCCGAGCCCTCCGGCATGCTCACCGTCCTCCGGGCCGGCCGCCCGGCCGCCCTCCCGGAGGCCGCCCTGACCTACGCCGAGGGCCGGATGCTGGCCGCCGCGGTACCCGTCCGCTGACCCGGCCCGCCGGGAGCGCCCGGGGAATCAGGACCGGGTAGCCCGATCGGCCCTCGCAGCCCCGGCCGGGAGCCCGGAACGCGGCTACGCTGCTGCATATGACGGACCACCCCGAGAGTGCGAGGCACGGGTCGAGCCAGGCGCCGCCCACGGAGTGGAACGGCCGCGCCACCAACCGGATCCAGTGGCTGCTGGCCCTCGCGGGCGCGGGCTGCGTGGCCCTCGGCATCGAGCTGGCCGTCGACGGCGCGTGGACCTCGGGCATCGCCCCACTGCTCATGTCGGTGATCGGCTGCCTCGCCGCCGGACTGCTGATCCTCTTCGGAACGCTCGCCTTCGTCCATGTGGCCGTCAAGGTCGACGGGGACAGCCTGGAGGTGCGCTGCGGCCACGCCGGCCTGCCGCGCCGCCGGATCCTGCTCAGCCATGTGACGGGCGCGGAGTTCGTCCCCCGGATCAATCCGCGCCAGTGGGGCGGCTGGGGCTACCGCTGGCGTCCCGAGCAGGGCACCGCCGTCGTGGTCCGCAAGGGTGAGGGCATGGCCCTGCACCTCGGCGACGGCCGCACCTTCACCGTCACGGTCGACGACGCGGAGACGGCCGTACGGTTCATCCGGCAACGCCTGCGGCTGCCGGCCTCCGGCAGACGGCCCGGCGACTGACCGGGCCACCGGCCCGGGCGGCGTCGGCCACGGGCCACCGTCCCGGCGACCGACCGCGCCGCCGCCCGCGAGGCACCCCGGAGCCGCCCCCGTCCCCGCCCCCCCCCGCAGGTCAACGCCGCCGCTCACAGCCGCCCACCGTAGACTCCGCCGGGTGAGCGCCACCATGACTCCCGTCGACGACCCGCCGCCCGCCACAGCCTCCCCGGCCGCCGGCCTGTTGCCGCGGCTCCTCCGCCCGGCCGCCGCCGTGCTGTCCGGACTGCTGCTCTACGCGAGCTTCCCGCCCCGGCCCCTGTGGTGGCTCGTGCTGCCCGGATTCGCGCTGCTGGGATGGGTGCTGCACGGGCGCGGGCTCAGGACCGCCTTCGGCCTGGGCCTCCTGTCGGGCCTCGGCTTCATGCTTCCGCTGCTGCACTGGACCGGCGAGGACGTCGGCCCGGTGCCGTGGCTGGCCCTGGCCGCCGCGGAAGCGCTCTTCATCGCGGTGGGGTGCCTCGGGATCGCCGCGGTGACCCGGCTCGCGTACTGGCCCGTGTGGGCGGCCGCGGTCTGGACGCTGGACGAGGCGGTCCGTGCCCGGATCCCGTTCGGCGGCTTCCCCTGGGGCAAGATCGCCTTCGGTCAGTCCGAGAGCGTCTTCCTGCCGCTCGCCGCGCTCGGCGGCACCCCGCTGCTCTCCTTCGCCGTCGTGCTGTGCGGCTTCGGGCTCCACGAGGCCGTGCGCCGGTTCGTCGTGTACCGCAGGACCGGAAGGGTCCCGCGCGCGGCCGTCGTCAGCGCCGCCGTGAGCGTCCTCGTACCGGTCGCCGGGGCGCTCGCCGCGCTGCCCCTGGTCGACGACTCGGCGGAGAACGGCACGGCCACCGTCGCCGCGATCCAGGGCAACGTGCCGCGCCTGGGCCTCGACTTCAACGCCCAGCGCCGCGCGGTCCTCGACAACCACGCCCGGCGCACCGAGCAGCTGGCCGAGGACGTGAAGGCGGGCAAGGAGAAGCAGCCCGACTTCGTGCTGTGGCCGGAGAACTCCTCCGACCTCGACCCCTACCTCAACGCGGACGCCCGCCAGGTCATCGACGACGCCGTCAAGGCGATCGGGGCCCCCACGGTCGTCGGCTCGGTGGTGGAGAAGGGCTCCGACAGCCTCCGCAACACCCTGATCGAGTGGGACCCCGACCAGGGCCCCGTCGACACCTACGACAAGCGGCACATCCAGCCGTTCGGCGAGTACATGCCGATGCGCACCGTCGCCCGCTTCTTCAGCGAGGACGTCGACCGGGTGCAGCGCGAGTTCGTCCCCGGCACCGAGGTCGGCGTCTTCGACCTCGCGGGGACGAAGGTGGGGCTCGTGACCTGTTACGAGGCCGCCTTCGACGACGCCGTACGCGACACCGTCAAGCACGGCGGCCAGATGATCGCCGTGCCGAGCAACAACGCGACGTTCGGCCGCAGCGAGATGACCTACCAGCAGCTGGCCATGTCCCAGGTGCGGGCCGTCGAGCACGGGCGGGCCGTCGTCGTCCCCGTCACCAGCGGGGTCAGCGCGGTGATCCGCCCGGACGGCACGATCGTCGAGAAGAGCGGGATGTTCACCCCCGATGCCCTCGTGGACGAGGTCCCGCTGCGCTCCTCGCTCACCCCCGCCACCCGGATGGGCCCGCTGCCCGAGGGCGTCATCGCGCTGCTGGCCCTGGCGGGCCTGGGCTGGGTGAGCGTGTCGGCGTTCCGCGCACGCCGGAGCGGGGGCACCGCGCGGTAGCACCTGACCCGGCCACGTAGGCTCGGATCCATGGCTACCCCCGACTTCATCCGTGACATCCGCGCCACCGCCGGGCACCAGTTGCTCCTGCTGCCCGGGGTGACGGCCGTCGTCCTCGACGACGAGGGCCGCGTGCTGCTCGGGCGGCGCGCGGACACCGGGAGGTGGTCGGTCATCGGCGGGATCTCCGAACCGGGGGAGGAGCCGGCGGCGACGGCGGAGCGCGAGGTGCTGGAGGAGACCGGCGTGCACTGCGTGGCCGAGCGGGTGGTGCTCACGCAGGCGCTGAAGCCCGTGCAGTACGCCAACGGCGACATCTGCCAGTACCTCGACGTCACCTTCCGCTGCCGGGCGACCGGCGGCGAGGCGGCGGTCAACGACGACGAGTCGCTGGAGGTGGGCTGGTTCCCGTTGGACGGGCTCCCGCCGCTCGGCGAGTTCGCCCTGTTCCGGATCAAGCAGGCCCTCACCGAGGGCCCCGCCTGGTTCCAGCCCACCCCGCGTACCCCGTAGCCCTCAGTTCACCGTGAAGGGCCCCGTCGCCCCGGTGAACGGCGTGATCCTCCCGAGCGGGCTCCTGGCGTCCCCGTGGTGCACGATCCGGTACGTGCCGGGCACGGTGTCCGCCGCGATGTCCCAGGTGATCGTGGCCTTGGAGGTGCCGGTCAGACCGTTCAGCCGCGTCCAGCGGTAGGTGGTCTCCCAGGCGCCGTCGTCCAGTACCCGCTGCCACGTGCCGTTCTCCAGCCGCTGCACCTCCAGGAAGGTGGAACCCCGGCGGACGTCGTTCTTCGGGTGCCCGGTGGCGAACTCGACGGTCGCGGTGGTGCCCCGCGCGTACGAGGTCTCCGGGGCCTTCAGGACGCCGCCGAACGCCTTGCCGGCGGGCGGGTTGTCGTACACGACCCCCGTCTGGAAGGTGAACTGCCGGCCCGACTCGTCCGGCGGCGTCGCGCCCCGCTCCAAGGGGGTGCCCTCGCGCAGGGAATCCGCGATCCGGGCGTACTCCTGCTGGTAGGCCGGCAGGGTGTAGCGGCCGTACAGCGTGGAGCCGCCCTCGTAGTTCTGGGTGTCGTACTCCTCCGGCGTCGTGACGTACTGGCTGTAGGCGTTGGCGTACCCCTGGAGCAGGACGCGGTCCAGCGGGACGCCCAGCCGCTCGGCCACCGTACGGCGTACGCGGAGGCCGGAGGTGATCGTGAACTCGCCCGGGGCGGCCACCAGGTGCAGCTCGCCGATCTTCATGATCTGGAGCGGGAGGCGCTTCGGGGTGACCGGGTGGACGTTGCTCAGCAGCCCCGTGGGGATCAGGCTCGCCTTGGGGTACTGGCAGGTCGCGAGCCAGGACGGGGTGTCGATGCGCAACGCGTCGATGATGCCCGCGACCGGGGTGCGTGTGCCCTCCTCGAAGCCGGGGATCGCGGGACCGTCCTCGACGCTGCCCGCGAGCGTGGACGCGCCCACGACGGCGGGGCAGGTGCGGTGCTCCTCGCCGTCCGGGGTGTACTCCGGGCGTACGGTCACGTTCTCCATGTCGACGTAGGCGAGCCGGGAGTCGACGCCTCCGGAGACGGGCCGTGTGTCGTCGTAGATCTCGCGGGCCTTGTCGAGCTGGCGCTCGCCGATGACGCGTGTGTTCTCGAACTCGTCCTCGGTGGGCCCGGACCCCGGCTTCAGGTTGAGGTTCGGCGACATGTCGCCGGCGTTGGTGTTGGGGAAGGCCGCGACGAACCCGGGGGCGTCGTCGAGGTACCGCACGCCCTCGTGGTCGTGCTCCCAGGCGTAGGCGGCGTAGCCCTTGTTGTCGGGGCTGATGAGCGTGTTCTTGTTGGTGATCGAGGTGTTGTGGGTGGCGAACCAGCTGATCGCGCCCGCTTCCCTGTCGCCCTGCTGGAAGCGCAGCACGGTCATCGCCGGGTCGATCGCGTCGGGGAAGGCCGCCCGGTCGGAGGCGGGGTTGCGGTCGAACGCCTCCCGGGAGCGGTTGACGCTGGCGTTGGTGAGGGCTCCCGTGCCCAGGCTCATCGTGCCGGGTTTCAGGTCCTCGTGGGCCTTCGCGACGGAGTCCGTGATGCCGTCGACGACGGCCCGGTAGGTCTCCTTCTGGAAGCCGAGGACGGACAGGTTGTAGGCGACGTGGTGGGAGTATCCGCCGGGCCCCGAGTGGGTGTGGGTGGCCGACAGCAGGACGTTCTCCTCGTCGTACAGGCCCCCGTAACGCTCCTTCAGACGGGCGATGACCCCCTGCTGCACGGACTGGAAGATCATCGCGAGGTCGGCGTTGACGTACACCACGCGCTTGCCGCTCGACCGGTCCACGACGACGAAGGCGCGCGACCTCTGCCGCTGGTGGATGCCCGAGGTCTTCTGGTCGAAGCTGGAGTAGCCCATCATCCCGGTCTCGGCGGCCTCGCCCGTGACATCGGAGATGCCGCGCCCGACGAGGTAGTCCCCTTCGGCGGCGGTGTTCGACGCCGATGCGGGGGAGGGGGCGCCGAGGGCGACCGCTCCGAGGGTGGCGGCGAGCACCGCGACGGGAAGCCTGCGCCGGGAGCGGCGGGCGGTGGGGGGTGGCATGGGACCTCCTGGGGCGGGAGACGGGGTTGCCCGGCCCGGTCGGCGGCTCGCCGATGCGGAGGGGCGGGGGCAGTGCCCCGACCGTAGAGGAGTGTGACCTGCGTCGCATAGATGGCTACCGGCCAGTAAAGCGGTGCGCCCGCGTCCCGCTCGTTGACAGGGGCATGTCGCATTGTTCTACTGAGTGGCGGATCAATTGGCCAGTACGGGAGGAGGATATTCATGCAGGCAGTTGAAGAAAAGGTCCAGGGCCCAACGGACCGGAACGCCGATGATGTATTCGATCTGGTGATCGGCGATCTGGAACAAGAAATTCCGCCGCTCGCTTCACCGACGAACTCGGGCAGTGGCACTTCCTGCGGTTCGTGCGCGAGCATCTACTGCTGCTGACGCGCGCCGGGTGGTGTCGCCACGTCGGCGCCACCCGGGTGCGCCGCACGTCCTCCTCCCCGTGACGAGTCGAAGGGCTGCCGTGCCGGAATCACCAGTGGATGTCGAGCCCCTCTGGGAGATGCGTGACCCCGGCGGCACCGGCCGACAGGCCGGTCCGAGGGGCGATCGGGGTGCCGAACGGGACGGATCACCTCAACTCTCCCCGGTGGTGCGACGAGTGATCGACGCCGTCCGGAAGGGAGAGGCCGGCGGACTGTTCCCGCCCGTCGTCGCGGCGGGCCCCGAAGGGACGGTCGCGATCGACCGGCTGCTCGGCGGCGAGGCGGACGCGCGGATGATCGAACACGCGCTCCGCGACCGGCGGTTCGCTCCGCTGCTGGACCTGTGGGACCGGCTGGACGCCTGGTGCGTATTCTCCGGACCACGCTATTCGGACGTTGTTTCCGCCGGAATACTGGATATCACCAACGCCGATATCTTCGGCCCCGTGGTATCCGAGGCATTCGTGGCGTGCGCTGCCGGAAGACCGCACTACGCCCGTGACCGGGTGGCCGAGTGGGCGGTGCGCTGCGAGGAATTCCTGACGCTGTTCCTCGATCGATTGCTCCGGGACATGAACGCCTGCTGGCCCGATGAACCCGCGTTCCGGGGGCCGGTCGTCGGACTGTGGGCCCACGGCGAGGAAACCCACAACGGACGCCAGCGCGTCCTGCGCCTCGACTGCGCCGGCGGCGGTCGGGTCGCGTACAAACCGCGGCCGGCCTCCGGCGAGCTGCTGTTCACCGCGTCCACCGGAACCGGCTCGCCCGCCTCGCTGTTCGACCTGCTCAACCACGCGCCCACGGCGTCCGGCGAGATCCGGCTGCCCGTGCTGTCCTGCTGGCCCGGAGCCGAGCCCGGCTACCTGTGGCAGGAGTGGATCGAGCCGCCCGCGCAGTGGGGGCCGATCCGGTCCTCCGGACCGTGGGAGCTGACCGGAACCCGGCTCACCCCGCGGGAGTCCGGCCGGTTCTGGCACCGCACCGGCTCGCTGACCGCCGCGATGTTCGCCTTCGGGATCACGGACATGATCGGCGGCAACGTGGTCACCGGGAACAGGCCGGGCGACCCGGAGCCACTGCTCTACCCGATCGACCTGGAGATCTACTTCTGCCGGGTCCCGCGCCTGTACGACACGGGCCTCCTGCACGACGCGACCGCCGAGATCGACCAGCACCACGTCGGCCTGGAGCGCACCGCCCGCTGGTGCGACGCCGAGGGCCCGCCGGTGTGCTGGACCGAGCGGCCGACCGGGGAGCTGCGCCTCCACCGCCGCCGCGCATCCCTCGCCCGGAAGGAGACCAGGAACGTCGTCGCCGACACCGACGGGCGTACCGGGTACGGGCCCTACCTCCCGGCCATGCTGCGCGGCATGTTCGACGCCTGGACCCTGATGTGCCGACAACGGCCCGCCATCGGCGCCTTCCTGTCGACGGCCACCGCCGGCCACCACGTACGGGTCCTGCGGCAGCCCACGTTCCGGTACTTCGACGCGCTCGTGCCCCGCTGGCTGTCCGGCGGCGGCGCGGCGCCCCGTCCCGCCGAACCCGACGTCCGCTTCGACCGGGCCGAACGCGACCAGCTGCGACGCCTGGACGTGCCCTACTTCGTCCGGTCCCTGGAAGGCGGGCCGGTGCTGAGCGTCGAACCGCCGCCCGTGCCGTTCGGGACGGCCCGGGTCGCCGCCCGGCCCGAGCCCGAGGGCGGCTGGCCCCCGCTGCGGGAGCTGCTGGAGGGCGAGAACCTCACCCTCGCCGGTCTCGGAGTGGCCCTCCGGGACGCCGTGGAGCACGTGTTCGACGATGTGACGGACCACGTCGTCACGGATGCCCCGCTGGGCGTACGACTGCACCTGCAGAGCCCCGCCGAGGGCCAGGTCGCCTTCGACTGGCCGGAGGCGGGGCGACGGATCACCTACCTCTGGGACCGGCAGAAGATACGGCTGCGGATCGACCCGATCGACGCGCCCGAGGCCCCGGTCGAGCCCGCGCCCGCCGGGGAGATCCGGCGCAGGCTGCTGCGGCTGGACCGGCTCGACGGCGCCGTCCGGACGCCGTGGGCCGACGGCGGCATGAGCGACCCGGCCGCCGAGCACCGTCTGCGGGAGCTGACCGACGCCGGGATCGCGTGGCTCACCGCGATCGTGGCCGACCACGGCTGGCCCGGGCACGCCCTGGTCGGCGCGGAGGCGGCCACCGCCGCGAGCCGCCTCGTACAACACGCCCGGGAGCACCTGGACTTCCGCCGCCACTGCCTGGAGCTGATGCGGGGCGCAGCGGAGCGCGGCGACCTGCCATGGCGGGAAGTCGCCTATCTGACCGACGAGTTGCGGGTGACCGACGGGCTGCCGCAGGTGTACGGAACGAAGTTCGAGCCCGTCGGCGGAGTGCTGGTCCCCTGGCCGGTCGAGGACCCGGAAGAAGTGGACCACCGCCGGGCCGCGCTCGGCATGGAACCGCTCGCCGACCACACGGACCGCATCCGGCGGCGGTTCCCCCTGACCGGAAGGGAAGCATCATGAGCACGCTGGCCCCCGAGGCGCGGCGGACGCCCGACGGCGTCGACTGGGAGCTGTTCGGGCAGCGCTACTGGGACCGACGGCCCGTCCGGCTGCGCGCCCGGCCGCCGTTCGGCCTCGACGAGGTCCACCCCCTGAACGTCGCCTCCTGCGCACCGTTCCGGGCGGGCACCCGCTTCTGGGTGATGCCCGACGTCCGGTTCCTCCTCGGCGACGGCTGGCTGCGCGCCCCCGGCACCCTGCTGCCGGACACCACCGACCCGACCCTGGACGACTACCTCGACCGGCTCGACGCCGAGGTCTCCGGACAGGGCTACCTGCTGACCGTGCGACAGCCGCTCCTCCTCGACCACGCCCTGTGGTCCGCCGTACGGGACACGGTCAGCGGGCTGTGGCGGCAGGTCGGCTGGCCCAACCTCCCCCTCACCGCCGAGCTGCTCACCGGCGACCGGTTCACCCAGCACGCCGGCGCGGCCGAGGCCCCCACCCACGCGGCGCTGACCTGGGTGCTGCGCGGGCGTATGGACGTGACGCTGTGGGACGAGCACGGCGGCCCCCCGCCGGCGGACATCGCCGACCCGGACCGGGACGTGCCCGGTGCGCGCACCCTCGGCGCCGGGGCCGGGGAACTCCTGTACTGGCC
>NZ_NTGZ01000257.1 GCF_002551245.1 Streptomyces sp. rh34
CAGCCGCGTGCCCGTTCAGCTCGGCCTGCACCGCCGCCGCGACGGCGGCGGCCTCCGGCGCGGCCGACGCCCCCTTGCGCGGGCGGCGCTTGGTGGAGGACTCGGCGACGCCATAGCCCACCAGGACCGGCGTACGCCCCTTCGGCTCGGCGTCCGCCTCGGACTCCTCCACCGGCTCCTGGGCCGGAGCGGCGGCCGGGGCCGGGGCGGAGCCGCTGCCCGGGGCCACGTCGATCGCGATGATCACCTGGCCGACGTCGACGGTCGTCCCTTCGGGGAAGCGCAGCTCGTGCACCACCCCGTCGAACGGGATCGGCAGCTCGACGGCCGCCTTCGCGGTCTCGACCTCACACACGACCTGGCCGTCGGTGACGGTGTCGCCGGGCTGGACGAACCACTTGAGGATCTCGGCCTCGGTCAGTCCTTCGCCCACGTCGGGCATCTTGAACTCACGGAAACGAGCAGACGTTTCGGTCATCGTCGTCACGAACCCTCTCCTCAGAACGCCAGCGAGCGGTCGACGGCGTCGAGCACCCGGTCCAGGCCGGGCAGATACTCGTCCTCCAGCCGGGCCGGCGGGTAGGGGACGTGGTAGCCGCCGACCCGCAGCACGGGGGCTTCGAGGTGGTAGAAGCAGCGCTCGGTGATCCGGGCGGCGATCTCCGCGCCGGAGCCGTAGAAGACGGGCGCCTCGTGGACGACCACGACCCGGCCGGTCTTCTCCGCCGACGTCTGGATGGCGTCGAAGTCGATCGGGGACATCGAGCGCAGGTCCAGGACCTCGATCGACTTGCCCTCCTCCTGGGCGGCGGCGGCCGCTTCCAGGCAGACCTTCACCATCGGCCCGTACGCGACCAGCGTGAGGTCACTGCCCTCGCGGACGGTCACGGCCCTGTGCAGCGGGCCGGGGATGGACTCGGTGTCGACCTCGCCCTTGTCCCAGTAACGGCGCTTGGGCTCGAAGAAGATGATCGGGTCGTCGCTCTGGACGGCCTGCTGCATCATCCAGTAGGCGTCGCTCGCGTTGGAGGGCGAGACCACCTTCAGGCCCGCCACGTGCGCGAAGAGCGCCTCGGGGGACTCGCTGTGGTGCTCGACCGCGCCGATGCCGCCGCCGTACGGGATGCGCACGACGACCGGCAGCTTGATCTTGCCGAGCGCGCGGGCGTGCATCTTGGCGAGCTGCGTGACGATCTGGTCGTACGCGGGGAAGACGAAGCCGTCGAACTGGATCTCGACGATCGGGCGGTAGCCGCGCAGGGCCAGGCCGATCGCCGTGCCGACGATGCCGGACTCGGCGAGCGGGGTGTCGATCACCCGGTCCTCGCCGAAGTCCTTCTGGAGTCCGTCGGTGATGCGGAAGACGCCGCCGAGCTTGCCGACGTCCTCACCCATGATGAGGACCTTGGGGTCGTTGTCGAGGGCGAGGCGGAGCGACTCGTTGAGCGCTTTCGCGATGGACATCTTTTCCACGGCCATGGCTACTTGCCCTCCTCGGCAGAGTCGGCGAACGATGCCTGGTAGGCGGCGAACTGGGCCCGCTCCTCGTCCACGAGGGAGCTGCCGTCGGCGTAGCCGTGCTCGAACAGGGCCATCGGGTCCGGGTCGGGCATCGCGCGTACCGCTTCCCGCACCCGCTTGCCGAGGGTCTCGCTCTCCTCGTCCAGCGCGGTGAAGAAGGCGGCGTCCGCGAGCTTCTCCTTCTCCAGGTACGTGCGCAGCCGCAGGATCGGGTCCTTGGCCTCCCACGCGGCCCGCTCGTCGTCGGCCCGGTACTTCGTCGGGTCGTCGGAGGTGGTGTGGGCGCCCATCCGGTACGTGAACGCCTCGACGAGGGTCGGACCCTCGCCCCGGCGCGCGCGCTCCAGCGCGGAGCGGGTGACGGCCAGGCAGGCGAGGACGTCGTTGCCGTCGACCCGGACGCCGGGGAAGCCGTAGCCCTGGGCGCGCTGGTAGAGCGGCACACGGGTCTGGCGCTCGGTGGGCTCGGAGATGGCCCACTGGTTGTTCTGGCAGAAGAAGACGACCGGGGCGTTGTAGACCGCGGAGAAGGTGAACGACTCGGCGACGTCGCCCTGGCTGGAGGCCCCGTCACCGAAGTACGCGATCACGGCGGAGTCCGCGCCGTCCTTGGCGACGCCCATGGCGTAGCCGGTGGCGTGCAGCGTCTGCGAGCCGATGACGATCGTGTACAGGTGGAAGTTGTTGGTGCTCGGGTCCCAGCCGCCGTGGTTCACCCCGCGGAACATCCCGAGCAGGTTGGTCGGGTCGACGCCGCGGCACCAGGCGACCCCGTGCTCCCGGTAGGTCGGGAAGACGTAGTCGTCGTCGCGCAGGGCCCGGCCGCTGCCGATCTGGGCGGCCTCCTGGCCGAGCAGCGAGGCCCACAGGCCCAGCTCGCCCTGGCGCTGGAGGGCGGTCGCCTCGGCGTCGAAGCGGCGGGTGAGGACCATGTCCCGGTACAGGCCGCGCAGCTCGTCGGCGCTCAGGTCGATGCTGTAGTCCGGGTGCTCGACGCGCTCGCCCTCGGGCGTCAGCAGCTGTACGAGCTGGGGATCGGAACTCTGCGGCTTCTTCGCGGCGCTGGTCCGCTTGCTGGCGCGTCGCGGTTTACGCGCGGCGGCAGTGCTCTCCACGGTCACGTGCGTGCTCCTCCGTCGGTCCGGCCCCCGGGGTCTGCCGGAAACCAGTGCGGCTCGCCTGAATCCGGAGCCGTGCACGGGGTGGGTGCCGGCCGGCCGGAATCAGGCGTGACAGGTGCCCCGGCGAGCGCCCTGTCATAGGCACGTTACCCAGTGCGTCGCAGAACTGCGAAACCCTATCTGACCTGCGATTTTGCTTGGATTTCCAAGTAAATCGAAAAAATCGCGAAGCTCTGCTGGTCAGGGCACTGGAAACAGCCTTGCAGGCCGCCGGAACAACGGCACGTTATCCCGCGGATCAGCGCCAGGGAAGAGCGGAGCAGTGACGAGTGTGTGAGACTGCGATCGTGCGCGAAGATGGAAAAATCACGGTATTTCTGCTCGATGATCACGAGGTCGTCCGGCGTGGCGTCCATGAGCTGCTCTCCGTCGAGGCGGACATCGAGGTGGTCGGCGAGGCCGGGACGGCCGCGGACGCCCTGGCGCGGATCCCCGCGACGCGTCCCGACGTGGCGGTGCTCGACGTTCGGCTGCCGGACGGCAGCGGGGTGGAGGTGTGCCGGGAAATCCGTTCCCAGGACGAGAACATCAAATGCCTGATGCTCACCTCGTACGCCGATGACGAGGCGCTTTTCGACGCGATCATGGCGGGCGCCTCGGGATATGTGCTGAAGGCGATCCGCGGCAATGAACTGCTGAATGCCGTACGGGACGTGGCGGCCGGAAAATCCCTGCTGGACCCGGTGGCGACCGCCCGGGTGCTGGAGCGGTTGCGCGACGGAGGCAACGGGAAGGGCGAGGACAAGCTCGCCGGCCTCACCGAACAGGAACGCAAGATCCTGGACCTGATCGGCGAGGGCCTGACCAACCGGGTCATCGGGGAGCGCCTGCACCTCGCCGAGAAGACCATCAAGAACTACGTCTCCAGCCTGCTGTCAAAGCTGGGCATGGAGCGCCGCTCGCAGGCGGCCGCGTACGTCGCGCGGCTCCAGGCCGAGCGCCGCTGAGCAGCCGCGCGCCGCAGGGGACTTTGGTCCCGTGCCACCCGGGGCAGGCGACTCTTACGCGGCCCCTACGGCCGGGGGACAGTGGAATCCATGTCCTTCGACGAACTCCCCGCGACCGGGACGATCCGGCGGGCCCCGGCCGGCACGATCGAGCGGACCGAGCCCATCGAACTGCTCCGCCGCGTCCCGTACGGCCGCCTCGCGACCAGCATGCGGGCCCTGCCGTTCCTGACGGTGGCCCGGCACATCGTGTGCGACGGCCGCATCCTGCTGCGGATGCACGGCGGCTTCGGCCACCACGAGGCGTGCGACGGGAGCGTCGTCGCGTACGGCGCGGACAACTACAACGACGCGGCCTGCGCCGGCGGCGGCGACCTGTGGTCCGTGCAGTTCACCGGCCCCGCCGAGATCGTGTACCCCTGCCCCGAGCAGGAGCGACTGTTCGGCGCCCCGCCCGTCTCCGTCAACGGGGAGCCCTTCGCCCCGGCCTATCTCCGGGTCGATCCGCACTTCGTCACGGAACACACACTGAACTTCTGAGGCGCGCCGCGGCCCGGCGGTCTCCGACAGTCCCAGCCCTTCAGCGCACCTCCAGGCTCCCTAGCGCACCTCCGGGCCCCTTAGCGCACCTCCGGGCGTGACCGCAAGTCCGCCGAGCGGCCACGCAGAGTGATCTAACATCTGGTAAGTGCCGCGCTCATATGTCACTCGTCCACCTGTTCCCCCGGTCGGCGAGGTGCTGCGCCGTTACCCGAACGTGGGCGAGCCGCTCGCCTGCGAGCCGATCACCAAGGGCCTGCTGAACCACGGATACCGCGTCTCCACCACGAGCGGCTCCTACTTCCTCAAGCACCATCTCGACAAGAGGCACCTGGACGACGCCAGCGGGGAACGCGCCGCGATCGTGCGCCAGCACCGCGCCACCCAGCGCCTGCAGTCGCTCGGCGTGCCCGTCGTCCCGCCCCTGACGGACGCCCGGGGCGACACCGTCACGGTGATCGGCGAACGGTGCTACGCGCTGCACCCCTGGGTCGACGGCCTCCACCGGGTCGGCTCCCAGCTGACCCTCTCCCAGTCGCGTCGGCTCGGAGCGCTCCTGGGGGCCGTGCACACCGGCCTGGAACAGGTGATGGCGCCGCGCGACGGCCCTCACCCGGGAAGCCCGCCCGCCCGGCCGGGGCACCGCAGCCCGGACGCCGCCGACACCTTCGCGCTGATCGACGACCTGCTGGAAGCCGCGCGCGGGCGGGGCGGCCGGGACGCCCCCCGCGACGCCTTCGACGAACTCGCCGTGCACCGGCTCGTGGAGCGCCGCGCCCTGCTCGAACAGCACACCCACCGGCGCCCGCCCACCCCGGACGGGCCCGCCACCGGCTGGGTGCACGGGGACTTCCACCCGCTGAACCTGCTGTACCGGGGCGCCGACCCGGTCGCGATCGTGGACTGGGACCGGCTGGACGTGCAGCCGCGCGCCGAGGAGGCGGTACGGGCGGCGGCGATCTTCTTCGTCCGCCCGGCCGGGGAGCTGGACCTCGCGAAGGTACGGGCGTACGCCCGCGCGTACCGGCGGGCCGCCGGGGCGGGGGCCGCGGAGCTGGCGGCCGCCGTGCACCGGGTGTGGTGGGAGCGGCTCAACGACTTCTGGATACTTCGCTGGCGCTACCGCCTCGACGACCGCAGGGCCGACCCGCAGTTCCCCGCGGTGTCGGCCCTGGCGGTGTGGTGGACGCGGGAGTACGAGGCGGTGTGCGCGGCCTTCACGGAGTGAAGCGGTCGCACCACCGTGTGAGCCCGGCGCGCGCCACGAGGGCGCGCGCCGGGCTCAGGGGGCGTGCGGGTGGTGCGTTACGGCGTGGTGGCTCCGAGGGACGTGTCGCCGGGCGTCGTGCCCGTACCGGCGTCGTCGCCTGCCCCGCCGTCGTCGCCACCGCCTCCGCCCGGGGTGCCGGGGTCGGTGGTCGGGTCGGTGGGCTCACCGGTGGGCTCGCCGCTGTTGCCCTCGTTGGTGTTGCCGTCCGACGCACCGGAGTCCGTGCCGGTCGGGTCCGGGGACGGGCTGAACGAGGGCTTGCTCGGGGTCGGGTCCGGGGTCCACGGCGGCGGGTTGGGCTGCGTCCGGCCGCCGGTGGAGGTGTCCGGATCCTCCGGCTCGTCGCTCTCCTCCTCCTCGGACGGCGACTCCGAGGGCTTCTCCTTCTCGGACTGGCTGACCGAGGTGGACGGCGTGACCGGGTCCTTCTTCCCGCCGTCGTCCTTCGCGGCGTTGACGGCGAAGGCGACGCCCGCGCCGATCGCGACCAGCGCGAGCAGGACGAAGAGCCACATCTTGCCGCGCCCGCCGGAGCGCCGGCCGCCGCCGTCGTAGCCCCCGTCGTCCGGGTTGTACGGCGGCAGGATCGGGCCCTGCGAGGTGTCCCCGTGCATCGGGTGACCCATCGCGCGAGTGGAGCCGGACATCCCGTGCGGCGGGGTCTGACCCCCCTCGTGCAGCGCGACCGGGCCGGTGTTCCACGTGCCCGTGTGGCCGCCCTGCACCTGGAGCATCTGCAGGCTGTACTGGACGAGCCCGCGCATCTCCTCGGCGCTCTGGAACCGGTCGTCCGGGTCCTTCGCCAGCGCGCGCATCGCCATCCCGTCCAGCTCCGGCGGCACCACGTCCGAGACCTCGGACGGCGGCACCGGAATGTCCTGGACGTGCTGGTAGACCACCGAGAGCGGGGTCTCACCGGTGAACGGGGGCCGCAGCGCCAGCAGTTCGTAGAGCAGGCAGCCGGTGGCGTACAGGTCGGACCGGTGGTCGACGGCCTTGCCGAGCGCCTGTTCGGGAGAGAGGTACTGCGGGGTGCCCATGACCATGCCGGTCTGGGTCATCGTCGACTGCGCGCCGTGCAGCGCGCGGGCGATGCCGAAGTCCATCACCTTGACCGCGCCGGAATCCGTGATGATCACGTTGGCGGGCTTGATGTCGCGGTGCACGATCCCGTGCTGGTGCGAGTACGCGAGGGCTTCGAGCACCCCCGAGACGATGATCAGAGCCTGCTCGGGCGGCGGGGCCTCCGCGGTCAGGAGCAGATCGCGGATGGTGCGGCCCTCGACCAGCTCCATCACGATGTAGGGGACGGTCTGGCCGCCCACGACGTCCTCGCCCGAGTCGTACACGGCGACGATCGCGTGGTGGTTGAGGCCCGCGACGGACTGTGCCTCGCGGGTGAAGCGCGCCTTGGAGACCGGGTCCTCGGCCAGGTCGGAACGGAGCAGCTTCACCGCGACCGTACGGCCCAGCCGGACGTCCTCCGCCGCGTAGACCTCTGCCATGCCGCCCCGGCCGAGCCGGTAGGTCATCCGGTAACGTCCGTCACCGACCACGCCGCCGACACCCCAGGCGTCGGAGCCATCCGAAACTCCGCCGCCGTTTGCTTCGGAATCGGGTGCCATCAGTCCTCGCCGTCGTATCTGTCCGCGCGTCCGCGGGTTCTCACGGTGCTTTGCTGCATTGCAGCGTCACGCTACAGCCTCCGCCGGACACCCCGGTTCCGCTGCGGCAGGATCATCGGACCGCCCCGCGCGTCCTACACATGAATTTGATGCGTTTCCTGTAACGCTTCCGAGACGCTTCTTGTGCGTAGGGTCACGGAACGGGCACTCGGCTTGACGTGTCGGACCCCTGCGGCAGACTTGGCGCGTAATCGCGTTGTACGGAACCGCGTCGCACGCAACCACGTCAGACAGATACACCGCGTGCGACCGCGCGCCGCCGAGGGGGATGCAAGTCATGAGCCAGGACGGCGCACAGGGCCGCTACGCGGGCGGAGCGGTCGCGGGCGGCCGCTACCAGCTGCGCGACCTGCTCGGCGAGGGCGGGATGGCGTCCGTATACCTGGCCTACGACTCCGCTCTGGACCGCCAGGTCGCGATCAAGACCCTGCACACCGAGCTCGGGCGCGAGCAGTCCTTCCGCGAGCGCTTCCGGCGTGAGGCGCAGGCCGTCGCCAAGCTCCAGCACACCAACATCGTCTCCGTCTTCGACACCGGCGAGGACGAGCTCGGCGGTGCGCTGATGCCGTACATCGTCATGGAGTACGTCGAGGGGCAGCCGCTCGGCTCGGTGCTGGCCGCCGACATCCGCAGTCACGGCGCGATGCCGGCCGACAAGGCCCTCAAGGTGACGGCTGACGTGCTCGCCGCGCTGGAGACCAGCCACGAGATGGGCCTGGTCCACCGGGACATCAAGCCCGGCAACGTGATGATGACCAAGCGCGGCATCGTCAAGGTCATGGACTTCGGCATCGCCCGCGCCATGCAGTCCGGTGTCACCTCGATGACGCAGACGGGCATGGTCGTCGGCACCCCGCAGTACCTCTCCCCCGAGCAGGCCCTCGGCCGCGGCGTCGACGCCCGGTCCGACCTGTATTCGGTCGGCATCATGCTCTTCCAGCTGCTCACCGGCCGGATCCCGTTCGACGCCGACTCGCCGCTGGCCATCGCGTACGCGCATGTGCAGGAGGAGCCGGTCGCGCCGTCCAGCATCAACCGGTCGGTCACCCCGGCGATGGACGCCCTCGTCGCCCGCGCGCTGAAGAAGAACCCGAACGAGCGCTTCCCCAGCGCCGCCGCGATGCGCGACGAGATCGCCCGCGTGCTGAACGCCACCGGCGGCCAGACCGGCGCCCCGGTGATCGTGGCCGGCGGCGGGCCCGCCAACAGCGGCTCCGGTGTCGGCTCGGCGGTGTTCCCGCCGGTCGACCAGAGCGCTCCGGCGCCCCACAGCGTCCAGACGCCGTACCAGCCGCAACCGCAGCAGCCCCACCAGCCGGGCCCGTACAGCCAGCCGACCCCGGCGCCCACGCCGAGCTACGGCTACCCGCAGGCGGCCCAGGGCTATCAGGCCCCGGGCCCGCTGGCCCACCAGACCCCGCCGCCGTACCCGGTCAGCGCACAGCACTCGACGACCGTGGGCACCACCGGCGGCGGCTCCAAGCGGAACATGCCGGTCGTCGTCGGTTCGATCCTCGTCGCGCTGCTGGCCATCGGCGGCCTGATCACCGCGATCGCCCTCCAGGACGGCAAGGAGAACGAGGCGGGCAAGGACGGCGACCCGGGCACCAGCGAGGTGGAGGGGTACCGCCCGCCGGAGCGCAACCGGACGATGAAGGCCACGGAATGCTCGGCCGCCTCCGAGGACTCCAACGACCCGGCGAAGGTCCAGGCGCCGAACTTCGTCTACAAGGACATCCTGTCCGCGAAGGCGTGCGCGGCCGCCGCGGGATGGACGATCAAGGAGATCGAGGAGAAGGGCAACACCTACGCCGAGGGCCAGGTCGTCGGCCAGTTCCCGTCCTCCGGCGCGGCTGTTTCCGAACGCGGCGCGCACTTCGAACTACAGGTCTCCACCGGCAAGCCCTCCTGAGCACGGGTCGGAACAGATCAACGCAGATCAGCACGGAACAGCACGGAGCGCCTACGCATCGCGTGAGGACGAGCGTCACCGACCGTCATGGATGACGGGGAGACGTCCGAACGTGATCGCTGCGGGTCCACAGATCTCCGTCCCGGACCGGTATCAGGGCCCGGATTTCCGGATACCGCGTCCGGGATGCCGGATGATGGGGCCCGTGTGACGCTGATCTCATGGCTCCAGGACTTCCGGCCGCATGGTCGTCGAGGTGTGCGGTCTGTCTGATGGCGGTGGCCGGAGCGGCGCTGGGGCCGCTGGGCGGCTCCGCCCACGGTGCACCGGCACCCGACAGTCCGTCCCGCACCGCCACGCCCTCCGGGACGTCGGGCCCCGCCGCCGCGGCCCCCTCCCGTCCCGCCGCGCCACATCCCGGAACGTCGGGCTCCGCGTCCCCCTCGGCCCTCCCCTCCGCCCTTCCCCAGTCGTCCGGCGTCCCGGTCTCCGGAGCGTCGGGAACCGGCCGGGCCCCGTCCTCCCCGGCAGCGACCGTGCCCGGGGCGCAGGCCCCCGCCGGGCCCGGGGCCGACTCGCCGGCGCCCTCCTCCCCTTCCGCTTCCCCCGACGTATCCGGGTCGACCGCACCCCTGGCCGGGCGCGAGGCCGGGGCGGGCAAGGCGCGTCCCGGGCGTTCGCTGTCGCCGCTGGAGCCGGCGCGGGCCGAGGAGCCCGTCGAGGAGGACGAGCCCGAGGCCACCCTCGCCGACCCCGTCGACCTGCCCGTCTCCACCCCGCCGTCCAGCGCCTTCACCGATCCGACGCCCCGGTCCGGACAGGCTCTGGACGCCGCGTCGGTACGCCGGGTGCAGCAGGTCTCGCTCGGTACGGGCATCGCGCTGGTCGGGCTGGGGCTCGGCTTCCTCGGATTCCGTATACGCCGGGCGATCTGAGCGTCGCGCCCCCGGTCGCGCTGCGCCGGACCACGCCGCCGAGACTTGCCAGGATGAACATACTCGGTATACATACTCAGTATGTCCATTCGCCACGGCCTGCTGGCCCTGCTGGAGCGGGGCCCCCGTTACGGGTCCCGGCTCCGCACCGAGTTCGAGTCGCGCACCGGCTCCACCTGGCCCCTGAACATCGGGCAGGTCTACACGACGCTCAGCCGTCTGGAGCGCGACGGCATGATCGTCCAGGAGGGCTCGGACGACGCCGGGCACGACCTCTACGCGATCACCGAGGACGGCCGCACCGAACTGCGCAACTGGTTCGAGACACCGGTGGACCGCACCAGTCCGCCCCGTGACGAACTGGCCATCAAGCTCGCCATGGCCGTGGGGGCGCCGGGCGTCGACATCCGGGACGTCATCCAGTCCCAGCGCCACCACACGCTCAAGGCGATGCAGGACTACACCCGGCTCAAGGCCCAGGCCCTGGCCGACGTCCCGGCCAACCGCGACGAGGTCGCCTGGCTGCTCGTCGTGGAGCAGCTGATCTTCCAGGCGGAGGCCGAGGCCCGTTGGCTCGACCACTGCGAGTCCCGGCTCGTCCGCCTCGCCGAGGCCGCCGCCACCGGGCCGCCGCCGAGCCCGGCCCCGCGGCCACCCGCGGTC
>NZ_NTGZ01000258.1 GCF_002551245.1 Streptomyces sp. rh34
AGCCGCCGCCGCGGTCGGCGCGGGCGCCCCGGTCGTCGAGCCGGCGGCCGACCCCGCCCCCGAGGACCGCACCGTCCCCGGCCGGATCGCCGTCGCGCTGGAGGCCGAGGGCACCGCCGTACAGCGCCCCGCCCTCGGCTCGCTCGTCGCGGCCGTCCCCACCGACCCGGAGCAGCGGGCCGCCGCCGAGGCGGGCCTCGCCTCGGTCGACGACGAGGCGGTACGGCTGCGCAACGCGGTCAAGGCCCACGACGGCTTCTTCACCACGTACTGCATCAGCCCCTACTCCCGTTACATCGCCCGCTGGTGCGCCCGCCGCAACCTCACCCCGAACCAGGTCACCACCGCCTCGCTGATCACCGCGCTCATCGCGGCCGGCGGCGCGGCCACCGGAACCCGGGGCGGCTACGTCGCCGCCGGGATCCTGCTCCTGGTCTCCTTCGTCCTGGACTGCACCGACGGGCAGCTGGCCCGCTACTCGCTGCGGTACTCCACGATGGGCGCCTGGCTGGACGCCACCTTCGACCGGGCCAAGGAGTACGCGTACTACGCCGGGCTCGCCATCGGCGCCGTACGCGGCGGCGACGACGTGTGGGTCCTCGCGCTCGGCGCGATGGTCCTCCAGGCCTGTCGCCATGTCGTGGACTTCTCGTTCAACGAGGCCAACCACGACGCGGTCGCCAACACCAGCCCCACCGCGGCCCTCTCCGACAAGCTCGACAACGTCGGCTGGACGGTCTGGGTGCGGCGGATGATCGTGCTGCCGATCGGCGAGCGCTGGGCCATGATCGCGGTGCTCACCGCGCTCACCACCCCGCGCGTCGTCTTCTACGCCCTGCTCGTCGGCTGCTCCCTGGCCGCCTGCTACACCACGGCGGGCCGCCTGCTGCGCTCGCTGACCCGCAGGGCCAGCCGCACCGACCGTGCCGCGCGGGCCCTCGCGGACCTCGCCGACTCCGGCCCCCTCGCCCAGGCCGTCGCCGCCGTCGCCCCCGGACTCCGGGGCGCGTTCACGGCCCCGGCCGTCGCCCTGCTCGGCACCCTCGTGATGGTCGGCGGGGCGCTCCTCCTCCCGTACGGCAGTTGGCTGACCGTCGCCGCCGCCGCGGTGTACGTGGTCCTCTCCGGCCTCGCCGTCGCCCGCCCGCTCAAGGGCGCGCTGGACTGGCTGGTGCCGCCGTTCTTCCGGGCCGCGGAGTACGTCACGATCCTGGTGCTGGCGGCCCGCAGCGACGTCCCCCACGCCGTTCCGGCGGCCTTCGGGCTCGTCTCGGCCGTCGCCTACCATCACTACGACACGGTGTACCGCATTCGCGGAGGCACCGGCGCGCCGCCCCAGTGGCTGGTGCGGACGATCGGTGGACACGAGGGCCGGACCGCGCTGGTGGTCGTCCTCGCCGCCGTACTCACCCACACCTCAGGTTTCACCACGGCCCTGACCGCGCTCGCGGTCGCCGTGGCTCTGGTGGTGCTCGTGGAGTCCATCCGCTTCTGGGTGTCCTCCTCGGCCCCCGCCGTACACGACGAAGGAGAACTCGCATGATCGGCCTCGTACTGGCAGCCGGTGCAGGACGACGTCTGCGCCCCTACACGGACACGCTTCCCAAGGCGCTCGTCCCTGTCGACGGCGACAAGACGGTCCTCGACCTCACGCTCGCCAACTTCGCCGAGGTCGGACTCACCGAGGTCGCGATCGTCGTCGGCTACCGCAAGGAGGCCGTCTACGCCCGCAAGGCCGAGCTGGAAGCGACCTACGGCGTCACCCTCACGCTCATCGACAACGACAAGGCCGAGGAGTGGAACAACGCCTACTCCCTCTGGTGCGCCCGTGACGTCATCAAGCGCGGCGTGATCCTCGCCAACGGCGACACCGTGCACCCGGTCTCCGTCGAGAAGACCCTCCTGGAAGCCCGCGGCAAGGGCCAGAAGATCATCCTCGCGCTGGACACCGAGAAGGTCCTCGCCGACGAGGAGATGAAGGTCATCACGGAGGAGGGCAAGGGCGTCCAGCGCATCACGAAGCTGATGGACCCGGCCACCGCGACCGGCGAGTACATCGGCGTCACCCTCATCGAGGCCGAGGCGGCCGAGGAGCTGGCGGACGCTCTGAAGACCACCTTCGAGCGCGACCCCGACCTCTACTACGAGGACGGCTACCAGGAGCTCGTGAACCGCGGCTTCACCGTCGACGTGGCCCCCATCGGCACGGTGACCTGGGTCGAGATCGACAACCACGACGACCTCAAGAAGGGCCGTGAGATCGCGTGCCAGTACTGACCCGGCTCATTCCGTCCCCGGTCGTCGTCGACATCCGGCGCGGCGCCATGGACGATCTGGCGGGTCTCCTGGCCGATCAGCGGATCTCCTCCTCGGGCAAGCTCGCCATCGCGATCAGCGACGGCTCCGGGCGCGCCCTGCGGGAGAGGCTCGCCCCGGTCCTGCCCGGGGCCGACTGGTATCCGGTGTCCGACGGCACGATCGACTCGGCGGTGAAGCTCGCCGACGGCATCAAGGGCAACCGGTACGACGCCGTCGTCGGCCTCGGCGGCGGCAAGATCATCGACGTGGCGAAGTACGCCGCGGCGCGGGTCGGGCTGCCCATGGTCGCCGTCGCGACGAACCTCTCGCACGACGGCCTGTGCTCGCCGGTCGCCACCCTGGACAACGACAACGGGCGCGGCTCCTACGGGGTCCCCACCCCGATCGCCGTGGTCATCGACCTCGACGTGATCCGTGAGGCGCCCGCCCGTTACGTCCGTTCCGGCATCGGCGACGCGATCTCGAACATCTCCTGCGTCGCCGACTGGGAACTGGCCCACGAGGTCAACGGCGAGGAGATCGACGGTCTGGCGGCCGCGATGGCCCGCCAGGCGGGCGAGGCCGTGCTCCGTCACCCCGGTGGGGTCGGCGACGACGCCTTCCTGAAGGTGCTGGCCGAGGGGCTCGTGCTGACGGGTATCTCGATGTCGGTGGCGGGCGACTCCCGCCCGGCCTCCGGCGCCTGCCACGAGATCAACCACGCCTTCGACCTGCTGTTTCCCCAGCGCGCGGCCAGCCACGGCGAGCAGGTCGGCCTCGGCGCGTGCTTCGCCATGCATCTGCGCGGTGCCCGACAGGAGTCCCTCCTGATGGCATCGATACTGCGCCGCCACGGTCTGCCGGTCCTGCCGGAGGAGATCGGGTTCAGCGTCGACGAGTTCGTCAGGGCCGTCGACTACGCGCCGCAGACGCGTCCGGGACGCTTCACGGTCCTGGAGCACCTCAACCTGTCCACCGACCAGATCAGGGACGCGTACGCCGACTATGCGACGACCATCAGTAGCTGAACTCCGTCCGGTCGTGCACCCCCCGGGGGTGAAGGACCGGCGCAGCGGCGAGCACTGGGCCGGGCGCATGTACATGCGCGAGGTCTCGCTGCGCGTGGACCGCTACCTGGTCAACACCCGGGTCACCCCGAACCAGGTCACGTACGTGATGACGCTGGCCGGGGCCCTGGCCGCCCCGGCGCTGCTGGTGCCGGGTGTGTGGGGCGCCGTGCTCGGCGTGGTGATGGTCCAGCTCTACCTGCTGTTCGACTGCGTGGACGGCGAGCTGGCCCGCTGGAAGAAGCAGTACTCGCTCAGCGGGGTCTACCTGGACCGGGTCGCCGCCTATCTGTGCGACGCGGCGGTGCTCGTCGGCCTCGGCCTGCGCGCCGCCGACATCTGGGGCGAGGGCCGGATCGACTGGCTCTGGGCCTTCCTCGGGACCCTTGCCGCCCTCGGCGCGATCCTCATCAAGGCCGAGACGGACCTGGTCGGCGTGGCCCGCCACCAGGGCGGGATGCCACCGGTGAAGGAGGCGGCGTCCGAGCCGCGCTCCTCCGGCATGGCGCTGGCCCGCAGGGCCGCCGGGGCGCTCAAGTTCCACCGGCTGATCCTCGGGATCGAGGCCTCGCTGGTGATCCTCCTGGTGGCCGTGGTCGACGCGATCGGGGGCGACCTCTTCTACACCCGCCTGACCGTCGCGGTGATGGCCGGCATCGCGCTGCTGCAGACCCTGCTGCACCTGGTGTCCGTCCTGGCGTCCAGCAGGCTGAAGTGACCTTTCCCATGAAACTGGGCGCGGTGATCATCACCATGGGCAATCGCCCGGACGAGCTCCGCGCCCTCCTCGATTCGGTCACCGCCCAGCACGGTGACCGGATCGAGGTCGTGGTGGTCGGCAACGGAGCCCCGGTCCCCGCCGTGCCCGCGGGGGTGCGCACGGTGGAACTGCCCGAGAACCTGGGCATCCCCGGCGGCCGCAATGTCGGCATCGAGGCGTTCGGCCCCTGCGGGGCGGACGTGGACGCGCTGCTCTTCCTCGACGACGACGGGCTGCTCCCGAACCGCGACACCGCCGAGCTGTGCCGGCAGGCGTTCGCGGCGGACCCGAAGCTCGGGATCGTCACCTTCCGGATCGCCGATCCGGACACCGGCGCCACCCAGCGGCGGCACGTGCCCCGGCTGCGGGCCGCCGACCCGATGCGCTCCTCGCGCGTGACGACGTTCCTGGGCGGTGCCAACGCCGTACGCACCCGGGTCATCGCCGAGGTCGGCCCGCTGCCGGAGCACTTCTTCTACGCCCACGAGGAGACGGACCTGGCCTGGCGGGCGCTGGACGCGGGGTGGACGATCGACTACCGCGCGGACATGGTGCTGAACCACCCCACCACCGCCCCGTCCCGGCACGCGGTCTACCACCGCATGGTCGCCCGCAACCGGGTCTGGCTCGCCCGCCGGAACCTGCCCGCCCCGCTGGTCCCCCTCTATCTGGGGGTCTGGCTGCTGCTGACCCTGGTCAGGCGTCCTTCGCCGCCCGCGCTGAGGGCATGGTTCGGCGGATTCCGGGAAGGCTGGTCGACCCCCTGCGGGCCCCGGCGCCCGATGAAGTGGCGTACGGTGTGGCGGCTGACGAGGCTGGGCCGACCTCCGGTCATCTGAGACGCTTTCCTCTGAGAGCATGAGGCGTATTTTCTTTCCGGAACCTGTCCGCCTGAGCCGCGCCCGCGACTGGCTGCGCGTGAAGACGAGAGTTTCAAACTTGTGAGTGACACGACCCACGACGGTGGGGTAGCCCTCGGGACCCCGCCGTCCGCCGACGAGGGCCTCGACGCGGCCCAGCTGGCCGCCAAGTACGGCCTGACCGTGAGCGGCGCCAGGCCGGGGCTGTTCGCGTACATGCGACAGCTCTGGGGACGACGCCACTTCATCCTGGCCTTCTCCCGGGCGAAGCTGACCGCGCAGTACAGCCAGGCCAAACTGGGCCAGCTGTGGCAAGTGGTCACGCCCCTGCTGAACGCAGCGGTCTATTACCTGATCTTCGGGCTGATCCTGGGGACCAGGGAGGGGATTTCCCACGACGTCTTCGTGCCGTTCCTGGTCACCGGCGTATTCGTCTTCACCTTCACCCAGAGCTCGGTGATGGCGGGCGTCCGCGCGATCTCCGGCAACCTCGGACTGGTCCGGGCCCTCCACTTCCCCCGGGCCTCGCTGCCCATCTCCTTCTCGCTCCAGCAGCTCCAGCAGTTGCTGTTCTCGATGATCGTGCTGGTCGCGGTCGCCGTCATCTTCGGCAGCTACCCCTCGCTGTCGTGGCTGCTGGTGATTCCCGCGCTGGTTCTCCAGTTCTTCTTCAACACGGGCCTCGCCCTCGTCATGGCGCGGCTCGGCTCCAAGACCCCCGACCTCGCCCAGCTGATGCCGTTCGTCATGCGGACCTGGATGTACGCCTCGGGCGTCATGTTCTCCATCCCGGTGATGCTCAAGGACAAGCCGGCCTGGATCGCGGACGTGCTGCAGTACAACCCGGCGGCGATCTACATGGACCTCGTCCGCTTCGCCCTGATCGACGGGTACGGCTCCGAGAACCTGCCGGACCACGTCTGGGCCGTCGGCCTGGGCTGGGCCGTACTGCTGGGAGTCGTGGGATTCGTGTACTTCTGGAAAGCAGAGGAACGGTACGGCCGTGGCTGAGGACAACGCACAGGGGCGCATCCCCACGGTGATCGCCGACGACGTGCACATCGTGTACCGGGTCAACGGCACGGGCGGCGGCCGGGGCAGCGCCACCGCCGCGCTGAGCCGCATGATGCGGCGGGGCAAGGGCGAGCCGCGCGGCGTCCGGAAGGTGCACGCCGTGCGCGGTGTCTCCTTCACCGCCTACCGCGGCGAGGCCATCGGTCTCATCGGCACCAACGGCTCCGGCAAGTCGACGCTGCTGCGCGCCATCGCCGGCCTGCTGCCGACCGAATCCGGCCAGGTGTACACGGACGGTCAGCCCTCGCTGCTCGGCGTGAACGCCGCGCTGATGAGCGACCTGACCGGTGAGCGCAACGTCGTGCTCGGCGGTCTGGCGATGGGCATGAGCCAGGACGAGATCCGCCAGCGCTACCAGGAGATCGTGGAGTTCTCCGGCATCAACGAGAAGGGCGACTTCATCACCCTGCCGATGCGGACGTACTCCTCCGGCATGGCGGCGCGGCTGCGCTTCTCGATCGCCGCCGCCAAGAACCACGACGTCCTCATGATCGACGAGGCGCTGGCCACCGGTGACCGCAAGTTCCGCGTCCGCTCCGAGGAGCGGATCCGCGAGCTGCGCAAGGAGGCGGGCACCGTCTTCCTGGTCAGCCACAACAACAAGTCGATCAGGGACACCTGCGACCGCGCGCTCTGGCTGGAGAAGGGCGAACTCCTGATGGACGGCCCCACCGAGGAGGTCCTCAAGGCGTACGAGCGCGAAACGGGCAAGTAGCCCGAGCGTTCTCCGAGGCCCCCGCCGGACCGGTCCGGCGGGGGCCGCGCGGTGCCCGGCACCGTGCGGACCTTCCGCAGTAGGGCCCAGGGACGATCTCCTCCCGGCGGATGACGTCAATTCCGCCGTGCGCGGGGAAGGTTGACGGGCACGGCCGGGAAGCGGCGGCGGGCGTTCCACCCCACCGGTCCCCTGTGAGCTGTACAACGTAAGCTGTAGCGGTGCTGATTCATGGCAAGTAGGGCGATACGCCCCGGCACCGGCCGCTCTGCCGCAGTGCACTCGGAAGGCCGAGCAGCGTGTCCGAAAAGGGTTGTTTTGGGTCAGCAGTGTAGAACGGGAGATGTGACGGCAATGACGGAAGATCTCCAGCTCCGGCGTGGTCTCGCCGTCCCCGCGCCGGGCGGTCCGCAGTGACCCCGACCCCCGAGACGCGCATCGGTGACGCCACCCTCGGCAAGGCCGCGGACGAAAACTTCCCCGTGGCGCCCTTCTTCCTGCCCCGCGCCTGGCGCGACGACCTGATGGCGGTCTACGGCTTCGCCCGGCTCGTCGACGACATCGGCGACGGCGACCTCGCCCCCGGCGGCGCGGACGCCCGCCACCTCGGCCTGGAGCCGGAGCGGAGCGACGACCGCCTCGCCATGCTCGACGCCTTCGAGGCCGATCTCCACCGGGTCTTCGCCACCACCGGCCAGGAGCCGCACCATCCGCTGCTGCGCAAGCTGCGTCCCACTGTGCGGCGCCGCGCGCTCACCCCCGAGCCCTTCCTCGGCCTGATCGAGGCCAACCGCCAGGACCAGAAGATCCGCCGCTACGGCACCTACGCCGATCTCGCCGCCTACTGCGAGCTCTCGGCGAACCCGGTCGGCCGCCTGGTCCTCGCCCTCACCGGCACCGCGAGCCCGGAACGTGTCCGCCGCTCGGACGCGGTCTGCACCGCGCTCCAGATCGTCGAGCATCTGCAGGACGTGGCCGAGGACCTGGAACGCGACCGGATCTATCTGCCCGCCGAGGACATGGAACGCTTCCGGGTCACCGAATCCGACCTGGCCGCGCCCTCCGCCGGAGCCTCCGTGCGCGCCCTGATCGCGTACGAGGCCCAGCGCGCGAGCGACCTGCTGAATGAAGGCCCCCCTCTGGTGGGTAGCGTCAACGGCAGGCTCAAGCTGCTCCTCGCCGGATTCGTCGGGGGCGGGCGCAGCGCGCTCACGGCGATCTCGGCCGCCGGGTTCGACGTACTGCCCGGACCGCCCAAGCCCACCAAGCCCAGCCTGCTGCGCGAAGTGGGAATCGTCTTGCGAAGAGCGCGTGGAGAGAGGTGAGCCGGACCGTGGAGGGACAGACGACGTACATGTCGCCGCCGGTGCAGGCCGCATACAGTTACTGCGAGGCCGTCACCGGACAGCAGGCCCGTAACTTCGCCTACGGCATCAGACTGCTGCCGTACGAGAAGCGGCAGGCCATGTCGGCGCTGTACGCCTTCTCCCGTCGCGTCGACGACATCGGCGACGGGGAGCTGGACCCGGAGACCAAGCGGGCCCGGCTGGAGAGCACCCGCGAACTGCTGGAGCGGATCCGCAAGGACGTGGTCGACGAGGACGACACCGACCCGGTGGCCGTCGCGCTCGCCGACGCGGCCCGCCGGTTCCCGCTCCCGCTCGGCGGGCTCGACGAGCTGATCGACGGCGTCCTGATGGACGTCCGGGGCGCGACCTACGAGACCTGGGACGACCTGAAGTCCTACTGCCGGTGCGTCGCCGGAGCCATCGGACGCCTCAGCCTCGGCGTCTTCGGCACCGCGACGGGCGCCCGCGGGGCCGAGCGCGCCGCGGAGTACGCCGACACCCTCGGCCTCGCCCTCCAGCTCACCAACATCCTGCGCGACGTCCGCGAGGACGCCGGCAACGGGCGCACCTACCTGCCCGCCGACGACCTGGCCAAATTCGGCTGCTCGGCCGGGTTCCACCGGACCACCCCGCCCCCCGGCTCCGACTTCGCGGGCCTCATCCACTTCGAGGTCCGCCGCGCCCGCGCCCTGTTCGCCGAGGGCTACCGGCTGCTGCCGATGCTCGACCGCCGCAGCGGCGCCTGTGTCGCGGCGATGGCCGGGATCTACCGCCGCCTCCTCGACCGGATCGAGCGCGACCCCGAGGCCGTGCTGCGCGGACGGGTCTCGCTGCCCGGTCACGAGAAGGCCTACGTCGCGGTGCGCGGCCTGTCCGGACTCGACGCCCGCCACATCTCGCGGCTCACCGCCAGGGGGCGAACCTGATGCGTCTTCGCAGCCTCGTCCCCTGGGCAACCCTCCAGTGGCCCGACGCGTCACTGACTGCGACGATCGCCAGGGTGAGGACCCGGCAGAGCGCACCGACCCGGCGAGAGGGGCCCGCATGAACGACGAGAGCCCACGCCCCGTCGCCGTCGTCGTCGGCGGTGGTCTCGCCGGCGTCACGGCGGCGCTCCGCCTCGCCGACGCCGGACTCGACGTGACCCTCCTGGAAGGGCGCCCCCGCCTCGGCGGCCTCGCCTTCTCCTTCCAGCGCGGCGACCTCACCGTCGACAACGGCCAGCACGTCTACCTGCGCTGCTGCACCGGCTACCGCTGGTTCCTCGACCGGATCGACGCCGCCCGCCTGGCCCCGCTCCAGGACCGCCTGGACGTGCCCGTGCTGGACGTCGGCCGGGCCGCGGGGCCGCGCCTGGGACGGCTGCGGCGCACCGGTCTGCCCGTACCGCTGCACCTCGCCGGCGGACTCGCCGCCTACCCCCACCTCTCGCTCGCCGAGAAGGCGGGCGTGGGCCGCGCCGCCCTCGCGCTCGGCCGCCTGGACCCCGCCGACCCCGAGCTCGACCGCATCGACTTCGCCACCTGGCTGCGCAGGCACGGCCAGTCGGAGCGCACCATCGAGGCCCTCTGGGACCTCGTCGGCGTCGCCACGCTGAACGCCACCGCCCCGAACGCCTCCATGGCGCTCGCGGCGAAGGTCTTCAAGACGGGGCTGCTCTCCGAGCCCGGCGCCGCCGACATCGGCTGGGCCACCGTGCCGCTCGGCGAGCTGCACGACACCCTCGCCCGCAAGGCCCTGGACACCGCGGGCGTCCGCACCGAACTGCGCGCCAAGGTGGGCTCCCTGACCCGCGCCGAGGACGGCCGCTGGAACGTCGAGACGGCGGGGGAGCGGATCACCGCCGACACCGTCGTGCTGGCCGTGCCGCAGACCGAGACCCACGCCCTGCTGCCCGAGGGCGCGCTGGACGAACCGGACCTGCTGCTCGACATCGCGTGCGCCCCCATCCTCAACGTGCACGTCGTCTACGACCGCAAGGTGCTGCGCAGGCCGTTCTTCGCCGCGATCGGCTCCCCGGTCCAATGGGTCTTCGACCGCACCCACTCCTCGGGCCTCACCGGACCCGGGCAGTACCTGGCCGTCTCGCAGTCGGCCGCCCAGGACGAGATCGACCTTCCCGTCGCCGAACTGCGGGCGCGCTACCTGCCCGAGCTGGAACGGCTGCTCCCCGCCGCCCGCGGCGCGGGCATCCGCGACTTCTTCGTCACCCGGGAGCGCACCGCCACCTTCGCGCCCGCCCCGGGCGTCGGGCGGCTGCGCCCCGGCCCCCGCACCCGGCTGCCCGGCCTCCAGCTGGCGGGGGCCTGGACC
>NZ_NTGZ01000259.1 GCF_002551245.1 Streptomyces sp. rh34
CGTCACGCCCGCCCAGGTGGTGGCGGCCGCGCGCCGGCTGGACCCCGACCGGGCCGTCCTGGCGACGTACGAGCCGGGTGCCGCCCCGGCCCCGGACCGGCCCCCGCACGCACTGTCCGCGTCGGCCCGGGGTCTGTCGGCCTCCGCCCACGGCCTGTCCGCCGAGACCGGCGGCCCTTCGCTGCCCGGCGGTTCCGGCGAGACATCCGAACTCCGCGACCAGAAGGGTGACCTCCGGTGAACCCGGCCGTTCTCTACCCGCTCCAGCCCGACCACCCCGAACTGGTCGCCCCCTTCGCGGCGCTCGTCCGGCGCTCGGAGGCCCGGCGCCTGTGGATGTGCCAGTCCTTCCGGGCCGAGACCCATCAGACGCTGGCGTATCTGGCGGGCGCGGGGCACACGGTCCCGGTCGGGACGAGCGTGACGCTGCTTCCGTTGCGTCATCCCTACGAGGCGGCGCTCCAGGCCCGGTCGCTGGCGCTGCTCACCGGCGAACCGGTCGTCGCGGGTTTCGGCATCGGCAACCCGGACTTCGTGGCCGGGCTGGCCGGACGCCCCTACGACAGCCCGCGCACCGCGGTCCGCGACTACCTGAGGTCGGTACGCGCCCTCCTGGACGGCGAGCCGGTAGCGGCCAGCGGCCCGTACCACCACCTCCACGGCACGTTGCCGGAGCTTCCGCACGCTCCGCGGGTCGAGGTGGGCGCGGGGGTGCTCCGGCCCGGCATGGCGCGTACCGCCGGTGAGGTGGCGGATGTCGCCGTCACGTGGATGACGCCACCCGCCTATGTGGCGGACACGCTGCTCCCGGCGCTCCAGGAGGGCGCGGGGGGAGAGGGCAGGCCACGGCCTCCCCGCCTCGCGACCTCCGTCCACGTCGTCGTCGACCGTCCCGGCCGTGACGTCCGGGGCATGGCGCTCGCCGCGACCGCCGGCCATGTGGCGACGCCGCACTACGCGGCGATGCTCCGTGCCGCCGGACTGGACCTGGATCCGCACGACCCGGCGGGCACCGTGGACGCCCTGCTGCGCAACCGGGTGGTGGTGGCGGGAAGCCCCGGGGAGATCGCCGGCACGCTCGACGAGTACCGGCGCGCCGGAGTGGACGAGGTGCTGCTCAACCCCACCGGGGTCCTGCTCGGAGAGGGTGTGCACGCGGCCGTGGCGGATCTTGAGGAGATCGTCGGAGCCTGTCGCAGCTTCCTGCCGGGCCACCAGCAGGAAGCTGCGTCCGCCGGGCCGCCGGAGCGGCCCGGCGGCTGATTGGCTGAAGTCCCCCAGCGGTGACCCGGCAGGCGCGGTGCGCGGCCGGCGGCCGTGGCGACGGGCAGCCGCGCCCCGTGGCCGTGCGCCCCGTGACCGCCGTGCTCCGTGGCCGCGTGATCCGTACGGCCCTTCCCTCTCCCCACGACGACGGAACCCCCATGACCGAACAGCAGGACAGGACAGAACACGTGCGACCAGAACATCCGCCCCGGGCAGGCGGCAGCGTCGTCTTCTCCAACGTGACGAAGACGTTCGGCGGCCAGAGGGCACTCGACGACGTCAGCTTCGCGCTGCGGCCGGGCAAGGTCACCGGTCTGCTCGGCCCCAACGGAGCGGGCAAGAGCACGTTGCTGCGGATCCTGCTCGGGCTGGCCCGCCCCGACGCGGGGACCGCACAGGTCCTGGGCGGGGAGCCGTTGTCCGCTCCGGAGCGGGCCCAGCGGGTCGGCGTGGTCATGGACGCGATCGGCTTCCACCCGCGCGTGACGGTCCGCCGCCAGCTGGAGATCTCGGCCCGTTCCCTGGGGCTGTCGTCCTCGCGCGTCGCCGAGGTGATCGACCAGGTCGGTCTCGACGGCGCGGAGCGCAAGCGGGTGAAGGCGTGCTCCACCGGAATGCGACAGCGGCTCGCGCTCGCCGTCGCCCTGCTTCCCGATCCCGAACTTCTCATCCTGGACGAGCCGTTGAACGGTCTCGATCCGGACGGGATCCGCTGGATGCGCCGCCTCGTCGAGCGCTCCGCCGCCGATGGGCGGACCGTGCTGATCGCCAGTCACATGCTCTCCGAGGTCGAGCAGAGCGTCGATGACGTGGTCGTGCTGCGTCGCTCGGTGCTGTTCACGGGTTCCCTCCGGGAGCTGGTGCGACGCGGCGGGGGACGCCTGGAGGACGCCTACTTCGCACTCGTCGAGGGTGCGTCCGCCGCGTCCCGTACGGAGGTCACCCATGCCTGAGGTCCTGCGCAACCAGCTCTCCGCGGAACTGCTCAAGCTCCGCTCGGGCATGGCGCTCCCCGTGCTGCTCCTGGTCGCCCTGGCCTTCTGCGCCCTGGGGCAGTTCGGCCTCGTGTACGCGGAGTCCGACCCCGCGTCCGCCGGGGCCGGGCTCACCGGGAACATCGTCGGCCTCGGCGCGTCCGCCGCCCTCTTCGGCGGGCTCTTCGGCGCCCTGCACGTCACCAACGAGTTCAGCTCCGGTTCGATCGGCCGCACGGTCCTGTACGCACCCGGACGTTCCTCGGTCGTCGCCGCCAAGCTGCTGACCGCCGCCCTGTCCGGCCTGCTCTTCGGCATCGCGGCGGTGGTGAGCTCCTTCGCCGTCGGCTGCACGGCCCTCGCGGCCAGGGACGCCGAGCTCGCCGTGGAGGGGGCCACCTGGACGACCGCCGCCGCCGTCCTGACGATCTGTACCCTGGCCGGCCCGTGGGGCGCGGCGATCGGGTTCGTCGTGCGCAGCCGCCTCGGCGCGGTTCTCGGCCTGGTCGTGTGGGGCACCCTCGGCCAGGTGCTGGTCCTCGGTCAGCTCCCGGAGGTGGGCCGGTTCCTTCCCGAGGGAGCGCAGTACGCCCTGCTCGGTGACACGTCGGCCTTCCCGGAAGCCCTGGCAGCCCCGTACGGTCTGCTGCTGATCGTGGGGTGGGCGGTGGCCGCGTCCCTCGCGGGTGGCCGTCTCTTCGTCCGCCGCGACATCTGAAATCCTGGCGCCCGTACGTCCGGACGTACCCCTGGCTGTGACTCCCCCTCCCCCCGGGCGTTGTCGTGGACGTGGTCAGGTCCCGGCGCCCGGGGGGATCGCGTGATCGGGGCCCGATTCCAGGATTCCCGAACGGGCGATCAGATAGCCGAGCTGGGCGCGGCTGCTGCTGCCCAGAGCGGCGGACAGTTTGGCCACGTGCGCACGGCAGGTCCGGACGTTCATGCCGAGCCGGCGGGCGATGGAATCGTCGACATGCCCCTCGACGAGGAGTTGGGCGATGGAACGCTGAACGCCACTGATTCCCTGGGGCATGGGGTCGTACTTGACCTCTTCGAGGAGAGGCGCGGCACGGGTCCAGAGTTGTTCGAAGACCTTCACGAGGTATTCGACGAGGCCGGGGTGGCGCAGTTCGAGGGCGACCTGGCGGTCGTCCTGCGCGGGGATGAAGGCGACCGTGCGGTCGAAGACGATCAGGCGCTCGATGAGTTCTTCGAGCGTCCGGATCTCCACGTTGTCGTTGGCTATGCGCTCGGCGTAGGCCAGGGTGCTGGGGCTGTGGCGCACTGTGTGCTGGTAGAGGGTGCGGATGCGCACCCCGCGATGGACGACCGACAGCCCGCGCTCCAGCGACTTGCTGAGCTGGTCCTCGTTCCGTCCGCCGCCCGGCTGGACGGTGAGCACCTCGGCCCGGCACTCCGTGGTCGCGAGGTCGAGGGCCGCGTTGATCCGGTTCACGCCCTCCAGCACGGTGATGGCATGGGTCGTGGGCGGGCCCTGGGCGCTGATGTCCATGAAAGGCTCGAAGCACTCGGTCAGTTCCACCGAATGCCGTCGGCGTTCCTGGATCTCGCGTTCTATGGGATGCAGGTGCTGGGCCAGCGCCGCCGACGGCGGCACCGGCCGGAGCCAGCCCGGGTCGTCCGGGTCGGGATGGAGCAGGGCGAATTCCATCAGGCACGGAGCGGGTTCCAGCTCGGATCGGGCGATGCGGCCGGACCGGAGTGCGGTGGCGTAAAGACGTCCCCCTGCTTCGCACAGTTCGGTGATCCCGTGAGGATGTGTCGCATTTATGTGGCTTGTGGTCATTTCTCCACCCCCCAGGTTCCTGAACATTCAGGAACATGATGCATCGACCCGGTGGTGTTCGCGTGCCCAGGTGGGACATCGTCTTAGGTGCGGGGGAGAAGAATCCACAAGTGAGGACGAAGCCGACTATGTACAAGCGAATGCTTCGCTCGGCGCTTGCCGCCTCGTTCGTCGCGGCCCTTGGACTCGGGCTGACGGGCGTCGGCGTCATGGGCGGCAGCGGCGAGCAGAAGGCTGTTCAGGCTGCAGCACCCGGTGACATCGGCTGGGGCGCGCCCGCCGCGGCCCCGGGTGACATCGGCTGGGCCGCACCCGCCTCGGCCCCGGGTGATATCGGTTGGTTCGCGCCCGCCGCCCCGGGTGACATCGGCTGGGTCGCTCCGGCCCGCACGGTCGCATGACCACCCCGCCGGACGACCGCACCTTCCGGCGCGAGATGGCAACCGCCTATCGCTCAGGGTGGCATTTCATCGATCTGCTCACGGCCCTCCCCCGCCGTGGCGACTCGTTGATGGTCACCCTGTTCGGAGAGCCGATCGTCGTGGTGATGGAAGAGGACGAGGACGTCCGCGCCTATCGCTGTCTCCGCCGGCCGCGCGGTGCGCCGCAGCCGGTCCGCTGTGCCGTCAGGTACGGCATGATCTTCGTCAATCTCGATCAGCGGGACCACGAGCTGTTCGACGCAGAACCCCTTTCCGCCACCCCCCGCAGTGCCTGAGCGATTCCCCCGTCGTCACCTATCGCTCCGGCGCTTCCCCCACACAGCGGCGTCACCGTGACCTGAACACGGTGGCGCCGTTGTGCTGTTCCCGTACGGAGCGGCTGTGACGTTCCCCGTACGGGGATGGCGTCCGGGGGCGCGTCAGGCCTTGCCGAGCGCCCGGTCGAGGGTGATCTCGATGACGACCCGGGTCGGGTTGATCCGCGGGGCGCGGCCGTAGCGCGCCTCGTGGCGGGCCTCCGCGTCCGCGACGGCCTCCGGCTCCGTGCGGATGACCGCGACGCCCTCCAGGGTCGCCCAGCGGGCCCTGTCGATCTGGCAGACGGCCACGCGTGCCCCGCCGGGGCCCGCGGCCCGGATGTTGGCCACCTTCCGGCTGCCCCCGTCGGTGATCACGCGCGCCACCCCGGCCTCCGGGTCGTACGTCACGCACACCGGCACCACGTGCGGCGTGCCGTCCGGGCGGGGGGTCGTCAGGGTGGACAGGTGGCTCTCGCGCCAGAACGCGACGTAGGCGGGAGCGGGGTCGTGTACGTCTGCCATGGGGGCAGCGTACGAGGGCTGATCCGGAGCGCCCGCGGCGCGTGTGCGTAACGAGGAAACCCGCACCGGCGCCCGCAGCGGGTGCGCGCCCGGCCTTGAGTGGAATAGACTCAACTTTGTGCAGGTTGATTAAGGCAACGCATCAACCGCCAGCTGCGAGGAGGAGTAACCACACGTGGACGCCGAGCTGACCAACAAGAGCCGGGACGCCATCAACGCGGCCACCGCCAGGGCCGTGAAGGACGGGCACGCCGATCTCACGCCGGGACACCTGCTTCTCGCGCTGCTGGAGGGCGAAGGCCGGCAAGCAAGCGCGAACATCGTCGACCTGCTCGCGGCCGTCGAGGCCGACCAGGCGGCGGTGCGGGGCGAGACCGAGCGGCTGCTCGGGACGCTGCCCAGTGTCACCGGTTCCACCGTCGCCCCGCCGGGGCCCAACCGCGAGCTGCTCGCCGTCATCCAGGACGCCGCCCAGCGGGCGAAGGAGCTGGGCGACGACTACCTCTCCACCGAGCACCTGCTGATCGGCATCGCGGCCAAGGGCGGCCGTGCCGGTGAGATCCTCGACGGGCAGGGCGCCAGTGCCAGGAAGCTGCTGGCCGCATTCGAGACGAGCAGGGGAGGGCGCCGGGTGACCACACCCGACCCGGAGGGTCAGTACAAGGCCCTGGAGAAGTTCGGCACCGACTTCACGGCCGCCGCGCGCGAGGGCAAGCTGGATCCGGTCATCGGCCGCGACCAGGAGATCCGCCGCGTCGTCCAGGTGCTGTCGCGCCGGACGAAGAACAACCCCGTCCTGATCGGTGAGCCCGGCGTCGGCAAGACCGCCGTCGTCGAAGGGCTCGCCCAGCGCATCGTCAAGGGCGACGTTCCCGAGAGCCTGAAGAACAAGCGGCTCGTCTCGCTGGACCTCGGCGCGATGGTCGCCGGCGCGAAGTACCGCGGCGAGTTCGAGGAGCGCCTGAAGACCGTCCTCTCCGAGATCAAGGAGAGCGACGGCCGGATCATCACGTTCATCGACGAGCTGCACACCGTCGTCGGCGCGGGCGCCGGCGGCGACTCCGCCATGGACGCGGGCAACATGCTCAAGCCGATGCTGGCCCGCGGTGAGCTGCGCATGGTCGGCGCGACGACGCTCGACGAGTACCGCGAGCGCATCGAGAAGGACCCCGCCCTGGAGCGGCGCTTCCAGCAGGTGCTGGTCGCCGAGCCCTCCGTCGAGGACACCATCGCGATCCTGCGCGGGCTCAAGGGCCGTTACGAGGCCCACCACAAGGTCCAGATCGCGGACTCGGCGCTGGTGGCCGCGGCCACCCTCTCCGACCGCTACATCACCTCCCGCTTCCTCCCCGACAAGGCCATCGACCTGGTCGACGAGGCCGCCTCCCGGCTCCGCATGGAGATCGACTCCTCGCCCCTGGAGATCGACGAACTCCAGCGCTCCGTCGACCGGTTGCGCATGGAGGAGCTGGCGCTCAAGAACGAGTCCGACCCCGCCTCCAAGCAGCGCCTGGAGAAACTGCGCCGCGACCTCGCCGACAAGGAGGAGGAGCTGCGCGGCCTCAACGCCCGCTGGGAGAAGGAGAAACAGGGTCTCAACCGGGTCGGTGAGCTGAAGGAGCGCCTCGACGAGCTGCGGGGCCAGGCCGAACGTGCTCAGCGTGACGGCGACTTCGACGCCGCCTCCAAGCTGCTGTACGGGGAGATCCCGGGCCTGGAGCGGGAGTTGGAGGAGGCCGCCGAGGCGGAGCAGGAGGCATCCAAGGACACCATGGTCAAGGAGGAGGTCGGCCCGGACGACATCGCGGACGTGGTCGGCGCCTGGACCGGCATCCCGGCCGGACGGCTGCTGGAGGGCGAGACCCAGAAGCTGCTGCGGATGGAGTCCGAGCTGGGCAGGCGGCTGATCGGGCAGAGCGAGGCCGTGCAGGCCGTGTCCGACGCCGTACGCCGCACGAGGGCCGGCATCGCGGATCCCGACCGGCCCACCGGGTCGTTCCTCTTCCTCGGGCCCACCGGCGTAGGCAAGACCGAGCTGGCCAAGGCGCTCGCGGACTTCCTGTTCGACGACGAGCGGGCCATGATCCGTATCGACATGAGCGAGTACGGCGAGAAGCACAGCGTCGCCCGCCTCGTCGGCGCCCCGCCCGGCTACGTCGGCTACGAGGAGGGCGGCCAGCTCACCGAGGCCGTCCGCCGCCGCCCGTACAGTGTCGTGCTGCTCGACGAGGTCGAGAAGGCCCACCCCGAGGTCTTCGACATCCTGCTCCAGGTCCTCGACGACGGCCGGCTCACCGACGGCCAGGGCCGCACGGTCGACTTCCGCAACACCATCCTCGTCCTCACCTCCAACCTCGGCAGCCAGTTCCTGATGGACCCCCTGGTCAAGCCCGAGGTCAAGAAGCAGCAGGTGCTGGACGTGGTGCGGGCCTCCTTCAAGCCGGAGTTCATCAACCGGCTCGACGACCTGGTGGTCTTCTCCGCCCTGTCCGGCGACGAGCTCGCGCACATCGCCGGGCTCCAGATCGACCGGCTGGCAGCCCGGCTGGCCGACCGGCGGCTCACCCTGGAGGTCTCGCCCGAGGCGCTGGCCTGGCTCGCCGAGGAGGGCAACGACCCGGCGTACGGGGCGCGGCCGCTGCGCCGGCTCATCCAGACCGCGATCGGCGACCGGCTCGCCAAGGAGATCCTGTCCGGCGAGGTCCGCGACGGTGACACCGTACGGGTGGAGCGGGCCGAGGACGGGCTGATCGTCGGCCCCGCCTCGTAACCACCGGTCATGGGGCGTCGCAGTCTGTCGGTGGGTGTCCGGCCGACGCCCGGCCGATGTCCGGCGGCTCCCGCCCCCGCGCGCTGTCTGTCAGCTTGTGGCGGATCGGGGCCGCCCGGGCTTGCCATGCCCCGCCCGCCATGGGAGAGGATGGCCGTACTCGTCACGAAGGGAAATAACGGTGAGCATCGATCCGTCCTCGATTCCTAATTTCGGGGGCCAGCCCGAACCGCAGGCGGCAGGACCGGAGGGCCCCGTCGTCCCTGACCAGGACCTCGTCAAGCAGCTCCTCGATCAGATGGAGCTGAAGTACGTCGTCGACGACGAGGGCGACCTCGCGGCGCCGTGGGAAGAGTTCCGGACGTACTTCATGTTCCGGGGCGAGGACGAGCAGCAGGTGTTCTCGGTCCGCACGTTCTACGACCGCCCCCACGACCTCGACCAGCGTCCCGTCCTGCTGGACGCCATCGACGACTGGAACCGCCGCACCCTGTGGCCCAAGGTCTACACCCACGCCCACGAGGGCGAGGAGGGCGAGGCGGGTTCCGTCCGGCTGATCGGTGAGGCGCAGATGCTCATCGGCACCGGCGTCAGCCTGGAGCACTTCGTCTCCTCGACGGTGAGCTGGGTCCGCGCCTCGATCGAGTTCGACAAGTGGCTCGTCGAGCGCCTCGGCATCCAGCCCGCCGAGGGCGCGACGGAGGGCGAGGAGCCCGCGGGCTCCTGACCCCACGGTCCACGGCAGCGGCCCGGGCAAGCGGTCACCACGACCGCCGCCCGGGCCGTCCGCGTACTCAGCCCAGCCGTGCCAGCCGCTCCACCGCCTCCGAGAGGACCTCGTCCTTCTTGCAGAAGGTGAAGCGGACCTGGCTGCGGCCCGCCTCCGGGTCGTCGTAGAAGACCGAGTTCGGCACGGCAGCCACCCCGCAGCGCTCCGGGAGCGCGCGGCAGAAGGCGCCCGCGTCCTCGTCGCCGAACGGGGAGATGTCGGTGGTGATGAAGTACGTCCCCTCCGGCTCGTACACCCGGAAGCCCGCGGCGCGCAGCCCCTTCGCCAGCAGATCCCGCTTGCGGCGCATGCCCTCTCGGAATTCGGTGAAGAAGGCGTCGGGCAGGGCGAGCGCCTCGGCGATCGCGTACTGGAACGGGCCCCCGCTCACGAAGGTCAGATACTGCTTCGCCGCGCGCACGGCGGCCACCAGCGGCGCGTCCCCGGTGACCCAGCCGATCTTCCACCCGGTGTACGAGAACGTCTTGCCCGACGAGGAGATCGACACCGTGCGCTCCCGCATGCCGGGCAGGGCGGCGATCGGGTGGTGCGCCCCCGCGAAGACCAGGTGCTCGTACACCTCGTCCGTGACCACCAGCAGATCGTGCTCCACCGCGAGGGCCGCGATCCCGGCGAGCTCGTCGGAGGTGAGCACCGCGCCGGTCGGGTTGTGCGGGGTGTTCAGGAGCAGGAGGCGGGTGCGCGGGGTGATCAGGGTGCGCAGCTCGTCGAGGTCCGGGCGGAAGGACGGGGCGCGCAGGGTGAGGGGTACGCGCTTCGCGCCCGCCATGGCGATGCAGGCGGCGTACGAGTCGTAGTACGGCTCGAACGCGATGACCTCGTCGCCCGGTTCGAGGAGGGCGAGCAGGGAGGCGGCGATCGCCTCGGTGGCCCCGGTCGTCACCAGGACCTCCGTCTGAGGGGACCAGGTCAGGCCGTAGAAGCGTTGCTGGTGGGCGGCGACGGCGGTGCGCAGCTCCGGGACGCCGGGGCCCGGCGGGTACTGGTTGCCGTGCCCGGCGCGCAGCGCCCGGACCGCCGCCTCCCGGATCTCCTCGGGGCCGTCGGTGTCGGGGAAGCCCTGGCCGAGGTTGATGGAGCCGGTCCGCACGGCCAGCGCGGACATCTCCGCGAAGATCGTCGTGCCGAACGCGGCGAGGCGGCGGTTGAGCAGTGGCCGCCCGTCCGCCCGGGTTCCCTGGGTCGCTCGTCCCTGTGTCATGGGCGCCATCCTGGGCCGAAGCTCTGGAGTTGCTCAAGTCCGCTTTGGCGCGCGGAGTGCGGGGGAATCCCCCTGTCACACAACAACGGGGAAGCGACGGGGGACCTCGCTTCGGGGGAAAGAAGGGCGGGTGGGGAGCATGAGCGTCTTCATCGCGGTGCTGGTCGCCGTGGTCGTCATCGGAGCGCTGCTGGCCGGTCTGCGGGTCACCGGCGGGCGCGGACCGTCCAAGCCGCGCGCCGGACGCCGCCGCTCCGCGAGCGGAGCCTCCGCCGACGGCGGAGGCGGCTCCGGCGGCTGGTGGTCGGGGGGCGACTCCGGCGGCGACGGCTCCGGCGGGCACTCCTGCGGCGGC
>NZ_NTGZ01000026.1 GCF_002551245.1 Streptomyces sp. rh34
GATGTGTATAAGAGACAGCGCGAGGGCCGCGCGGGCGGACCGGCCCGCCTCGGCGGCGGCGCGGCGGGCCGGGGCCCACACGGAGTCGCGCAGGAAGTGGCCGACGGGGGTGCACACGGTGCGGTACGCCCAGGAGACCGGTGCGCCGATCAGGTACCGGGCGATCGTGGCGAGGGCCCGGCCGACGGCCCGGGAGAGGTATCCGGCGATCCGCCAGGCGACCTCGAACGCGGCGGCGGTCTCCCGGCCGATCGGGGCGAGGATCCGGCGGTACGTCCAGGAGGCGGGGGCGACCAGGAGGGTCATGACCAGCCAGGCGAGGGCGATGCCCAGCCCGCGTCCGGTCGCCGCGGTCCCCCGCCAGAGCTGACCCAGCGCCCAGGCGGTGCCCTGCCACAGCCTGCCCAGGACCCACGCCGCGCCGAGGCCGAGGGGGGTGAGGACGGCCCCGTACAGCCACACCACCGGGACGATCAGGCCGTAGTGGACCACGGGGACGATCACGTACCGCCACAGAGCCGCGACCGGCAGGACGAGCAGGGTGGCGAACAGCCAGGCCAGGCCGGTTTTGAGACCGCGTGCCGCCGGGGCCAGCAGGGCGGTGCCGATCCACCGCAGGCCGTGGCCCAGCGGGGTGAGGACGGCCCCGTACAGCCATACGGCCGACGTGGCGATCCCGTAGCGGGCGACGGGAACGATCACGTACCGCCACAGGCCGATCCAGGGCCACAGGAGGAGGGCGACGGCCAGCCAGGAGGCGGCCCTGCCCAGTGGTGTGAGGACCCAGGTGTACAGCCAGGTCAACGGGGTCCGTACGAGGGTGTCGAGGAGCCATGCCAGGGCCCGGCCCAGCGGGCGCAGCAGGACACGGTCGGTGGCGTGCCAGAGCGCGGTGAGCGCGTCCCAGACCATGCGGACGGGCAGGACGAGCACCAGGACCACGATCCGCACCGGGATCCTGATCAGCGTGGTCAGGATGGCTTCGCCGGGCTCGTACCCCTGAGGATCCTGGTGCTTGCCGTAGTCCATGCCGTCAAGGACGCGTCAGGCCCGGTCCGGGGTTGCCGGCCGGGCCTGACGTCACCGTGTCGTCACACGGGACACGCTCGGAACACGCGAGGGGCTACTTGTTGACGACACTGAGCGGCAGGAGCTTCTTGCCGGTCGGGCCGATCTGGATGTCCAGGTCGAGCTGCGGGCAGACGCCGCAGTCGAAGCAGGGGGTCCAGCGGCAGTCCTCGACCTCGGTCTCGTCGAGCGCGTCCTGCCAGTCCTCCCAGAGCCAGTCCTTGTCCAGGCCGGAGTCGAGGTGGTCCCAGGGCAGGACCTCCTCGTAGGTGCGCTCGCGGGTGGTGTACCAGTCGACGTCGACCCCGAACGTGGGCAGCGTCTTCTCGGCACAGTTCATCCAGAGGTCGTAGCTGAAGTGCTCGCGCCAGCCGTCGAAGCGGCCGCCGGACTCGTAGACCTCGCGGATGACGGAGCCGACGCGGCGGTCGCCGCGCGAGAGGAGTCCCTCGACGATGCCGGGCTTGCCGTCGTGGTAGCGGAAGCCGATGGAGCGGCCGTACTTCTTGTCGCCGCGGATCTTGTCGCGGAGCTTCTTCAGCCGGGCGTCGGTGTCCTCGGCGCTGAGCTGCGGGGCCCACTGGAAGGGGGTGTGCGGCTTGGGGACGAAGCCGCCGATGGAGACCGTGGCGCGGATGTCGTTCTGGCCGGAGACCTCGCGGCCCTTGGCGATGACGTTGACCGCCATGTCGCCGATCTGGAGGACGTCCTCGTCGGTCTCGGTGGGCAGGCCGCACATGAAGTACAGCTTCACCTGACGCCAGCCGTTGCCGTAGGCGGTGGCGACGGTCCGGATCAGATCCTCCTCCGAGACCATCTTGTTGATGACCTTGCGCATGCGCTCGGAGCCGCCCTCGGGGGCGAAGGTGAGGCCGGAGCGGCGGCCGTTGCGGGTCAGCTCGTTGGCCAGGTCGACGTTGAACGCGTCGACGCGGGTCGAGGGCAGCGAGAGGCCGACCTTGTCCTCGGTGTAGCGGTCGGCGAGGCCCTTGGCGATGTCGCCGATCTCGCTGTGGTCGGCGGAGGAGAGCGAGAGCAGGCCGACCTCCTCGAAGCCGGTCGCCTTGAGGCCCTTCTCGACCATCTCGCCGATGCCGGTGATGCTTCGCTCCCGCACGGGGCGCGTGATCATGCCGGCCTGGCAGAAACGGCAGCCGCGGGTGCAGCCGCGGAAGATCTCCACGGACATCCGCTCGTGCACGGTCTCCGCGAGCGGGACGAGCGGCTGCTTGGGGTAGGGCCACTCGTCGAGGTCCATCACCGTGTGCTTGGAGACCCGCCACGGCACGCCGGACCGGTTGGGCACGACGCGGCCGATCCGGCCGTCGGGGAGGTACTCGACGTCGTAGAAGCGCGGGACGTAGACCCCGCCGGTCTTCGACAGCCGGAAGAGCACCTCGTCACGGCCGCCGGGGCGGCCCTCGGCCTTCCAGGCGCGGATGATCTCGGTGATCTCCAGGACGGCCTGCTCGCCGTCGCCGACGACCGCGCAGTCGATGAAGTCCGCGATCGGCTCGGGGTTGAACGCGGCGTGGCCGCCCGCGAGGACGATCGGGTGGTCGACGTCACGGTCCTTGGACTCCAGCGGGATGCCCGCGAGGTCCAGGGCGGTGAGCATGTTGGTGTAGCCCAGCTCGGTGGAGAAGCTCAGCCCGAAGACGTCGAACGCGCCGACGGGGCGGTGGCTGTCCACGGTGAACTGCGGCACGTTGTGCTCGCGCATCAGCGCTTCGAGGTCGGGCCAGACGCTGTACGTGCGCTCGGCGAGGACGCCCTCGCGCTCGTTGAGCACCTCGTAGAGGATCATGACGCCCTGGTTGGGGAGTCCGACCTCGTAGGCGTCGGGGTACATGAGGGTCCAGCGGACGTCGCAGCTGTCCCACTCCTTGACGGTGGAGTTCAGCTCACCGCCGACGTACTGGATGGGCTTCTGCACATGCGGGAGCAGAGCTTCGAGCTGTGGGAAGACCGATGCGGCAGACATCTCGCGAACCTTCGTGAGCCGGCAGGGGTGACCATCCAGCGTACCCCGGTACTCAACGCTTCAGATCCGCGCGCAGTCCGGGAGCGCAGGCGCGGGCCCAGACCTCGGGCAGTTCGCGCTCCCGGGCCTCGGCCGCGGCCTCCTCCTGCCCGTACAGGAGTCCCCAGGTGAACGCGGTCTCCCCCGCCGCGTGCGACTGGATCGCGAGCATGCGCAGGGCCTCGCGGGCGACGACGCTGTCCTGATGGTCGCCGAGGACGGACTGCACGGCCTTCACACGCTTGGCGAAGCGCTTGGCGGGCTTGCCGAGCGCGGGGCGGGCCGTCTCGCCCGCGTACCGGGCGCGTTTGGCGGCCTTGCGGGCCTCGTGCATCGCCGTGTCCCGCCCGGGGCCCGGCGGTTGCTCCAGAGCGTGGCTCATACGGCGCGCGAGCTTCTTGTAGTCCTTGAGGACCGCCCGCGGCAGGGCCTTCTCCGGCGCGCGGCCGGCGGCGGGGCGCAGGGGCGGGTCGGCGATCAGCGCGTCGAGGGCGTCCAGGAGGTCCAGATACCGCTTCCCGTCCAGTACGTCGATGATCCTGCGGCGCGATCCGGTGCGGCGGGCGGCCGACCAGGCGCGCATGCGGCCGCGCACCGGGCCGAGCGTCAGGGCGGCGGGCAGGGCGTCGACGCGGGAGCCGAGGCGCTCGTCCAGGACCTCCTGGTCGCGGTCGAGGCCCAGTTCGGCGGCGAGCCACTTGAGCTCCGCGCCGAGGGGGTCGGTGACCTCGCGGTCGAGGAGTCCCCGGTGGGTCTTGAAGGTGCTGCGCAGCCGGCGGGTGGCGACGCGCATCTTGTGCACGGAGTCGGGCAGGTCGCGGCGGACGGCGGGGTCGAGGTCGACGATCACGCGGATCTGTTCGCGTACGTAGGCGAGGACGTGGTCGCCCGCGGTGTGGAGCGCCGGTTTGCCGTGGCCGGTCTCGTCGCGACGCGGTGTCGTCTCCTCCAGTGCCCTGGCGAGCTTGGAGGCGGATGTGGCGGGGCGCACCCCGGCCTTGCGCAGCCGCTTCTCGACGGCGTCCAGGATCGCGGGGTCGCCGTCGTCGGCCAGCTCCACCTCGATCTCGGTCCAGGCGGCCGTGGTGCCGGTCCCCTCCCCCGCGAGTCGCTCGGCGCGGACCCGGTCGACGCTGACCTCGGCGAGGAGGGCGCCGTCGGCGGCGGTGAGCCGGTGGACGTCGCGGGCGGAGAGCAGCCGGACGACGGGGGCGATCTCCGCGTGGCGGACCCGGGAGCGCAGGAGGGCGGCCAGCGGGGGCGGCAGGGCGTCGGCGAGCGGCTCGTGGATCTCGTCGCGGATGCCGGTGGCGACGGGGAACTTCAGGTGCCAGCCCTCGTCCGCCCCGCCGGTCCTGCGGCGCAGGGTGAGGGCGTCGGCGGCGAGGCGGAGGTCGGCGGTGTCGTAGTAGACCGCGTCGAGCTCGGTCAGGCCGTGGTGGGCCATCCGGTCGACCCCGGCCGCCCGGGTCAGGTCGGGCAGCCGGGTGTCGTCGGTGGCTTCGTACTTCCGCTCGATCTCGCGCTTGGTGTCCGCCATGTACGGACACCTACCCGCGTGCGCCGGGTTCAGGCGGACATCGGCCGTTGCACCCGGATGGACTGGAGCAGCCCGATCGCCACCCAGACGGCGAACATCGAGGACCCTCCGTAGGAGACGAAGGGCAGCGGCAGTCCGGCGACCGGCATGATGCCGAGCGTCATGCCGATGTTCTCGAAGGACTGGAAGGCGAACCAGGCGATGATCCCGGCGGCGACGACCGTGCCGTACAGCTCGGTGGTCTCGCGGGCGATCCGGCAGGCGCGCCACAGGACGACGCCCAGGAGCACGATGATCAGTCCCGCGCCGAGGAAGCCCAGCTCCTCGCCGGCGACGGTGAAGACGAAGTCGGTCTGCTGCTCGGGCACGAACTGACCGGTGGTCTGGGTGCCTTCGAAGAGCCCGGTGCCGGTGAGTCCGCCGGAGCCGATCGCGATACGGGCCTGGTTGGTGTTGTAGCCGACGCCCGCCGGGTCGAGCGCGGGGTTGGCGAAGGCGGCGAAGCGAGCGATCTGGTAGTCGTCGAGCAGGCCGAGCTGCCAGATGGAGACGGCTCCGGCCACGCCCGCGCCGAGGAGGCCGAAGACCCAGCGGTTGGAGGCGCCGGAGGCCAGCAGGACGCCGAGGACGATGACGGCCATGACCATCACCGAGCCGAGGTCCGGCATGAGCATGACGATGGCCATGGGGATGGCCGCGAGGCCCAGCGCCTTGGCGACGGTCCGGTGGTCGGGGTGGGCCTGGTCGCCCGCGTCGACGCGGGCCGCCAGCAGCATCGCCATCACGAGGATGATGGTGATCTTGGTGAACTCGGAGGGCTGGATCGAGAAGCCCGCGGGGAGCTTGATCCACGCGTGGGCGCCGTTGACCGTGGTGCCGAGCGGGGTGAGGACCGCCAGGACCAGCAGCACCGAGATGCCGTAGAGGACCGGGACGGCCCCGCGCAGCGTGCGGTGGCCGAGCCAGATCGTGCCGATCATCAGGGCGAGGCCGATGCCGGTGTTGAGGGCGTGCCTCAGGAGGAAGAAGTACGGGTCGCCCTGGGTGAGGTGGTCGCGGTTGCGGGTCGCGGACCACACGAGCAGCGCGCCGAGGAACGAGAGCGCGAGCGCGGCCCCGAGCAGCGGCCAGTCCAGCCGCCGCGCGAGGGAGTCGCGGGCGGTCAGCTTGGCCCAGGAGCCCTCGTCCGGGCCGTAGCGGGAGACGGAGAATCCACCTGCCATCAGGGCTGCCTCCCGTTCGACGCCGGCGATCCGGTGAGTCCGGGCTGGCCTCCGGGCGGCAGGGGCAACTGGGGCTCCTGTCCGCCCGGCTGCTGCTGGGGCTCGGCCGGAGTGGGGTCGTAGGGCTTGACCTCGGGGGCGTAGATCGAGCCGTCGGGCTGGATCTTCGGCAGCGCCTTCTGGGGCTTCGGCAGCAGGGCCTTCTTCTTGTCCTGGTTGCCCTCGGCGTCGAGGCCGTAGAGCGCGTCGTAGATCTTGCGGACGGCGGGCCCGGAGGAGCCGGAGCCGGTGCCGCCCTGGGAGATCGTCATGACGATCGTGTAGTCGTCGGTGTAGGTCGCGAACCATCCGGTGGTCTGCTTGCCGTACACCTGGGCGGTGCCGGTCTTGGCCCGCATCGGGATCTTGTCCTGCGGCCAGCCGCCGAACCGCCAGGCGGCGGTGCCGCCGGGCTCGACCACCGAGCGCAGCCCCTTGTCGAGGTCCTTGATGGTCTGGGCGCTGACCGGCAGCTTGCCGCTGACCTTGGGCTTGATCTCCTGGACGCTCTTGCCGTCCGGGCTGATCACGGCCTTGCCGACGGTGGGCTCGTGGAGGGTGCCGCCGTTGCTGATGGCGGCGTAGGCGGTGGCCATCTGGATGGGCGTGACCAGCACGTCACCCTGGCCGATCGAGTAGTTGATGCTGTCGTAGGCCTTGAGCTGGTTGCCTTCGAGGCAGCTCTCGTACGCGATCTGCTGGACGTAGGTGCCGCCCTTCTTGCCCTCCTTGCACCAGGCGTCCTTGTTGGCCTCCCAGAAGTCCTGCTTCCACTGGCGGTCCGGGATGCGGCCCTTGACCTCGTTGGGCAGGTCGATGCCGGTCTCGGCGCCGAGCCCGAAGTCACGGGCGGTGCGGTAGAACCAGTCCTTGGCGTTCTTCTTCGGCTTTATGCCGCCGTCCTTCGCCCACTCCTCGTGGCCGAGACGGTAGAAGACGGTGTTGCAGGAGTACTTGAGCGCGTCGCCGAGGGTGATGGGACCGTGCCCCTGGGACTCGAAGTTGGCGAAGGTCTGGTTGCCGAGGCTGTAGGAGCTGCTGCACTGGTAGAGGTCGTCGAAGTCGTGACCGGCGCGCACGGCGGCGCTCGCCGACACCACCTTGAAGATCGAGCCTGCGGGGGCCTGGCCCTGGATGCCCCGGTTCAGCAGCGGGTAGTTGGACTTCTTGCTGGTGAGCTTGGCGTACTGCTTGCCGGAGATGCCGCCGACCCAGTCGTTGGGGTCGTAGTCGGGCTGGGAGGCCATCGACACGATGCGGCCCGTCTTGGACTCCATCACGACGACGGCGCCGGAGTCGGCCTCGTACTTCCGGCCGGTGATCTTGTCGGTCTCCTGGCGGACGGTCTTCATCGCCTGGGCGAGCTCGTACTCGGCCACCGCCTGGACCCGGGCGTCGAGGCTGGTGACGAGGCTGGAGCCGGCCACCGCCGGGTCGTTCTCCGCCTCGCCCATGACGCGGCCGAGGTTGTCGACCTCGTAGCGGGTGACGCCCGCCTTGCCGCGCAGCTCCTTGTCGTACGTGCGCTCCAGGCCGGAGCGGCCGACCTGGTCGGAGCGGAGGTAGGGCGACGGGCCGTCCTGCGCCTTCTGGATCTCCTCGTCGGTGACGGGCGAGAGGTAGCCGAGGACCTGTGCGGTCCTCGCCTTGCCGGGCGCGGCGTAGCGGCGTACGGCGGTGGGTTCGGCGGTGATGCCGGGGAAGTCCTCGGCGCGCTCGCGAATCTGGAGGGCCTGCTGGGTGGTGGCCTCGTCGGTGACCGGGATCGGCTGGTAGGGCGATCCGTTCCAGCAGGGCTGGGGGGTCTTGGAGTCGCAGAGGCGGACCTTGTCCCGGACGTCCTGCGCCTTCATGTCCAGGACGTCGGCGAGGCGGGTGAGGACGCCGACGCCGTCGTCCTTCATCTTCAACAGCTCGGTGCGGCTCGCGGAGACGACGAGGCGGGTCTCGTTGTCGGCGAGCGGTACGCCGCGGGCGTCGAGGATCGAGCCGCGCACGGCGGGCTGGACGACCTGCTGCACCCCGTTGCCCGCGGCTTCGGCGGTGTACTCGTCGCCGTTGCGGATCTGGAGGTACCACAGGCGCCCGCCGAGGGTGAGCAGCAGCGAGAAGACGAGGACCTGGATGACGATGAGCCGGATCTGGACCCGCTGGGTCCGCCCGGTCTCGGGAATGTTGCTCACGCGGTGCCCCCTGGGGTGGTCCTGCTGGGGGTGCGGGGGTCGTCCCCCGGGAAATACAGCCTCACGGAGCGCCCCCGGCCTCCTCGGTCGCGTACGGCTTCACAGTCGCTTGACCCCCTTGATCCTGCCCGCGCGGGCGGCGCGGTTGCGGGCGGCCTTGACGCGCAGCCCGCCGCGCTGGTTGCCGATCCGCAGACCGGTGCCCGAGGCGAGCCAGCCGGCGGCGACGTCGTTGCCGCCGGAGGAGGCCTCGGCGAGCGGATCGTTCTCGGTGCGTCTGGCCAGCGCCATGATGAGCGGCACCACGAAGGGCGCCAGCAGCAGGTCGTAGATCGCGGCCGTGAACAGCAGGCTGCCCAGGCCCACATGGCGGGCGGCGGTGTCGCCGACGAGCGCGCCGACGCCCGCATACAGCAGGGTCGAGCCGATCGCGGCGGAGACGACCACGGCCATCGGGGCGAAGGCCGACTTCAGCTGCCCGTTCTCCGGCCGGGCCAGGCCGGCGAGGTAGCCGATGACGCAGAGCACCAGGGCGTAGCGCCCGGCGGCGTGGTCGGCGGGCGGGGCGAGGTCCGCGAGGAGGCCCGCGCCGAAGCCGATGAGGGAGCCGCTGACCGGCCCGTACACGAAGGCGAGTCCGAGGACGGTGAGGAGCAGCAGGTCGGGGACGGCCCCGGGGAGCTGGAGGCGGGCGAGGACGGAGACCTGGACGACGAGGGCGATGACGACCAGAACGGTGGAGAGCAGAGTCCGGTTGATGCGCATGGGGATCAGCTCTACTCCTGGTCGTTGGCCGCGTTGTCGGGTTGGGCGTTGCCCTGCTGGTCGCCTGCCGCGTCACCGGCGGCGTCGCCGCCCGGCTTCTCGTTGATGTTGCCGACGACCTTGCCGGAGCCGTCCACCAGGTCCCCGTTGGGCTGCACCGTGACGGTGACCGTGGGGGTCGGCTTCGGCTTCTTCTTGACGGGCTGCTTGGGCAGGACCGTGTCGCGCGGGTCCTCGCGGGGCGCCTGGACGACGACGCCGACGATGTCGAGCTTGGTGAACCCGACGTACGGCTTCACGTAGACGGTCCGGGTCAGCGCGCCGCCGGAGGGGTCGACGCGGACGACCTCACCGACCGGCACTCCGGGCACGAAGGGCTTGTCCTTGCTGGAGCCGAAGGTGACCAGCCGGTCGCCGGCCTCCACCTTGGCCTTGCCGTTGAGGAACTGCACCGACAGCGGGCGCGAGCCCTGGCCGGTGGCGAAGCCGAGCTCGTCGGTCTTCTCCATCCGGGTGCCGACGGTGAAGTCGGGGTCGTTGGCGAGCAGGACCGTCGCGGTGCTGGGGCCGACGGTGGTGACCCGGCCGACCAGCCCCTCCCCGTTGAGGACGGTCATGTCGCGGCGGATGCCGTCGTCGGCCCCGGCGTCGATGGTGACCGTCCAGGAGAAGCCCTGGGCCGCTCCTATGGCGATGACCTCGGCGCCCTTGATGCCGTACTGTCCGGCGCCCGCGTTCTTCAGCATGGCGTCGAGCTGGCGGACCCGGCTGTCGGTGCGGTCGTCGCTGCCGAGCTTGGCCTTCAGCGCGGCGTTCTCCAGCTCCAGGGTGGAGATCCGGTCGTGCCGGTTGCCGGAGTCCCGTACCGCGCCTATGGCGTTGCCCACCGGATCGACCGCTGCCGCCACGCCGTTCTCGACCGGCCCGAAGACGGTGGCCGCGGCCTGCCGCGCGCCGTCGACCGGTGACTCCTCGCCGCCCCGGATATCGACCGTGATCAGGGCGAATGCGATGGCGATCAGCAGCACCAGGAGCAGCCGGCTCTCTCGTGTGTCCCTCACGTGCGGCGGCCGTGCCTTCCTCGTCGGAATGTTCGTGCCTGTGTGTACGTCGCTGTACGTGCGTACGCCGCGTCGATGTGTCTCCGCGTCGGTACAGGTACAGCAACGATCTATATCAACGATCCGGCGGGCGGAGCGTCAGCGTCCGCTCGCCGGATCGGGTGATGTCCCCGGAGGGGCACCTCCCGAAGTGCTCTAGCGGCGGGGCTGGGCGTCCAGGACCTGCTGGAGCGCCTCGAACTCCTCGACGCACTTGCCGGAGCCGAGCGCCACCGAGTCCAGCGGGTCCTCGGCGATGTGGATCGGCATGCCCGTCTCGTGGCGCAGCCGCTCGTCCAGACCGCGCAGCAGCGCGCCGCCGCCGGTGAGGACGATGCCGCGGTCCATGATGTCGCCGGACAGCTCGGGCGGGCACTTGTCGAGCGTCGTCTTCACGGCGTCGACGATCGCGTTGACCGGTTCCTCGATGGCCTTGCGGACCTCGGCGGCCGAGATGACGACCGTCTTGGGCAGCCCGGAGACCAGGTCGCGGCCGCGGATCTCGGTGTGCTCGTCCTTCTCCAGGTCGAACGCCGAACCGATGGTGATCTTGATCTGTTCGGCGGACCGCTCACCGAGGAGGAGTGAGTACTCCTTCTTGATGTGCTGGATGATCGCGTTGTCGAGCTCGTCACCGGCGGTGCGGATCGACTGGGCGGTGACGATGCCGCCGAGTGAGATCACGGCGACCTCGGTGGTGCCGCCGCCGATGTCCACGACCATGTTCCCGGTGGCCTCGTGGACCGGCAGGCCCGAACCGATGGCCGCGGCCATGGGCTCCTCGATGATGTGCACCTGGCGCGCGCCGGCCTGCGTGGACGCCTCGATGACGGCGCGGCGCTCGACCCCGGTGATACCGGAGGGCACACAGACGACGACGCGGGGGCGGGCCAGGTAGCGACGCTTGTGGATCTTGAGGATGAAGTAGCGGAGCATCCGCTCGGTGATCTCGAAGTCGGCGATCACGCCGTCCTTCAGGGGCCGCACGGCAACGATGTTGCCCGGCGTGCGCCCGATCATCTTCTTGGCCTCGGAGCCGACCGCCAGAATTCCGCCGGTGTTGGTGTTGATGGCCACGACGGACGGCTCGTTCAGAACGATGCCGCGCCCCCTGACGTACACCAGCGTGTTGGCAGTCCCGAGGTCGATAGCCATGTCACGGCCGATGAACGACATTGAGTTCCCCTTGTTCCCCATGAGGATGCGTCGGGCCTTCCCAGGTAGCGAAGATGGCTTGTTCTGGTAGGCGAGGTTGGCGCTGCGGGCGTGGAAGCTTCCATCGTAGTGCCGTATGCACGGACACAGCGCGAGGGTCCTTCGCCAGTGTGAGCGGAACGGGTGCCCGTTCTACCCATGGTGACGTTACGTCGGAGGGATGCGTTCCCGCGATCCCAAACCCTATGCCGAGGGGCGACCGAATTACTTCGGTCGCCCCAGGCGTACAGCGCTGTTTGGCCGATCGAGTCAGGAAAGTCCCGGGAAGAAAAGCTTCAGTTCTCGCTCCGCGGACTCCTCGGAGTCCGAGGCGTGGATGAGGTTCTCCCGGGTGATCGTGCCGAAGTCACCACGGATGGACCCGGGCGCGGCGGCGATCGGGTCGGTGGGGCCGGCCAGGGCGCGGACGCCCTCGATGACCCGCTCACCTTCGGCCACCAGGGCGACGACGGGGCCGGACTTCATGAACTCCATGAGCGGCTCGTAGAACGGGCGGCCCTGGTGCTCGCCGTAGTGCTGCTCCAGCGTCTCGTGGTCCAGGGTGCGCAGCTCCAGCGCCGTGATCCGCCAGTCCGCCTTGCGCTCGATGCGGCCGACGATCTCGCCGATCAGGCCACGGCGGACCGCGTCGGGCTTGAGCAGGACGAGAGTGCGCTGAGTCATGTACGGCTCCTTGCAAGGCCAGGCATACGGGTGCGGTGAGGGCGAGATTACAGGGGTCCGGAGGCGGGTCCGCGCCCGGGTTCACCCAGGGTCACCTTCGGGCCCCGGATTTCCGGGGCCCGGGGGCGAGCATGCCGGGCAGGCCCGGCACGATCCGGACATCCGGACGGGAAGCCCGGCCGAGGGCCTCAGGCCGTGGCCTCTCCGGCTTCCCGCTGGGCCGCCCAGTTGGCCTTGGCCTCGTCGATCTTGCGGCCGTAGTGGACCGAGGCCCACCACAGACCGCCGAAGGCCAGGCCCAGGACGAACATCATCGGGACGACGAAACCGCTCAGGACCAGTGCGGCCTGGAGCGCCCAGCCCAGCTGGACGCCGCCGGGCCGGGTGATCAGTCCGCACAGCAGCACGGACAGGGCCATGCCGATGCCGCACACCGTCCAGACCAGGGCCATGGAGGCGTCGTCCAGCTTCATCGCGACGAGACCGGCGAAGCCGATCACGAAGAACTCGCCGATCAGCGTCGAGGCGCAGAGCGTCCGCATCCTTCTGTTCAGCCCCTTCCCAGCAGCAGCCGGGCTTCGCCGACCGTGATCACGGATCCGGTCACCAGCACCCCGGCGCCCGCGTACTCGTCTTCCTCCTCGGCCAGCGTGATCGCCGCCTCCAGCGCGTCGTCGAGGCGCGGCTCGACCTGGACCCGGTCGTCGCCGAAGACCTCGACGGCGATCGCGGCCAGCTCGTCCACGTCCATCGCGCGGGCGGTGGAGTTCTGCGTGATGACGATCTCGGCGAAGATCGGCTCGAAGGCCTCCAGGAGCCCGCGGGCGTCCTTGTCACCACTCGTGCCGACCACGCCGATCAGCCGGGAGAAGCTGAACGCCTCGGAGATGCCGTCCGCCGCCGCCTTGGCCCCCGCCGGGTTGTGCGCGGCGTCCAGCACGACGGTCGGGCTGGAGCGCACGACCTCCAGGCGGCCGGGCGAGAGCACCGAGGCGAACGCCTTGCGGATCGCGTCGATGTCGAGGGAGCGGGCCTGCTCGGCGCCGATGCCGAAGAACGCCTCGACGGCGGAGAGCGCGACGGCCGCGTTGTGCGCCTGGTGGGCCCCGTACAGCGGAAGGAAGATGTCCGTGTACTCGCCGCCCAGTCCGCGCAGCGTCAGCAGCTGTCCGCCGACCGCGATCTCGCGGGAGGTGACACCGAACTCCATGCCCTCGCGGGCCACGGTGGCGTCGACCTCGACGGCCTTCTTGAGCATCACCTGCGCGGCGTCGACCGGCTGCTGCGCCAGGATGACCGTGGCGCCCTGCTTGATGACCCCGGCCTTCTCCCCGGCGATCTCGGCGGGCGTGGTGCCGAGCCGGTCGGTGTGGTCCAGCGAGATCGGGGTGACGACGGCGACCGTGGAGTCGATGACGTTGGTGGCGTCCCAGGTGCCGCCCATGCCGACCTCGACGACCGCCACGTCGACGGGCGCGTCGGCGAAGGCCGCGTACGCCATGCCGGTGAGGACCTCGAAGAAGGAGAGCCGGTAGGGCTGCTGGGCGTCGACCATCTCGACGTACGGCTTGACGTCCTCGTACGTCTCGATGAAGCGCTCGGGCTCGATCGGGGAGCCGTCCAGGCTGATCCGCTCGGTGATCGACTGGACGTGCGGGGAGGTGTAGCGGCCGGTGCGCAGCTCGAAGGCGTTGAGCAGGGCCTCGATCATGCGGGCCGTGCTGGTCTTGCCGTTGGTGCCGGTGATGTGGATGGAGGGGTAGGCGCGCTGCGGCTCACCGAGGACGTCCATCAGCGCGGCGATGCGCGTGACGGACGGCTCCAGCTTGGTCTCGCCCCAGCGTCCGGCGAGCTCCTGCTCCACCGCGCGCAGCGCCTGGTCGGTCTCGGGGTCGGCCGGGCGGGCCGGGGCCGCTTCGCCCTGGGGCTGGCCCGAGTGGGCGCGCAGCGTGCGGCTCCCGGCCTCGATCACCGCCAGGTCGGGGTCGCGCTGGGTCGCCTCGTCGACGATCTCCTCGAAGGTGTCGTCGGGATCGGGCGCGTCGTGCCGGTCTGAAGGGCGGGGCTTACTCACGCGCCCAGTCTACGGATGGGCGCCGACATCGCGCGCAGCGCCCGGCGGAGTGGGGCCGGGCGGGGCACGGGGGCGTACGGCGAAGCCCCCGCTCGCCCGGTCGGTCGGGGGTGCGGGGGCTCCGGCCTCAGGACATCAGCTCTGCGGGAGGGCTGCCAGCTGGGCGCCGATCCGCTCGATGTCGGCCTCGGCCTTGGAGAGCCGGCCGCGGATCTTGTCGACCACGTTGTCCGGGGCCTTGGCGAGGAAGGCCTCGTTGCCGAGCTTGCCCTCCGCCTGGGCCTTCTCCTTCCGGGCGGCCTCCAGGTCCTTCGTGAGGCGCTTGCGCTCGGCCGGCACGTCGATGGTGCCGGACAGGTCCAGGGCGACGGTGGCCCCGGCGACCGGGAGGGAGGCGGTGGCGCTGAAGCCCGTTCCGGCCGCTTCCAGGCGCAGCAGCTGGCGGATGGCCGATTCGTGCGGGGCGAGCGCGGTACCGACGAGGGTCAGCTCGGCGGGGACCTTCTGCCCGGGCTTGAGCCCCTGGTCGCCCTTGAAGCGGCGGACCTCGGTGATGACCTGCTGGACCAGCTCGATCTCCTTTTCGGCCGCCTCGTCACGGAAGCCGGAGTCGGCGGGCCAGTCGGCGACGACCACGGACTCGCCGCCGGTCAACGTGGTCCACAGCGTCTCCGTGACGAACGGGACGATCGGGTGGAGCAGGCGCAGGGTGACGTCGAGGACCTCGCCGAGGACCCGGCCGGAGACCTTGGCCTGCTCGCCACCGGCGAAGAACGTCGTCTTGGACAGCTCGACGTACCAGTCGAAGACCTCGTCCCACGCGAAGTGGTACAGCGCGTCGGAGACCTTGGCGAACTGGAAGTCGTCGTAGTACCGGTCGACGTCGGCGACGGTCTCGTTGAGGCGCGACAGGATCCAGCGGTCGGTGGCCGTCATCGCGGAGGGGTCCGGGAGCGGTCCCTCGATCGTCGCGCCGTTCATCAGGGCGAAACGGGTGGCGTTCCAGATCTTGTTGGCGAAGTTGCGGGAGGCCTTGACCCAGTCCTCGCCGATCGGGACGTCGGCGCCCGGGTTGGCGCCGTTGGCCAGGGTGAACCGGACGGCGTCGGACCCGTAGGCGTCCATCCACTCGATCGGGTCGACCGCGTTCGGGTTGGACTTCGACATCTTCTTGCCGAACTCGTCGCGGACCAGGCCGGTGAGGGCGACCGTCTTGAAGGGCACCTCGCCGTCCATCGCGTACAGGCCGAACATCATCATCCGGACGACCCAGAAGAAGATGATGTCGTGGCCGGTGAGCAGGACGTCCGTGGAGTAGAACTTCTTGAGGTCCGGCGTCTGTTCCGGCCAGCCGAGCGTGGAGAAGGGCCACAGGCCCGAGGAGAACCAGGTGTCCAGGACGTCCTCGTCCTGGGTCCAGCCCTCTCCGGTGGGCGCCTCGTCGTCGGGGCCGACGCAGACGACCTCGCCGTTCGGCCCGTACCAGACGGGGATGCGGTGGCCCCACCAGAGCTGGCGAGAGATCGTCCAGTCGTGGAGGTTGTCGACCCAGTCGAAGTACCGCTTCTCCATGTCCTTGGGGTGCAGGGCGACCCGCTCGTCGCGCACCGCGTCACCGGCGGCCTTGGCGAGCGTCTCGACCTTGACCCACCACTGGAGGGAGAGCCTCGGCTCGATGGTGGTCTTGCAGCGGGAGCAGTGCCCCACGGAGTGGACGTACGGGCGCTTCTCCGCGACGACACGCCCCTGTTCGCGCAGCGCGGCGACGATGGCCGAGCGGGCCTCGAAGCGGTCGAGTCCCTGGAAGGGACCGGGCACGGTGATAACACCGCGCTCGTCCATGACCGTGAGGGACTCCAGGTCGTGGCGCTGGCCGATCGCGAAGTCGTTCGGGTCGTGCGCCGGGGTCACCTTGACGGCGCCGGTGCCGAACTCCGGGTCGACGTGGGTATCGGCGACCACCGGGATGGTGCGGTCGGTCAGCGGCAGCTTGATGCGCTTGCCGATGAGGTGGGCGTAGCGCTCGTCGTCGGGGTGGACGGCGACGGCGGTGTCGCCGAGCATCGTCTCGACCCGGGTGGTGGCGACGACCAGGGTCTCGTCGCCCTCGCCGTACCGGAGGGAGACCAGCTCGCCGTCGTCCTCCTGGTAGTCCACCTCGATGTCCGAGATGGCGGTGAGGCAGCGCGGGCACCAGTTGATGATGCGCTCGGCGCGGTAGATCAGACCGTCGTCGTAGAGGTCCTTGAAGATCTTCTGGACGGCGCGGGAGAGGCCCTCGTCCATGGTGAACCGTTCGCGCGACCAGTCGAGGCCCGCGCCCAGGCGGCGCAGCTGGCCGAGGATCCGGCCGCCGTACTCTTCCTTCCACTGCCAGACCCGCTCGACGAAGGCATCGCGGCCGATGTCGTGGCGGGACTTGCCCTCCTCGCCGAGCTGCTGCTCCACCTTGTTCTGCGTGGCGATGCCGGCGTGGTCCATGCCGGGCAGCCACAGCGTCTCGAAGCCCTGCATCCGCTTGCGGCGGGTGAGGGCGTCCATCAGCGTGACCTGGAAAGCGTGTCCCAGGTGCAGGGCGCCGGTGACGTTGGGCGGCGGGATGACGATGGTGTACGGGGGCTTCTCGCTCTTGGCGTCGGCCTCGAAGTAACCGCGCTCCACCCAGCGCTCGTACAGCTTCCCCTCTACATCGGCCGGCGTGTACGTGGTCGGCAGTTCGGGGTTGCTGGCTGGCTGCTGCGATGAGTTCTCGGTCACGGGAGACAGTTTAGGGCCGTCACAGGTCTGCACTGAAACGGATTGGTTCAGTAACGGTGTCCGACCCGATCCCCCATGTCAGGACGGCTTCCGTCAGGATGTTCGCAACGCATAAGGAATTCTGGAGGGGACACCGCAATGAGCTACAACCAGCCGGGCCCGTACGGCGGGCAGCCGCCGCAGGGCCAGCCCGGACCGTACGGACAGCAGCCGGGCCCGTACGGCGCCCCGCCGCCCCAGGGCCCCCCGCAGGGCCAGCCCGGCTACGGCTACCCGCAGCAGGCCCCTCAGGGAGTCCCTCCGCAGCAGCCGAACCCGTACGGGCAGCCGCAGCAGCCGCAGCAGGGCTACGGCTACCCACAGGCCCAGCAGCCGGGCCCCTACGGCCAGCAGCCGCCGGCGCCTCCGTACGGCGGTCAGCCGGGGTACGACGGACAGCCGCAGCAGCCGAAGAAGAAGACCGGCCTGATCGTGGGCGTGGCCGTGGTGGCCCTGGCGGTCATCGCGGGCGGGGTGTACTTCCTGACCTCCGGCGGCGGCAGCGGTGACGTGGCGGACTCCACGAAGGGGTACAAGCTGACGCCCCCGGCCAGCGTGGAGGACTTCAAGAAGGACGCGTCCAAGCCTTCCGTGTCCCGCCCGGTCACCGGCAAGGACAAGGACGAGGCCGAGGCCATGGGGGTCAAGGACGCCAACAAGGTGGAGGCCTCGTACAAGAGCGGTTCCCAGGACAACCCGATCGCCCAGAAGGCGCTCATGCTCGAGGGCGTCTGGGGAGAGGTCTCGGACCCGGCGAAGACGCTCGACGACGCCTTCGCCAAGGCCGAGGTGAACATGATGAAGGGCAACGGCAGCGGCGAGAACAAGGCCTCCCTGGTGGGCAGCCCCAAGGAGTTCAAGCCCGAGGGCTTCGAGGGCGCGCTGATGAAGTGCCAAGACCTCAAGGTGGTCAACGACAAGTCCGACGGCACCCCCGCGAAGGGGCCGAAGGAGTTCACCATGCCGGTGTGCATCTGGGCCGACTACAGCACGGTCGGCATCGTGGCGAGCATCGATATCGCCTCGGCGCTGACGGGGAAGGGCGCGCCGCAGGAAGATGTGGCCGACCTCGCCGCCAAGCTCTACAACACCTCCCGCACCAAGATCTGATCGCTCAACGCCGAAGGGGCGCCCGCCGGTTCATCCGGTGGGCGCCCCTTCGGCGTGGGCAAGTCGTCTGCGGTTACGCGGACTTCTCGTGCCGGCCGCCGTCGTTCTTGCCGATCGTGCGCGGCTCGCGCGGGACCAGCGTCGGGTTGACGTTGTTGCGGACGACGTCGGGAGTGATGACGACGCGGGCGACGTCCTTGCGGGACGGGACCTCGTACATCACGGACTGGAGGACTTCCTCCATGATCGCCCGCAGACCACGTGCACCGGTCTGGCGCAGGATCGCCTGGTCCGCGATGGCCTCCAGCGCCTCGCGCTCGAACTCCAGCTCCACACCGTCGAGTTCGAACAGTCGCTCGTACTGCTTGACCAGAGCGTTGCGCGGCTCGATGAGGATCTGGAGGAGGGCCTCGCGGTCCAGGTTGTGGACCGAGGTCAGCACGGGGAGACGGCCGATGAACTCGGGGATCATCCCGAACTTCACCAGGTCCTCCGGCATGACCTCCTGGAACTGGTCGCTCGCCTGGATCTCCAGCTTGGAGCGGATCGTGGCGCCGAAGCCGATGCCCTTGGCGCCGGCCCGGGACTCGATGATCTTCTCCAGGCCGGAGAACGCGCCGCCCACGATGAACAGCACGTTCGTCGTGTCGATCTGGATGAACTCCTGGTGCGGGTGCTTGCGTCCGCCCTGCGGCGGTACGGAGGCGGTGGTGCCCTCCAAAATCTTCAGCAGGGCCTGCTGCACGCCCTCGCCGGAGACATCGCGGGTGATCGACGGGTTCTCGCTCTTGCGGGCGACCTTGTCGATCTCGTCGATGTAGATGATCCCGGTCTCGGCCTTCTTGACGTCGTAGTCGGCCGCCTGGATCAGCTTGAGCAGGATGTTCTCGACGTCCTCGCCCACATAGCCGGCCTCCGTCAGCGCCGTCGCGTCCGCGATGGCGAACGGGACGTTGAGCATGCGGGCCAGCGTCTGCGCGAGCAGCGTCTTGCCGGAACCCGTGGGGCCCAGCAGGAGGATGTTCGACTTGGCGAGCTCGATCGCGTCCTCACGATGGGCGCCGCCGCCGTTCTCCCCGGCCTGGACCCGCTTGTAGTGGTTGTACACCGCGACCGAGAGGGCCTTCTTCGCGGGCTCCTGCCCGACGACGTACCCCTCCAGGAACTCGTAGATCTCGCGAGGCTTGGGAAGCTCTTCCCAGCGCACCTCGCTCGTCTCCGCGAGCTCCTCCTCGATGATCTCGTTGCAGAGATCGATGCACTCGTCGCAGATGTACACACCGGGTCCCGCGATGAGCTTCTTCACCTGCTTCTGGCTCTTTCCGCAGAACGAGCACTTGAGCAGGTCGCCGCCATCACCGATGCGTGCCACGAGGTGAATCCCCTTCGCCTGGGAGACGCCTGGTTCAGCGCCCCTGGTGCCTCTATCCGACGGTACCTTGCCTGGGCCCCCGTTCGGGCCCCCCTTGGCACGGTTCACCCGGCCTCAGCCGTGCGAACGGAATGTGCCAAGGGGAAAGACGGACGTCAGACCGATGCGCCCGCGGTGGTCTTGCGGGTGGAAACGATCTGGTCGACCAGACCGTACGCCAAGGCGTCCTCGGCCGTGAGGATCTTGTCGCGCTCGATGTCCTCGCTGATCTTCTCCAGCGGGGTCGTCGAGTGCCGGGCCAGCATCTCCTCCAGCTGCGTGCGCATGCGGAGGATCTCGTTGGCCGCGATCTCCAGGTCGGAGAGCTGCTCGCGGCCCGTCTGCGAGGACGGCTGGTGGATGAGCACCCGGGCGTGCGGGAGCGCCATGCGCTTGCCCGGGGTGCCCGCGGCCAGCAGGACGGCGGCGGCGGAGGCCGCCTGGCCCATGCAGACCGTCTGGATGTCCGGCTTCACGAACTGCATCGTGTCGTAGATCGCGGTGAGCGCGGTGAACGAGCCGCCGGGGCTGTTGATGTAGATCGAGATGTCGCGGTCGGGGTCCATCGACTCCAGGCAGAGCAGCTGCGCCATGACGTCGTTGGCCGAGGCGTCATCGATCTGGACGCCCAGGAAGATCACGCGCTCCTCGAAGAGCTTCGCGTACGGGTCGTACTCACGCACACCCTGCGAGGTGCGCTCCACGAAGCGCGGGACGACATAGCGGTTGTCCACCTGCGGGCCGGTGTAGAGGCCGCTCGCGGAGGCGCCGGAGAAGTTGTTCATGTGGGTGTTCACCATCCTGGTGGCGTTCTGTGGGCTGGAGGTCTCGGCGTACGAGAGGCGTGCGGGAGGCGGTGCGGCCGGTCCGGTGGGAACCGGGTCAGGCACCGGTGCCGCCGCCGCCCGGGATGCCCGACGCGACCGTGATGATCTCGTCGATGAGGCCGTAGTCCTTGGCCTCCTCCGCCGTGTACCAGCGGTCGCGGTCGCCGTCGCGGATGATCGTCTCGACGGTCTGGCCGGAGTGGCGGGCGGTGATCTCCGCCATCCGCGTCTTGGTGCGGAGCAGGTACTGGGCCTGGATCTTGATGTCCGAGGCCGTGCCGCCGATACCGGCCGAACCCTGGTGCATGAGGATGTCGGTGTTCGGGAGCGCGAAGCGCTTGCCCGCGGCGCCGCCGGTGAGCAGGAACTGGCCCATGGAGGCGGCCATGCCCATGCCGATGGTGACGACGTCGTTCGGGATGTACTGCATGGTGTCGTAGACCGCCATGCCGGCCGTCACCGAACCACCGGGGCTGTTGATGTAGAGGTAGATGTCCTTGTCGGGCTCCGCGGCAAGGAGGAGAAGCTGTGCGGTGATCTTGTTGGCGATGTCATCGTCGACCTGCTGACCGAGGAAGATGATGCGCTCGCCGAGCAGTCGGCTGTAGACCTGGTCACCGAGGCCTCCACCGAGGGACGGCTCTCCGGCGGCGTAGGGCATCAGATTCGTCACGTATCCACCTGCTCGTCTCTGACGGCTCCGGCCGTCTCAGCGTCTTCGTACCGGGCGGGTGAAGCCACTGCCCCACCCTTCCTCTTCATGGACCCTAACGCGCAGGTGGGACAACGCCATCCCGCTTCCGCAACTGTTCGCTGGGAGCGCAAGGTCCGCAGTGGGCACAAGGGTTCCGGGGCTCGCACAGCGATACGGCGCGATACGGCGACGGGCCCCGGACGCGTGGAGCGTCCGGGGCCCGTCGGGCCGGCCGGCCCGGAGGCCGCCCTGGGATCGGGGCGAGGCTCAGGCCTCGTTCTTCTCCTCGGCCTTGCCCTCCGCCTTGTCCTCGGTGACGGCCTCGGCGGCCGCCTCCGTGGTCTCGGCGGCGGCCTCGGCGGCCTCTTCCTCGTCCTCCAGGTCGACGACCTCACCGTTGGTGTCGACGACCTTGGCGGCCTCGACGACAACAGCGAGCGCCTTGCCGCGGGCGACCTCGCCGACGAGCATCGGCACCTGGCCACCCTCGACGACGGCCTGGGCGAACTGGTCGGGGCTCATGCCGGAGGACTGCGCGCGCCGCATGAGGTGCTCGGTGAGCTCCTCCTGGTTGACGTTCAGCTTCTCCTTGTTGACGAGCTCGTCCAGGATGAACTGGGTCTTGATGCCCTTGATGGCCTGCTCGGAGGTCTCGTTCTCGAACTCCTCCAGGGTCTTGCCCTGGATCTCGAGGTACTTCTCCAGGTCGAGACCCATCTGACCGAGCTGGTGGTGCTCCAGGTTGTGCTTGCGGGTCTGGACCTCGTCCGCGAGCAGCTTCTCCGGGATCGGGACCTCGGCGAGCTTCAGCAGCTCCTCCAGGACACGCTCCTGGGCCTGGGTGGCCTGGTCGTACTGCTTGGTGGTCTCCAGGCGCTTGCGGCTGTCGGCCTTCAGCTCCTCCAGCGTGTCGAACTCGCTGGCCATCTGGGCGAAGTCGTCGTCCAGCTCGGGGAGCTCACGGGCGGCGACGGCGGTGACCTTGACGGTGACCTCCGCGGCCTTGCCCTCGGCGGAGCCGCCCTTCAGCTCGGAGGTGAAGGTGGCCTCGCCACCGGCCTCCAGGCCGGTCACGGCCTCGTCGATGCCGTCGAGGAGCTCGCCGGAACCGATGGTGTACGAGACACCGTCGGCCACGCCGTCCTCCAGGACCTCGCCGTCGACCTTGGCTTCCAGGTCGATCGTGACGACGTCGCCGTCGGCGGCGGCGCGCTCGACCGGGTTGGTGGCGGCGAAGCGCTCGCGGAGCTGCTCCACGGCCTTCTCGACCTCTTCGTCGGTGACCTCAAGGGCGTCGACGGTGACCTCGATGCCGGAGTAGTCCGGGATCTCGATCTCGGGGCGTACGTCAACCTCGGCGGTGAAGGACAGCAGTTCGCCGTCCTTCAGCTCGGTGATGTCGACCTCGGGCTGGCCGAGGACGTTCAGCTCACCCTCGTTGACCGCCTCGGTGTAGAACTTCGGGAGGGCGTCGTTGACGGCCTCCTCCAGCACCGCACCGCGGCCGAACCGCTGGTCGATGACCCGGGCGGGGATCTTGCCCTTGCGGAAGCCCTTCACCGTGACCTGCTGGTTGATCTTCTTGTACGCCGCGTCGAGGCTGTCCTTGAGCTCCTCGAAGGGCACCTCAATGCTGAGCCGAACCCGAGTCGGGTTCAGGGTCTCCACGGCGCTCTTCACGGTTCGGTCTCCTTGGTGGCTGACTTCTTGGGGTTCTGCTGGGCCGCCGAGTGGCGGCTTCGCGGACCGAGCCCGGTACATCAGACACACGGGCACGCAGTTTGCATAGTAACGGCAAGGGGGATGACTCCCACAATGCGATCTTGCTGGTGGTCGGGGTGGCCGGATTCGAACCGACGACCTTCCGCTCCCAAAGCGGACGCGCTACCAAGCTGCGCCACACCCCGTCGGTGCGACACGTAGGGTACATGCACGGGAGCCGTGGTTCCGCCGCTTTACGGAGTGGCCGGCACAACGGGTGTGCGGGCACCGCCGCCGACCCGCTACGATGCTCTTCGTGCCGCGGTCCACGGACCCGTGGTGCGACGTTTGCGGGCGTAGCTCAATGGTAGAGCCCTAGTCTTCCAAACTAGCTACGCGGGTTCGATTCCCGTCGCCCGCTCCACGCAGTCGAGGGCCGGGCCGGAGGATGATCCTCCGGCCCGGCCCTCGTGCGTCGCGGTGCTTCAGAAGCTGATCTGGTTGATGGTGTCGGCTATCGAGTTCATGAACCTGTTGATCGACGGCGCCATGCCGGTCGATGCCAGGAAGAAGCCGAAGAGCACGGCGACGATCGCGGGACCGGCCTTGATGGAGCCACCACGGATCATTACCACCAGGATGACCGCGAACAGCAGCACCATAGACAGTGAAATAGCCACGTCTGATCACACCCTCGGTCGGTCCGCCTTGCCGGCCCGGAAGCGTGCACCACCGCGCGCCCCGTCGCCCCCATCGTGCCACCAACTCCCCCGTGGTTGCTGCCGGGTGACGGAACGGACTGACGGGATCCCGCCATCCTTCACGGGCCGGCGCCGCCGCGGCGACAGGCGCGGGACGGCACGCACCCCGCACCACACCCGGGAAGCGGGCGGGAAGCGCGCGGACGTCGCGCCGCCCTCGCACTCCCTGTGCGTCGACTGTGAAATCCCCGCGGCCGAATATCCACCGCGGCGATCGTTTCCGCATCCACACACTTCATTCACAGCCAATTGACCGCGTGGATGCGACGTAATTCACTCCGGCCAACACCCTGCCGATATGCCCTATTTAAGCGGGATCAAGCCTGTCATAGCGGGCAGTGTTCGACGGTTTCACATTCGAATAGAGGGGAACACGCGATATCTCCCCGCAGTTTTACGCGAGGCAATCGACCGGTCTAAGGTGCCTTAGATGTTCCAAGCTCCGAGCGTATTTCAGAGGGCCCCGCTCCCCCCGGCGACCCGGGAGTCGGAGCCCGGCCGCGAGCAGACGCTCACCGTCACCGCGCCCCGCCCCTCCCCCGGGTCCAGCGTCCAGGCGGCCCCCGCTCCGGTGTTCGCGGCGGCGAAGAAGCGCGATCCCTACTTCGACAATGTGAAGTATCTGGCCATCGTTCTCGTCGCGGTGGCGCACGCCTGGGAACCCGTGATGGACGGCAGCCGCGCCACCCGGGCGCTGTACATGATCGTGTACATGTTCCATATGCCGGCCTTCATCCTCATCTCCGGCTACTTCTCCCGCTCGTTCGACATGACGCCGTCCAAGGTGAAGCGGCTGATCACCTCGGTCGCGGTGCCGTACGTGCTGTTCGAGACGGCCTATTCACTCTTCAAGCGGTACGCGGACGATTCGCCCGACATGGCGATCAGCCTGATCGACCCTTTCTTCCTGACCTGGTTCCTGATCGCCCTGTTCATCTGGCGGGTGACCACGCCGATCTGGCGCACGCTGCGCCATCCGCTGCCGGTGGCGCTCGCCATCGCCGTGCTCGCCTCCGTCTCCCCCGAGATCGGCGACGACCTCGACCTCCAGCGGGTGCTGCAGTTCCTGCCGTTCTTCGTGCTCGGCCTGCTGATGAAGCCCGAGCACTTCCAGCTGGTCAGGCGGCGCGAGGTGCGGCTGCTGTCCCTGCCGCTGGTCGCCGGCGCGCTGCTGTTCGCGTACTGGGTCGCCCCGCACATGCAGCTCGGCTGGCTCTACCGCGCCAACAGCGCACAGGAGATGGACGCGCCGTGGTGGTCCGGCGCGGTGATGACGCTCGCGATGTTCGGCTGCGCCCTCGCGCTGACGGTCGGCTTCCTGGCCTGGGTGCCCGGCAGGGCCCGGTGGTTCACGGCGCTCGGCGCGGGAACGATCTGCGGCTATCTGCTGCACGGCTTCCTGGTCAAGGGGGCCGAGTACGCGGGCCTGTTCGACCGCCACACCTGGCTCTCCGACCCGGTCGGGCTGATCGTCGTCTCGCTCACGGCGGCGGCGGCCGTGACGCTCATGTGCACCCCTCCGGTGGGACGCGCCCTGAAGTGGGCCACCGAGCCGGACATGACGTGGGCGTTCCGGAAGGACCCCGCGGGCCGCTGAGCCTCCGGCGGGTGGACCGGCCGCACACGGACCGGCCGACGCCCCCTCACCGCTTTCCCTGATCCACCCGTCGGCCCGGCCGGCGGGTGGATCAGTGCGTCTCCGGGTTGGCCGGATTCTTTCGGTCCGAGGGTGATTCGCCGCCGACCAGCCCCAACAGCTCGCGTACCTGCGCATACTTCGCCGTCAGTCGGGTACGCGTCGCCGCGTCCAGAACCGCGAGGCGAGCGGGATCCGCGTTGTGGGCGAGGTCCGCCTCCTTGATGAGCAACGCGCCCGGCGTGGCCAGGATCCGCGCGGTGTACGAGGACAGCTCCTCGCCCGGCCGCTTGGTCACGGCCAGGACCATGTCCTTCACTTCCTGCGGCAGGGCGGCGGCCGCCAGCCACCGGGCCGGGAGCACGGCGTCCTCGATCGCGTCGTGCAGCCAGGCCGCCGCGATCTGCCCGTCGTCGCCGCCGCGCTCCCGTACACCTGTCGCCACCGCCGCCAGGTGTTCCGCGTACGGGCGGCCCGCCTTGTCGGTCTGCCGCGCATGGGCCTCGCGGGCGATGGCTTCCACCTCGGAGACGCTGAGATCGTGTCCGGTCATGGGCCGACCCTACGGCCGCCCCCGGGACCGCGACCGGGGCCGCGTGGGGAACTGTTCCGAACTCGCTTGACCCGTGGGGCTGTTGCCGCGGCGCCGCCATGACATCGACAGCGGAGAACAAACAGACAAAAACTGACAATCCGACGGGGTCATAGTTGCAGCGTCAATCGTTCGTTAAACTAATTACTGATGGATTCTTAATGCCCCCTTGACCAGCTCTTGACCCGACCCCGAAGGATCAGGCTCATCGGACACGCAGACACCCTCCTCGCCATGGGCGGCGCCTTCCTGGCCGCTGCCGTCCTCGCCCGCCTCGGCGGCCGCATCGGGCTCCCGACGATCCCCCTGTTCATCCTGGCCGGGATCCTCCTGGGCCCGCACACCCCCGGCTACACGCTCCTGAAGAACCCGCACGACCTGGAGATGCTCTCCGCGCTGGGACTCGTCCTCCTCCTCTTCTACCTGGGGCTCGAGTTCCACATGGACGACCTCAGGACGGGCGGCCGGAAGATGGCCATCGCGGGCGGGACCTATCTCGCCCTGAACGTCGGCGCCGGTCTCGCCTTCGGCTTCGCGCTGGGCTGGGGCACGGCGGAGGCGCTGGTCCTCGCCGGTGTCCTCGGCATCTCCTCGTCCGCGATCGTCACCAAGATCCTGGTGGACCTCGGGCGCATCGGGAATCCGGAGACCCGGCCCATCCTCGGCATCATCGTCGTCGAGGACATCTTCCTCGCCCTGTACCTCGCCGCGCTCCAGCCGATCCTGTCCGGTGCGGACAGTCTCTCGGCCGCGTTGATCGACGGCGGCAAGGCCTTCGGCTTCCTCCTGCTGCTCGCCCTGGCGGCCCGGTTCGGCACGAAGCTCATCGGCAAGCTCATGAACACCAAGGACGACGAACTGCTCGTCATCTCCTTCCTGGGCGTCGCCGTCTTCGTCGCCGGTGTCTCCGAGATGTTCGGCGTCGCCGACGCGATCGGGGCGTTCATGGTCGGTCTGATGCTCGGCTCCACCTCGTCCGCCGACCGTATCCTCAAGCTGGTCCACCCACTCCGGGACGCGTTCGGCGCGATCTTCTTCTTCGCCTTCGGCCTCTCCATCGACCCGGGCGACCTCCCGAGCGTGCTGTGGCCGGTGCTGGCCGCCGTGGTGCTGACGCTCGCCATGAACATCGCGGCCGGGCTCGCGGCGGCGAAGGTGTACTCCTTCGGCGCCCAGGCCACGTCCAACATCGCCACCACCCTGGTCGCCCGCGGTGAGTTCGCGCTCATCCTGGCCACGATGGCGGCGGCCGCCGGACTGGACGAGCGGCTCTCGCCGTTCATCGCCGGTTACGTCCTCCTGCTCGCCGTCCTCGCGCCGCTGGCCGCCGGACGCTCCCACTGGCTGACCCGCATCCTGCCGGGCGGCCGCGAGAAGGACGGCGACCAGGATCAGGAACAGGTACCGGTGTCGGCCTGAGCGGCACCGAACGGCCAGGAGGCGCCCCGATACCCGGCCCCCGGGTGACGGGGCGCCTCTCCGCCGCGGAGGGTCCGGGCCGCGGGCCGCTCAGGCCCGGCGCGAGAGCAGCAGCAGGGCCCGGTCGTCGTTGACGTCCTTGGCGCAGGCCTCGATCAGATGCCAGGCCGCGCCCTCGAAACCGGTGGAGACATAGCGGTCGGCCTCGCCCGTCAGCCGGTCGATGCCCTCGGCCATGTCCCGGTCGGAGGCCTCCACCAGACCATCGGTGAACAGCATCAGTACGTCCCCGGGCGCGAGCGATCCCTTCACCGCGTCGAACTCGGCCCCGTCGTAGACGCCGAGCAGCGGGCCCTCCCCGGACTTCTCCTCCCACCGGCCGGTGCCCGCGTGCAGTTGGAGGGCGGGCGGATGGCCTGCGGAAAAGATCTCGTAGTCACCCGATTCCAGGTCCAGCACCAGGTGGATCGAGGTGGCGAAGCCCTCGTCCCAGTCCTGGCGCAGCAGGTAGCCGTTGGCGGCGGGCAGGAAGGCGTGCGGGGGCAGCGAGCCGAGCAGCCCGCCGAAGGCGCCGGACAGCAGCAGGGCCCGGGAGCCCGCGTCCATGCCCTTGCCGGAGACGTCGGTGAGGACGGCCTCCAGGGTGCGGCCCCCGTGGGTGCGGGCCGCGACGACGAAGTCCCCGGAGAACGACTGGCCGCCGGCCGGGCGCAGGGCCATCTCGCGGTGCCAGCCCTGGGGCAGCCGGGGCAGCGCGCTCTGGACCCGGATGCGTTCGCGCAGGTCGAAGAGCATCGTGCCGCCGCGCCGCCAGGGCACGCCGACCCGGGCCCGGAACTGGGCCAGGATCAGCCCGAAGAATCCGCAGGCGGCGACCACGAGCACGGTGCCCGGGGTGACCCGGGCGGGGCCGTCCAGGTACGGGCCGAGGGTGAGCGCCTCGACGATCAGTGCGCCGGCGGCCGTCGCGTAGAGGCCCAGCAGGCTGGCGGGGCGCAGCAGGAGGCCGCCCGCCACGATGGGCAGGGCGAGGGCGGCCGGGTCGATCCAGACCGGACTCACGACCGTGGCGAAGGTGATGGCCGGGATCGTCAGCAGCAGACCGACGAGGGCGATCCAGTCGGAGCCGTCGCCGCGGAAGTAGTCGACCCCGGATTTGCGCAGGCCGATGCGGGCCCGGTGCAGCTTCCTGCGCCACCGGGCCCCGAAGTCGTCTGCTCCTCCGCTACGGGCCACTGCCGGGACCTTATCCACCCGAACGCCTCCGGTGCAGGGGGACCCCGGTGACAATGCGCTCGAAATGGGGTCCTCCGCGCGACGGGAGCCGGTTTCGCTTGGCATATGACACGGATTCGCGGGGTCGGGGGGTGGTGCGGAGACCGCTCGGCGCCCGATCGCGGACGGGCTCCGGAGGACGGCCGGGGTCCCGGTCGCCGGAGGGTCCCGGGGCCGGCCGGGGCGTCAGTCGCCGGAGGGTCCCGGGGGCTGGCACCGGGGGCACCAGAAGAGGTTGCGGGAGACCAGGTCCGCGGTGCGGATCTCCGTACGGCAGAGGTGGCAGGGGAGGTTCGCGCGGCGGTAGACGTAGACCTCGCCGCCGTGGTCGTCCTTGCGGGGCGGGCGGCCCATGGCCTCGGGGAGGTGCTCGGGGCGGACGGTGTCGATCCGGTTGTTCCGCACGCCTTCGCGCATCAGTTCCCCCAGGTCCGCCCAGATCGTGTCCCACTCGGTGCGGGTGAGGTCCCTGCCCGCGCGGTACGGGTCGATGCCGTGCCGGAAGAGGACTTCGGCGCGGTACACGTTGCCGACGCCCGCGATGACCTTCTGGTCCATCAGCAGGGCGGCGACGGTGGTCCGGCTGCGGGAGATCCGCTGCCAGGCGCGTTCCCCGTCCTCGTCGCCGCGCAGCGGGTCCGGGCCCAGGCGCTCGTGTATCGCACGCTTCTCGGGCCCGGTGATCAGGGCGCAGGTGGTGGGGCCGCGCAGATCCGCGTGGTGGGCGGCGTTGACCAGCCGGAGGCGGACCGTGTCGGCGGGCGGCGGGGGCGGGGCGGTGCCGAAGCCGAGCTTGCCGAAGAGGCCGAGGTGGATGTGGACCCAGCCGGTGTCACCGAAGCCGAGGAAGAGGTGCTTGCCGTGGGCGTCGGCGGCGGTGAGGGTCCGCCCGTCGAGCAGGGCCGCGCTGTCGGAGAACCTGCCCTGCGGGCTGCTCACCCGTACCGGCGCGCCCGCGAACCGTTCGGCGTGGTCGTCGGCGAGGCGGCGGATGGTGTGTCCCTCGGGCACGGCGGGGCTCCTGGGGGGGAGTGGTGTCATGGCCGTGCCGCCGGGTCCGGGACCGGGCGGCACGGGAGAGATGGGGCGGGTCAGCCCTGCTGCGGGTGGTGGGCCGGGATCGGGGGGAGCTCGCCGGTGTTCTCGTACGCCGCGAGCATCTCGATGCGGCGCGTGTGGCGCTCCTCGTTCGAGTACGGCGTGGAGAGGAAGATCTCGACGAACTTCGTGGACTCCTCGACCGTGTGCATCCTGCCGCCGATCGCGACGACGTTGGCGTCGTTGTGCTCGCGGCCGAGGGCGGCGGTCTGCTCGCTCCAGGCCAGTGCGGCGCGGACGCCCTTGACCTTGTTGGCGGCGATCTGCTCGCCGTTGCCGGAGCCGCCGATCACGATGCCGAGGCTGTCCGGGTCGGCGGCCGTCTTCTCGGCGGCGCGCAGGCAGAACGGCGGGTAGTCGTCCTGGGCGTCGTAGATGTGGGGGCCACAGTCGACGGCCTCGTGGCCGTGGGCACCGAGCCACTCGACGAGGTGGTTCTTGAGTTCGTAGCCGGCATGGTCGGATCCGAGGTACACGCGCATGGTGCGAAGTGTGGCACGAACTTCGCGGGGCAGCCGTCAGCGGGGTCGGGGCCTCCCGCCGCGTTCGCTGTGGTCAACGCCGTTCGGGCAACGATCAGGCAAACGATCCGAAGGAGGGGGTTCCGCTTCTGCCGCTGTCCGGGCTTGAATACGTGGCCTTGTCTTCGCACCACCCCACGGCGGAGCAGGGCATCCCCTCACGCACCACACGTAAGGATTCCCCCCATGACGTCGCAGACGACGCTGGCGAAGCCGGGCCAGGAGCCCGGTGAGCCGGACCGGCCGGACTCGTCGGGCGGGCTTCAGGCAGGTCTGAAGAACCGCCATCTCTCAATGATCGCGATCGGCGGCGTGATCGGCGCCGGGCTCTTCGTGGGTTCCAGCGCGGGCATCGCGGCCGCGGGTCCGGCGATTCTGCTGTCGTACGCGATGGTCGGTCTGATGGTCGTCCTCGTGATGCGGATGCTCGGCGAGATGGCCGCCGCCCGGCCGAGCTCCGGTTCCTTCTCCGCCTACGCCGACCAGGCGCTCGGCCGTTGGGCCGGTTTCTCCATCGGCTGGCTCTACTGGTTCTTCTGGGTCGTGGTGCTCGCCGTCGAGGCCACGGCGGGCGCGAAGATCCTGGAGAGCTGGATCCCGGGGGTGCCCCAGTGGGCCTGGGCGCTGATCGTGATGGTCGTGCTGACCGCCACCAACCTGGTCTCGGTGGGCAGTTACGGCGAGTTCGAGTTCTGGTTCGCCGGGATCAAGGTCGTGGCGATCGGCGCGTTCGTGGTCATCGGCTTCCTCGCGGTCTTCGGCTTCCTGCCCGGAGCGGACAACCCGGGGTCGGGTCTCGCGCATCTGACGGACAGCGGCGGGTTCTTCCCCGAGGGGCCCGGCGCGATTCTGACCGGTGTGCTGATGGTCGTCTTCTCGTTCATGGGCAGTGAGATCGTGACGCTGGCCGCCGGCGAGTCGTCGGACCCGCAGCGGGCCGTCTCGAAGGCCACCAACAGCGTGATCTGGCGTATCGCCGTCTTCTACCTCGGCTCGATCTTCGTGGTGCTGACGCTGCTGCCGTGGAACGACCCGTCGATCGTCGAGAAGGGCAGCTATGTCGCCGCCCTCGACGTGATCGGGATCCCGCACGCCGGGCAGGTCATGGACTTCATCGTGCTGACGGCCGTGCTGTCCTGCCTCAACTCCGGCCTCTACACCGCCTCCCGGATGGCGTTCTCGCTCGGCGAGCGGGGCGACGCGCCGAAGGCCTTCGCCAAGGTCAACAAGCGCGGTGTGCCCCAGGCGGCGATCCTGTCCTCGGTCGTCTTCGGCTTCGTGGCGGTGTTCTTCAACTACCAGTGGCCCGACACGGTGTTCCAGTTCCTGCTGAACTCCTCCGGCGCGGTCGCGCTCTTCGTGTGGCTGGTCATCTGCTTCACCCAGCTGCGGATGCGCGGGATCATCCTGCGCGAGACCCCCGGCAAGCTGGTCGTACGGATGTGGCTCTTCCCGTACCTCACCTGGGCGACGATCGCGATGATCTCCTTCGTCCTGGTCTACATGCTGACCGACGACGCCGCCCGTGAGCAGGTCGTGCTGTCGTTGCTGGTCGCGGCCCTGGTGGTGGGCATCTCACTGTTCCGGGAGATGCGCGGCCGCACGACCGGCGCCGAGTGACCCGCACCCGTCCGCTTACTACCTGACAGAGGGTGTCAGGTATTCCGGGGAGGCTTTTCCTCGCACCGCCGAAACGCGAGCGAAGGAGAGCCTCCCCCATGTCGTCCCAGTCCACAGGAACCGCACCCGCCACCTTTCAGACCGGCTTCCCGATCCGGCCCGGCCGGCTGGTCGAGGCCGCCACCCCCGACGACGTGCGGGAGGCCGTGGCGTACGCCGCCGCGCGCGGGCTCCCCGTCGCCGCGCACGCCACCGGGCACGGGCTGCCCGGAGCGGTCGAGGGCGGTGTCCTCGTCGTCACCCGTGCCCTGGACTCCGTCGCCGTGGACCCGGTCCGCCGCACCGCCCGGATCGGCGCGGGCGCGACCTGGGGCGCGGTGGCCGCGGCGGCGATCCCGCACGGGCTGGCCCCGCTCAACGGCTCGTCGCCCTCGGTGGGCGCGGTCTCGTACACCCTGGGCGGGGGACTGGGCATCCTGGCGCGGGAGTTCGGGTACGCCGCCGACCATGTGCGGGCGCTGGAGGTGGTGACCGCCGACGGGGTCCCGCGCCGGGTCACGCCGGAGCGCGAGCCGGAGCTCTTCTGGGGGCTGCGCGGCGGCGGGCACCGGCTGGGGGTGGTGACCGCTCTGGAGATCGGCCTGGTGGCGGTGGAGCGGCTGTACGGAGGCTCGATCGCGTTCGCCGGGGAGCGGGCGGCCGAGGTGGTGGGCCGCTATCTGGAGTGGACCCGGACCGTGCCGGAGTCCCTGACGTCGTCGCTGGCCGCACTTGTCCACCCGGACATGCCGCAGCTGCCCGAGGAGTCGCGCGGGCGGTACGTCGTCTCGGTGCGGATCGCCTTCACGGGTGACGCGGCCGAGGGCGAGCGGCTGGTGGCCCCGCTGCGGGAAAGCGGTCCGGTGCTCGCGGACTCGTTGCGGGAGATGCCGTACGCCGAGAGCCCCACCATCCACAGCGACCCGCCGTTCCCGCACGCGTACTACGGGGAGGGACTGGTGCTCCGGGAGCTGGACGCGGGGCGGGCGGCCCGGGTGCTGGAGCTGACCGGGCCGAAGGCCCCGATGATGACGGTGGTGCAGCTCAACCATCTCGGAGGGGCTCTGGCCGGGGGGCCGGACACGGCCAACGCGGTGCCCTACCGGGACGCGGGCTTCCTCCTGCGGCTGCTGTCGCCGCTGGACGGTACGGACGTGGCGGCGGTGCGGTCGCTGTACGGGGAGGTGTCCGGGGTGCTGGGGCCGCTCGTTCAGGGGCGGTCCCTGAACTTCTCCTTCGGCGGCAAGGACCGTACCGCCGGTTTCCATGAGCCGGAAACGGCGAAGAGGCTCGCCGGTCTGGTCTCCCAGTACGATCCGGCGGGCCTCTTCGGCGGCCCCTACTAGGGCAGGGGTGAGTCAGCCCCGGCGGCCGAGGACCTTCCAGGCGGCGGGCAGCGCGCCCATGGCCAGCGCCGCCTTGAGGGCGTCACCGATCAGGAAGGGGACGAGTCCGGCGGCGACGGCGGCGCTCAGCGACATCCCGGTGGACAGCGCGAGGTAGGGCACGCCGATGGCGTAGATGATCGCGGAGCCGAGGACCATCGTGCCCGCGGTGCGCAGCACGGAGCGGTCGCCGCCGCGCCGGGCGAGGGCGCCGACGACGGTGGCGGCCAGGAGCATGCCGAAGACGTAGCCCAGGGACGGCATCGACCAGCCCGAGGATGCCTCGGCGAACCACGGCATACCGGCCATGCCGGCGAGCGCGTAGAGCGCCAGGGAGAGGAAGCCGCGGCGGGCTCCCAGCGCGGTGCCGATGAGGAGCGCGGCGAAGGTCTGGCCGGTGACCGGGACCGGGGAGCCGGGGACCGGGAGGGCGATCTGGGCCGCGATGCCGGTCAGGGCGGCGCCGCCGAGGACGAGGGCCGCGTCCACGGCGTAGCGGTGCCGGGCTGCGGGCAGCAGGTCGGCGAGGACCGCTCCGGAGCGGACGGGGGCGGCAGCAGTGCTCATCGGGACTCCGCGGGTGAGGGCAGGTGGGCCGGGACGGCCCCCGCCGGGCAGGGTGGGGTCGGGCTCCCGCCGACGTTAGCCCACGGGTTAACGCTCGATCACCATCAGCCGCCCACAAAGCGGCGGTTGATGGCTTGGTGGGATTCGCACAAAGTCCGCGCCGCAACCGCCCTCCCGCGTGACACGCGTCACGGAGGTGAGGGCGGTGACGGCGCATTTTGGCGGGGAGGGCGGCGATCGGCGAGACTGTAGCTTCCCCATAAACGATCAGGTCGCTCCGGTCGCCCCCGAACGACCCGCTACGACGACCCGCTGATCCGAGAGTGACCCCTCCCCCCATGCACGAGGCTCCTCCCCCCACCCCGGCCCCCGTTCCCCCGTCCTCCGCCGTTCCGGCCGAGCCGCTGTCGCACGGGCTCAAGCAGCGCCATCTGACGATGCTGGGGCTCGGCGGGGTGATCGGAGCAGGGCTGTTCGTGGGCTCCGGCGCCGGGATCGCGGTGGCGGGACCCGCCATCGTCGTCTCGTATCTGATCGCGGGGGCGCTCGCGATGCTGGTGATGCGGATGCTGGGCGAGATGTCCGCCGCGATGCCCGCCTCCGGTTCGTTCTCCGTGCACGCCGAGCGGGCGCTCGGGCGGTGGGCCGGGTTCAGCGTCGGCTGGCTGTACTGGTTCCTGCTGGTGGTGGTCCTCGCCGTGGAGGCCACGGCGGCCGCGCAGATCGCCCACGGCTGGGTGCCGGGCGTCGAACCGTGGGCGTGGGTGCTGCTGTTCATGGTGGTGTTCACCGCGGCGAACCTGACGGCGGTGAAGAACTTCGGCGAGTTCGAGTTCTGGTTCGCCTCCTTGAAGGTCGGCGCGATCGTGGTCTTCCTGGTGCTGGGGCTGCTGGCCGTCCTCGGATGGCTCCCGGACACCGATCCGGTCGGGATGGCCAACCTGACCGGCCAGGGCGGCTTCCTGCCGAACGGGTGGGGCGGGGTCGTCTCCGGCGTGCTGACCGTGGTCTTCGCCTTCGGCGGTCTTGAGGTCGTCACCATCGCCGCCGCCGAGACGGACGATCCGGCGCGCGCGGTGGGGCGTGCGGTGCGCAGCGCGGTGGTGCGCATCCTCTTCTTCTACGTCGGCTCGATGCTGGTGATCGTGACCGTGCTGCCGTGGACCGCGCAGCAGGCGGGGCTGAGCCCGTACGTGAAGGTGCTGGACGCGATCGGGGTGCCGTCGGCCGGTCAGATCATGAACATCGTGGTGTTCGTGGCGCTGCTCTCGGCGCTCAACGCCAATCTGTACGGCTCCTCCCGCATGATCTTCTCGCTGGCGGAGCGCGGGGAGGCCCCGCGCGGGCTGCTGAAGGTCTCGGGCGGCGGCTCCCGGGGTACGGCGGACGGCGACTCCGGGGAAACGGCGGGCGGGGCGGGTGGGGTGCCCCGGCGGGCGGTGCTGGCCTCGGTGGCCTTCGGCTTCGTCTCCGTCCTGCTCAACCTGCTGTGGCCGGACACGGTGTTCCTCTACATGCTCAACTCGGTCGGCGCGGTGCTGCTGTTCGTGTGGGCGCTGATCGCCGCCTCCCAGCTGCGGTTGCGCGCCCGGCTGGAGCAGGAGGCTCCCGAGGCGCTCTCGCTGCGGATGTGGTGGTTCCCGTATCTGACCTGGGTGACGCTGGCCGGGCTGTTCGGGGTGCTGCTGCTGATGCTGACCGACGCGGCGGCACGCCCGCAGGTGCTGTGGTCGGCCGGGGCGACGGCGCTGGTGCTGCTGGTGGCGGTGGGGCGGCAGTGGCGGGAGCGGCGCGGCAGCTCGGCCGTTACCGACCGGTAGGCGAATGTGCACCTTGTGTGAGCCTGGTGACCGTATAGCGGACACCTGTTCCGTGTGAGCGGTACGGATGTTCAGACTGTGGGTTCATCCCCCTTGTCTCAGCTACCGAACAGAGCCCGTCCATGCCTCGGACCTCCGCGTCGCCCCCCACCGCTGACTCCGCGGCCCCCGCCGGCCCCTCGGCGGACTCCGCGCTCACCCACGGCCTCAAACAGCGCCACCTCTCGATGATCGCCCTCGGCGGGGTGATCGGCGCCGGGCTGTTCGTCGGCTCGGGCGCCGGGATCGCCGCGGCGGGGCCCTCGATCGTCGTCGCCTACGCCATCTCCGGGCTGCTCGTCATGATGGTGATGCGCATGCTCGGCGAGATGTCGGCCGCCAACCCGGCGTCCGGTTCCTTCTCCGTGCACGCCGAGCGGGCGATCGGCCCGTGGGCCGGGTTCGCCGCGGGCTGGTCCTTCTGGTTCCTGCTCTGCGTCGCCGTGGGCCTGGAGGGCATCGGGGCCGCGCAGATCGTCAGCGGCTGGCTGCCCGGGACGCCGGAGTGGGCGTGGGTCGCCCTGTTCATGGTGATCTTCCTCGGGACGAACCTGGCCGCCGTGAAGAACTTCGGCGAGTTCGAGTTCTGGTTCGCCGCGCTCAAGGTCATCGCGATCACGCTGTTCCTGGTGCTCGGCCTGCTGGCGATCCTCGGCGTGCTGCCCGACACGGACGCGCCCGGCCTCTCCAACCTCACGGGGGACGGCGGCTTCCTCCCCCAGGGCATGGACGGGTTCATCATCGGACTCCTCGCCTCCGTCTTCGCGTACGGCGGTCTGGAGACCGTCACCATCGCGGCGGCCGAGTCGGAGAACCCCGTGCAGGGCGTCGCGAAGGCGGTCCGTACCGCGATGTGGCGCATCGCGGTGTTCTACATCGGCTCGATGGCGGTCATCGTCACGCTGGTCCCCTGGGACGACCCGAAGGTCGCCGAGGTCGGCCCGTTCTACGCGATGCTCGACCACCTCGGCATCGGGTCGGCCGCGCAGATCATGAACGTGGTCATCCTCATCGCGCTGCTCTCCGCGATGAACGCCAACATCTACGGCGCGTCCCGCATGGCCCGGTCGCTGGTCGCCCGGGGGCAGGGCCCGGCCGTGCTCGGGAAGATCACCTCCGGGGTGCCGCGCAACGCCGTGCTGTTCTCCTCGGTCTTCGGATTCGCGTGCGTGCTGCTCAGCTACTGGCGGCCGGATGACGTCTTCCCGTGGCTGCTGAACATGATCGGCGCGGTGATCCTGGTGGTGTGGATCTTCATCGCGGCCTCCCAGCTGATCCTGCGCGGCCGTACCGAGCGGGAGGCGCCCGAGAAGCTGGTCGTGCGGATGTGGTTCTTCCCCGTCGGCACGATCGTCGCCCTGGTGGCCATGGCGGGCATCTTCCTGCTGATGCTGCGCCAGCCGGACACCCGGGACCAGCTGCTGGCCACGGGTGCGCTGACCGTGGTGCTGATCGGCATCGGTCTCGTACGTCAGCGGCGGCGGGGCGACACCGGCGGGAGCGGCGTCGGCGACGGCGGCGACGGCACGGCCGAGATCCCGGCGCAGCGGAAGTAGCGCCGGTTCCCGCACGCCTCCCGGCACCGGTTCCCGCACGCCTCCCGGCACCGGTTCCCGCACGCCTCCCGGCACCGGTTCCCGCACGGCTCCCGGCAGCGGTTCCCGCACGACCTCTACGAACGCCGGGCTCCTCCTCGTACGATCGGGGTGGAGCCCGGCGTTTCGGCGTCCGGCGTTCCGGTGTGTGGTTCCGGCGCTGCGTGCACCCGTGACCAACAGGACATCGCAGGGCCGGGCACCGTACGCCGGGCCGTCATCCGCCCTCGCTTCCGTGGTGGCTCCACCCACCCGAGGAGCCGTCATGTCCGTTGCCCCCAGGCGTCGTTCGATCCTCCTGGCGACCGCCGCCCTCACCGCCGCGGCCACCGCCCCGGCCGTCGCCGCCCCGGCCGGCCGGCACCCCCACCGCCCTTCGGGCCCCCTGGTCATCGGGCATCGCGGCGCGGCGGGCTGGCGGCCCGAGCACACCGCGGACGCGTACACCTATGCCGTACGGGCCGGGGCCGACTGGATCGAGCCGGACCTCGTGCCGACGAAGGACCACGTCCTGGTCGTGCGGCACGAGAACGAGATCGGCGGGACGACGGACGTCGCCGGCCGCCCCGAGTTCGCGGACCGCCGCACCACGAAGACCGTTGACGGCAAGGCGGTGACCGGCTGGTTCACCGAGGACTTCACGCTGCGCGAACTGAGGACGCTGCGCACGGTGGAACGGCTTCCGCTGGTCCGCGACCGCAACACGGTCTTCGACGGGCGGGGCTCGGTGATGACCTTCCAGGAAGTGATCGACCTGGCCCGGCGGCTGTCCCGGGAGTCGGGCCGGCGGATCGCGGTGTTCCCCGAGACGAAGCACCCGACGTACTTCCGCTCGATCGGGCTGCCGCTGGAGGAGGAGCTGATCCGGGTGATCCGCCGGAACCGGCTGACCGCCCGGGACTGCGTCGTTCAGTCCTTCGATCCCGCGAGCCTGCGCCGGGTGGCCGCGGCCCGCCTCGGACTCCCCCTGTGGCAGGCGCTGGGCACGAGCGGCGGCCCGTACGGGCACGGGGTCTCCTACCGGGACATGATGACCCCGGCCGGGCTGCGCGAGATCGCCTCGTACGCGGACTGGATCGGCCCGGACAAGTCCTCGCTCGTCCCGCCGAGCACCCTGCTGGCGGACGCCCACGCGGCAGGCCTGAAGGTCGGGGCGTACACCTTCCGGGCGGAGAACCAGTACCTCCCGGCCGCGTACCGCCGGGGCAGTGCGCCCACCGCCTTCGGCGACGCGTTCGCCGAGTACGCCTTCCACTACGGGCAGGGCGTGGACGCGGTGGTGACGGACTTCCCGGACCTCGCGGCGCAGGCGAGGGACGACCTGCGGGCATAACTCCCGCCGTGCGGGGGCGGGTTGCCCGGCGGTCCGGATGTGGGCCGTCGGGAAGCGCGGGGCGGGGCGGACGACGGCGCGGGGCCGGATGTGGAAACGTTCCGGTGACAGCGCTGCCTCCTTCCCGGAAGGGACCACGCCATGACCGCCCCGCACGTTTTCCCCCTGGAGCCCACCCCGATACACGTGGCCGACCGGGTTCTCGACGACCTGCGCGCCCGTCTCGCACGGACCCGGCCGCCGCTGGACGAGGGGAACGAGGACTGGTCCTACGGCGTTCCGGACCGTTACCTGCGCGAGCTGGTCGCCCACTGGCGGGACGGTTACGACTGGCGCGCGGCCGAGGCCGCCATCAACGCCCACGAGCAGTACCGGGTGAGCGTCGACGGCGTCCCCGTGCACTTCATGCGCCGGCCCGGCCGGGGCCCCCGCCCGATCCCGCTGATCCTCACCCACGGCTGGCCGTGGACGTTCTGGCACTGGTCGAAGGTGATCGGCCCCCTCGCCGACCCGGCGGCGTACGGCGGTGACCCGGCCGACGCGTTCGACGTCATCGTGCCGTCGCTGCCCGGTTTCGGTTTCCCCGGCCCGCTCACCGGCTTTCCGGACGTCAACTTCTGGAAGGTGTCCGACCTCTGGCACACCCTGATGACCGAGACACTGGGGTACGAGAAGTACGCCGCCGGGGGCTGCGACATCGGCGGGATCGTCTCCAGCCAGCTCGGCCACAAGTACGCCGACGAGCTGTACGGCATCCACATCGGCTCCGGGCTCCCGCTCGACTTCTTCACCGGCCCCCGCGCCTGGGACTTCGCCCGGAACCGGCCCCTCACCGACGATCAGCCCGCCGACGTCCGCGCCCGGGTCGTCGAGCAGGACCGCCGCTGGGCGCCGCACCTCGCCGTGCACATGCTCGACGGCGCCACCCTGGCCCACGGGCTCAGCGACTCCCCCGCCGGGCTGCTCGCCTGGCTGCTGGAGCGGTGGAACGCCTGGAGCGACAACGGCGGCGACCTGGCGTCCGTCTTCAGCGCGGACGACCTGCTGACCCACGCGACGATCTACTGGGTGAACAACTCCATCGCCACGTCGATGCGTTACTACGCCAACGCCAACCGCTACCCCTGGGCCCCGGCGCACGACCGCACCCCGGTCGTGCAGGCACCGGTCGGCCTCACCCTCGTCACGTACGAGAACCCGCCCGGCGTCCACACCGCCGACGAGCGCGTCCGGGCGTTCGAGAACGGACCGCAGGCGGACTGGTTCAACCACGTCAACGTCAACGCCCATGACCACGGAGGCCACTTCATCCCCTGGGAGAACCCCGACGCGTGGGTGAGCGACCTGCGCCGCACCTTCCGCGGCCGTAGGCCCTGAACCACCTCGTCCAGGGCCCGGGCCTCCTCAGCGGGTGGTGCGCCTGCTCGCCGTGGTCTTCTTGGCCGCCTTCTTGGCGGTCTTCTTCGCCGGGGCGGGCAGTGCCGTCTTCTTGGCGGGGGTGCGCTTGGCGGCGGCCCGCTTCGGGGACGCGGCCTCGGCGGCCGCTTCCTCGGTGACCGCGCCGGCGTTCGACAGGGTGCCGGAGCCGGACTCCAGGTGGGCCCGGACGAACCACTGGAACTGCTCCAGGCCGCGCAGGTGCTCGATGAGCAGGTCCTCGGTGACGGGGTCGATCTCGCCGGCCTTCTCGACCGCCTCACGGTGGTCCTCGATGATCCCCGTGTAGACGAGGTCCAGGGCGCCGAGGTGGGCGATGGCGTCGGCGCGGCCGACGCTGTAGTCGTCCCAGGTGCGCTCCCTGACCAGGGCGCCCGGGGTGCCGTTCGGCTCGCCGCCGAGGGCGGAGATGCGCTCGGCGGCGGCGTCGGCCATGTCCCGTACGGCGGCGGTCTGCGGGTCGAGCATCTCGTGGACGGCGATGAAGTGCGGCCCGACGACGTTCCAGTGGATGTGCTTGAGCGTGAGCGCGAGGTCGTTGAGCGCGTGCAGGCGCGGCGTCAGGAGGTCGATGACCTGTCGGCCCTCGTCGACGCCGAGGCCGGGAACGGTGTAGCGGGGGGTGCGTGCGGGGGGCATGGGGCTCCTCTGGGGGGGGGTGAACAGCGGTGATGGTTGATGGTTGACGGTGGTGGTGGTTGTGGGGGGGGAGGTCGCCTAGCCGACGTCTCCGGTGCCGCCTTCGACCGGGGCGGCGCCGGCGCGCTCCCCGCCGGGCCGGACGGCTCCGGCCGCCGCGCGGATGCTCTCCTGTGCGGCGTCGGCGACGGCACGGGGTGTGATGCCGAACTCCTCGTACAGGCGCTCGTAGGCGGCGGACGCGCCGAAGTGCTCCAGGCTGACCATGCGGCCCGCGTCCCCCACCACGTCGCGCCAGCCCTGGGCGACGGCTGCCTCGACGCTGACCCGGGCCCGGACCTCGGGCGGCAGGACCGCGTCCTGGTAGGCGTACGGCTGCTCGGCGAACCACTCGCGGCAGGGCAGGGAGACCACCCGCGCGTCGCGCCCCTCGGCGGCCAGCAACTCCCGCGCCTCCAGAGCGATGTGGACCTCCGACCCGGTCGCGACGAGGATGACATCGGGCGTCCCGCCCCGGCTGTCGGCGAGTACGTAGCCGCCCCGGGCGGCCCCCTCGGCGGGGGCGTACGCGTCGTCCCCCCGCTCCAGGACGGGCAGCGGCTGCCGGGTCAGGGCGAGACCGGCGGGCCGGTCGTGGTGCTCCAGGACGGTGCGCCAGCACACGGCCGTCTCGTTCGCGTCGGCGGGCCGTACGACGTCGAGGCCGGGGATCGCGCGGAGGGCGGCGAGCTGCTCGACGGGCTGGTGGGTGGGGCCGTCCTCGCCCAGGCCGATGGAGTCATGGGTCCAGACGTAGGTGACCGGGAGCTTCATCAGGGCGGCGAGCCGGACGGCCGGGCGCATGTAGTCGCTGAAGATCAGGAACGTACCGCCGTAGGGGCGGGTGAGGCTCTGCAGGGCGATGCCGTTGAGGATCGCGCCCATGGCGTGCTCGCGGATGCCGAAGTGGAGCGTGCGGCCGTAGGGGTCGCCGGGGAACTCGTCGGTCTGCTTGCGCTCCGGTACGAAGGACGGCTCGCCCTCCATGGTGGTGTTGTTGCTCCCCGCGAGGTCGGCCGAGCCGCCCCACAGTTCGGGCAGCACGGGGGCCAGCGCGGTGAGCACATCGCCGGACGCCTTGCGGGTGGCGATGCCCTTGGGGTCGGGGTCGAAGACGGGCAGGCTGTCGGCCCAGCCCTCGGGGAGCCTCTGCTCCCGCAGCCGGTCGAGGAGTCGGGCGCGTTCGGGGTGGGCGGCGCGCCACTCCTGATAGCCGGGCTCCCAGGCGCGATGGGCCTCGGCGCCGCGCTCGACGACCGCGCGGGCGTGCTTCAGCACGTCGTCCTCGACGGGGAAGTCGGCGTCCGGGTCGAAGCCGAGCAGCTTCTTGGTGGCGGCGACCTCGTCGTCGCCGAGCGCGGAGCCGTGCGCCTTGCCGGTGTTCTGCTTGGTGGGCGCGGGCCAGCCGATGATCGTGCGCAGCAGGATCAGGGAGGGGCGGCCGCTCTCGCTCTTCGCGGCCTCGACGGCGGCGAGCAGGGCGTCGACGTCCTCGACGTAGTCGCCGGTCCGGGTGAAGTCGACCGTCTGGACGTGCCAGCCGTACGCGGCGTAGCGGGCGGCGACGTCCTCGCTGAAGGAGATGTCGGTGTCGTCCTCGATGGAGATGTGGTTGGAGTCGTAGAAGACCACCAGATTCCCGAGCTCCTGGTGTCCCGCCAGTGAACTGGCCTCGGCCGTCACACCCTCCATCAGGTCGCCGTCGGAGGCGACGACGTACACGTGGTGGTCGAAGGGGCTCGTGCCGGCCGGGGCGTCGGGGTCGAGGAGGCCACGCTCGCGCCGGGCCGCCATGGCCATGCCGACGGCGGAGGCCAGCCCCTGCCCCAGCGGCCCGGTGGTGATCTCGACGCCCCTGGTGTGCCGGTACTCCGGGTGGCCGGGGGTGGTGGAACCCCAGGTGCGCAGCGCCTCCAGATCCGCGAGCTCCATGCCGTAGCCGCTCAGGTACAGCTGGATGTAGAGGGTGAGGCTGGAGTGTCCGCAGGACAGCACGAAGCGGTCCCGGCCGAGCCATTGGTCGTCGGCCGGGTCGTGCCGCATCACCTGCTGGAACAGCAGGTACGCCAGCGGGGCCAGGCTCATCGCGGTGCCCGGGTGGCCGTGGCCCGCCTTCTGTACGGCGTCGGCGGCCAGCACCCGCACGGTGTCGACGGCGCGGACGTCGAGCGGCTCCCAGCCCGCCGCGTCCGCGAGGGGCGGGGCCAGTCGCGGATCGCGACCGTCGTTCGGGCCGTTCGGCGTTTCGGGGGGTGCCATCAAGTCCTCCTGATCAGCGGGGCGGGGCGGGCAGCGGACGGCGCGACCGTGGTCCCGGCCCCGTGCCGCCCGGCTGCCTGGCCGGGTCCCCCGGAACGACGGGACCAAACGCGCGACGGCCACGCAGCACGGAATAAGGAGCAAATCACCTTTGGCGGGCAAACGGGAGGAAGGGAGGGGGAAGGGAAGCGCGGTGCCGTTGGTCCTAGGCCGAAGGGCTGATCATTTCGGAGCACTCCTGCTGTTAGCCTGCTCTTGCACATAGGTTGCAATAACAACTGGACGGCATTCCCAGCAGTCGGAGGGCTCGCATCATGGCCACGTACACGCTCCCGGAACTCCCGTACGACTACGCGGCGCTCGAACCGGTCATCAACCCGCAGATCATCGAGCTGCACCACGACAAGCACCACGCCGCGTACGTCAAGGGCGCGAACGACACCCTGGAGCAGCTGGAAGAGGCCCGCGACAAGGAGGCCTGGGGCGCGATCAACGGCCTCCAGAAGAACCTCGCGTTCCATCTCTCCGGTCACATCCTGCACTCGATCTACTGGCACAACATGACCGGCGACGGCGGCGGCGAGCCCCTCGCGGCGGACGGCGTGGGCGACCTCGCCGATGCGATCACCGACTCCTTCGGCTCCTTCGCGGGCTTCAAGTCCCAGCTGACGAAGGCCGCGGCCACCACCCAGGGTTCCGGCTGGGGCGTGCTCGCGTACGAGCCCGTGAGCGGCAGGCTGATCGTCGAGCAGGTCTACGACCACCAGGGCAACGTCGGCCAGGGCTCGGTCCCGGTCCTCGTGTTCGACGCCTGGGAGCACGCCTTCTACCTGCAGTACAAGAACCAGAAGGTGGACTTCATCGAGGCGATGTGGCGGGTCGTCAACTGGCAGGACGTGGCGAAGCGTTACGCCGCCGCCAAGGAGCGCGCGGACGTGCTGCTGCTCGCCCCCTGACCGGGCACCGGCACGCCGCCCCACCACCACGGACGTCCTGCCTCGTGATCGTCTTCTCAACCTTCACCTCGGCAGGCGGATGAACGGAGAGCCCCCGCGAGGACATGACTCGCGGGGGCTCTCCCATGGCACCTGTTTAGCTACTTAGCTCATGTGCTAAACATGCATCCATGGATTCACCCGCCGCAGAAGAGGCGAGCGCCTTCCGCGCGCTCGCCGATCCCACCCGCCGCCAGATCCTGGAGGATCTGCGGGGCGGCGAACTGGCCGCCGGGGAGATCGCGAGCCGTTTCTCGATCAGCGCCCCGTCCATCTCGCGCCACCTGGGCGTGCTCAAGGGGGCCGGGCTCGTCACGGAGCGCCGGGACGCCAACCGCATCCTCTACTCCCTCGCCGAGGAACGGCTCGCCATGTGCGTGGGGCGCTTCCTCAGCGCCGTGTGCCCCGAGCAGATCGTGCTCCGCACCACCAAGTGGCGCTCAGCGCCGGAAGGCGACGCCTCATGATCCGGACCCGGCTCTCCAGCGTCATCGAACGCCGCCTCCTGGTGAACTACCGGGTCGACCCTCACGTCGCCGCGGCCCTGCTGCCCGCGCCGCTGCGGCCCCAACTGGTGCGCGGTCAGGCGGTGGCAGGGATCTGTCTGCTGCGGATCGGCGGCGTCCGCCCCGCATGGGCCCCCGCCGCTACCGGGCTGACCAGCGAGAACGCGGCGCACCGCATCGCCGTCGAGTGGGACGGGCCGGACGGCGTCGAGCGCGGCGTCTACATCCCGCGCCGTGACACCGCCTCCCGCCTCAACGCCTTCGCGGGCGGGCGGATCTACCCGGGCGAGCACGGCCGCGCGGACTTCACCGTCCGGGAGGACACCGGCTCCGTACGGGTGGCTTTCGCGACCCGGGACGGCGAGGTGGAGGTGGACGCGACCGTGGAGCCCGCCGACGAGCTGCGCGGCAGTGGGCTGTTCACGGACCTGGCGGAGGCGTCGGAGTTCTTCCGCCTCGGCAGCCGGGGCCTCTCCCCCAACGCCGGCGGGGACCACCTGGACGTCCTCGAACTGTCCACGGACGCCTGGAAGGTGACGGCGGGCCGGCCCCATTCCGTACGCTCCTCGTTCTTCGAGGACCCGGACCGCTTCCCGCCGGGCAGCGCGGTGCTGGACAGCGCGCTGGTGATGCGGGGCGTGGCGGCGGACTGGTCGCAGGGGGAGCCGTTCCGGCTGGGGTGCGGGGCGGGGGCCGTGGCCGCGTAGGGCGGTTACCGGACCACGGGCCCGGCTGCGCACCGGGCCGGGAACAGGACGGCGGGCGGGGCGATTTCATCGGGACGTACGCCGTCGACGCGCAGGCACGCGTCTGGGCCCCCGCCCGCCTCCGGTGGGTGAAGAAGGACGACCCGTTCGAGCGCGGTGACGTGGCCGGCGCGGTGGAGCTCCGCCGCCTGAGGCCCGTCCGGAAAGCGTCCCGCGAGAGTCCCGAGAACCGCGATGCCGTCCCCCTCGGCGATGACCTCCTGGGCATCGAACCGCCAGTGCCCGGCCGCGTCGGCGAGCAGCCGCTTGCCTTCGCGCCCGCGTGCGGCGAGGAGGCCGGAGCCGCTTCTGAGGTGGTCCGCGAGTGCGCAGCAGATCGGGGCGGCCTCGGCGTACGGGGTCGCCACCCGGGTGTACTGGTCGCGGGTGGCGAACGCCAGGGCGTCGTCGAGCAGCCCCAGGGCGGTCGCCCCGGCCGCCGGGTGCCCGTGGCGGGCGATGGCGAGGAGGAGGGGAGCAGCGGCGACGGCGGCGGGAAGCACCGCCCCGCTGTGATCGTGCACGAGTCCGCCGCCCGCCAGGAGCGAGCCGGCGTCGGCGGCCCGGACGAGGCCCGCCGCCGTGGCG
>NZ_NTGZ01000260.1 GCF_002551245.1 Streptomyces sp. rh34
CTTTCGGATGGATGGCGTAGGAACCTCCATCGTCGGGAGACCTCGACGTCTATCTGCGGACCGACGCGCCCGGCCGACCTACACCCTCATCTGGGAAGAGCCGGTCTACCCCAAGGTCAAGGTCAAGTTCGAGGGGCTGACCGACTACGAGGGCGAAGTCAAGATCCGGATGAACACGGAGAACTACGGGGACGTTCTCATGATCCCGGCCTCCGTCGCCAAGAACGACTATCCCAAGTTCTTCGCCCCGCTCGGCACGTCCATCAAAATGGCGGACAAATACCGCTTCAGCGACAAGTCCGCCGTGGACAACAAGGTCTACGGCATCGCCCAGTTCGGCACCGCCAACGGCTTCGTCTACAACAAGGCCCCGTGGAAGAAGGCAGGCATCACCGCCTGGCCCACCACGCCGGACGAGTTCCTCGCCGGACTGGAGGCGATCAGGACCAAGACCGGCGCGACCCCGTACTACACCAACTTCAAGGACGGCTGGCCGCTGGTCCAGTGGACCACCAACATCGGTTCGGTCACCTGCGACGAGAACGCCACCAACAAGCTCGCCGGCCCCTCTTCCCCGTGGAAGCAGGGAAGCGAACTCCAGGTGATCGACACCCTGCTGCACGACATAGTCAAGAGGAAGCTGTCGGAGAAGGACCCCAGCACCACCAACTGGGAAGCCTCCAAGACCAAGCTCGCCAAGGGGGAGATCGGCTCCATGATGGTGGGCTCCTGGTCCATCACCCAGATGCGGGACGCCGCCGAGAAGGCGGGCAGTAACCCGGACGACATCGGCTACATGCCCCTTCCCGTCCTGAACGGCGACGGCCACTGCGCCACTCTCGTCTCCGACTACCAGCAGGCCGTCAACATCCACTCCGAGCACAAGGAGGCGGCCCGTGCGTGGATCGACTGGTTCACCGAGAAGTCGGGCTACTCCGCAAAGGAAGGCGCCGTCCCCACGCTTAGGTCGGCCCCGATGCCGGACACTCTCAAGGATTTCGTTGACAACGATGTCACCTTCACGGAGCGCTCGGAGACCGACACGGGCAAGGTCAACGACATCGACAACGCCGCCGAGATCGGACTCAACAAGCCCGACTACCGCCAGAAGCTGATCGACATCGCCCGCGGAGCGCAGAAGGGCAGCCTCGATGACTACTTCACCGAGCTGAACAAGCGGTGGGACGAGGCAGCGAAGACCGTCGGGTCCTGAATCGGCGAGGGGGCTCCGACCCCAGGAATGAGGCCGGGGCCCCTCCCCCGCACAAGGAATCGAGACGCGGATGACGAAAGGTCCGATATGACCAGAACGACCGAGGTGGGCGAGAAGACGCACCGCGCCGCACCCGCACGGCGCAGGACGACGGCCGCCAGCCGCACCGGACCGTCACACCGGTCGCCGGGACAACTGCTGCGCCGCGCGACGCCCTGGCTCTTCCTGGTGGCGCCGCTGGCCCTGCTGATCACGTTCACCTACGTCCCCGTGGCGAACATGATCTATTACAGCTTCACCGACTGGGACGGCATCAGCCCCGACCGCAACTTCACCGGGTCGGACAACTACGTCCAGATCTTCACCCGGCCCGAACTGTTCCGTGTCTTCTTCGTCAGCCTCTACTACCTGGCGGCATCCGGCCTACAGATCGCCGTCGCCCTGTACTTCGCCACGGTGCTCAGCTTCAACCTGCGGTTCCGCAACCTGTTCAAGGGCCTGCTCTTCTTCCCCTACCTCATCAACGGCGTGGCGATCGGATTCGTCTTCCTGTACTTCTTCCAGGACGGGGGCACCCTCGACTCGGTCCTGTCCTGGATGGGAGCAGAGACCGACCACGCGTGGCTGGGTGACCCCGCCTCGGCCAACACCTCGCTCGCCGGCGTCTCCGTCTGGCGCTTCACCGGCCTGAACTTCGTCCTGTTCCTCGGCGCCATCCAGTCGATCCCCGGCGAACTCTACGAAGCCGCACAATTGGACGGCGCGACCCGTTGGCAGCAGTTCCGCCACATAATCGCCCCCAGCATCAAACCCATCCTCAGCCTGAGCATCATCCTGGCGATCTCCGGCTCACTCGCCGTCTTCGAGATCCCGTACATCATGACCGGCGGCGCGACCGGAACGTCGACGTTCGTCATCCAGACGGTGAAGCTCGCGTTCCAGTTCAACAAGACCGGGCTGGCCTCAGCGGCGGCCGTCGTGCTCCTGCTGATCATTCTGCTGATCACCTGGGTCCAGCGCCGGCTCGTGCCCGACGACAAGGTGGACCTCGTATGACCACGGCCAAGCTGACCACCTCCCCCTCGCGCCGTTCCGTCCGACTACGCGGCCGACTCGGGCAGACGCTCGTCTACCTCTCGCTCGTCATCGCCTCGCTGGTGGTGCTGCTCCCCCTCGCCGTCGTCCTCCTCACCTCACTGAAGACATCCGAGGAGGCTGCCGAGAGCAACGCGCTGTCGCTCCCGGGCAACTGGCTGAACTTCGACAACTACGCGACCGCGTTCTCCGACGGTCATATGCTCACGGCCTTCGGGAACACGGCGTTCATCCTGCTGTTCTCGATCACCGGTACCGTGCTCATCGGTTCGATGACGGCATACGCCATCGACCGCTTCCACTTCCGGGCGAAGAAGCTCGTCATGGGTCTCTTCCTCATAGCCACCCTCGTTCCCGGGGTGACCACACAGGTCGCGACCTTCCAGGTCATCAACGGCTTCGGGCTGTTCGACACACGGTGGGCCCCGATCCTGCTCTACATGGGCACCGACATCGTCTCGATCTACATCTTCCTGCAGTTCATCCGCGGCATCCCGGTCTCCCTCGACGAAGCCGCGCGGCTGGACGGAGCCAACGCGTTCACCGTCTACCGCAAGATCATCCTGCCGCTGCTCAAGCCGGCGATCGCCACCGTCGTGATCATCAAGGGGATCACCGTCTACAACGACTTCTACATCCCCTTCCTCTACATGCCCTCCCAGGAGCTCGGCACGATCTCCACCGCCCTGTTCCGCTTCAAGGGCCCCTTCGGGGCCCACTGGGAGAACATCTCGGCGGGAGCCGTCCTGGTCATCGTTCCGACCCTGATCGCGTTCCTCTTCCTCCAGCGCTACATCTACAACGGCTTCGCCCAGGGCGCGACCAAGTAGCAGGGGGCCGGCCAGCGTTCTCGCCGGCACCCTCCCCACGGCGGTGCCGGGAGCCCTACAAGGGCGGTGGCCCGTATGCGTGCCGTGAACCGGGTGTGGGCGGGCCGAGGACAGGGTGTCGTCTCGGTGTGGCGCCGGGTTTCACCGCTCCGGTTCGCATTCGCAGGGGACGACGGCGAGGTCCTTCAACGCGACCCACCCCGGTTTGGGCTGCGCCAACGGGCCCGTCGTCCCCGGCCCGGCCAAGACGCCTGCTCGCGGTCCTTGCACCCTGCTGGACGAGGGGGACCACGCCCTGGCTGCCGCCGAACTCGGCATGGAGGACGACCCGGCCTTCCGCACCTCGTACCCTGGCCGGACCGCCTCAGCCGCCAGTCCCTGCAACAACAGGAGCGACCTACGGCGCAGCGCAGACGGCATGACGAGTCGGCGCTCGTCGTCAACCTCGTCGTCATCAGGGCCGGTGATCCGAACGCGGCCCTCGGCGACGAGCCGCTCGATCAGCTCATGAGTATTCGCCCGCCGGGCCCGCGCGACGGGCATCTCGCTGTAGGGCGTCCGAGGGCCGGCGGCCACTGCCGGTCCACCGCCACCAGCGACCGAAGAGTCGTCGTCGATCATCAGGACCCCCACAATCCCGCAAGGCATCGGCCGAGCTCCGGTCACTCGACATCCAGGCTCCCCACCCTCGCTGAAAACGAGGCCGTTCGACGGCCCGTACACCCGTACTGAGCTGAAAACACCCGTCAGCAGTGGGAGTCCCCTGGGACTTTTCCGGGACTTCCGGCCCCACCAAGCGGCACGAGCATGAAACAGCCGAAAGGTCATGCGCGCAGCTCAGCGAACAAACGCCACTCATCGCGGCAGGCCATCGCGTTCACTGGTCTCTTCCACGACATCTGATCTGCAGGACCCGGCGACTCCGCATTGAGCGTCACCAGCCCTCGTCGTTGCATCGTCACTCGCAGCCTTGACGCCGCCTGACAGTGAGGATGTTCGTGAGCGCTCTCCGGCGGGGTCTGACCCACCGCCTGACTGACTCAGGGTCCTCAACGGATCTGTCGGCCCTGTCCGGGGGACGCTCGCCCGCATCCGTCGGGCCGGGGGACGTGACTTCATAAGAGCCTGGCCAGAGGCCCCATCACTGTCTTGTCCGCCCTCCCGGCCCACGGGCGCCATCCCACCCGGTCGAATGGATTGGACGGCACACCTCACGATGGCACAGCACGAGGTCGAGGGCACCGGCGGCGTCGACACGCACAAGGACACCCACACCGCGGCCGCGATCGACTCCGCGGGCCGGGTCCTGGGCTCGGCTCAGTTCCCCGCCTCCGCGCTCGGCTACCGCAAGCTTTTGTCCTGGCTGAAGTCCTTCGGGACCCTGCTGATGGTCGGGGTCGAGGGCACCGGCGCCTACGGCGCCGGACTCGCCCGCCCCCTGCGTGAATGTGACGTGACGGTGGTCGAGATCGACCGTCCGGACCGCAAGACGCGTCGGTGGCAGGGCAAGTCCGACCCGGTCGACGCCGAGGCCACGGCCCGGGCCGCGCTTGCCGAACGCCGCACCGGAACACCGAAGTTCCGCGACGGCCGGGTCGAGGCCCTGCGGGCGTTGCGGGTCGCCCGCCGCAGCGCGGTCCAGCAGAGGTCCGACGTCACCCGGCAGACGAAGAACCTACTGGCACTCTGCGCAGGTGGCTGAGCGGGACCGCGCAGCACCACGAAATTCCCGGCGCCTTGCCAAACCCGCACAGCCAGGAGGCCGCCGGACCAGCGGGCCACGCACCTGACGGCCCATCAGTACGAGCGTCAAGTGAGCATCACGATGCCTCGGAGAGAGCGCCACTTCAGCGTCAAGGTATCGCCCGTAAAGCCCACAGTGCGCATAACGCACACCACCCAGACCTGCAGGTCAGGCGGCCTTTGTGACCGGCTCGAGGATCGCCACGCACTCCACGTGGTGGGTCATGGAGAAACACTCATCGACACAGTACGTGATGCTCGCCGCGTCGCAAATGAGGGCAACATAGCCGAACATCGCCGGTTAGCCAAACCGGCGCTCCTGCAGACGATTGTTGTCCACCGTTTGCCCAGAGCACCACTGCGGATCAGTTCCAACAGAAGAGACTCACCGCTTCTGTGCATGCAGAACCCCACGGTTCTTCACCTGCGGGCCGCGCCGCTTGTCGCCGACCGCCTTCTGTATCCCTTGATGCTCCGTACCCCCGGAGATCCACCGCCCTTGCCCACCGAACCGATAGCAGACTACCCAGACCGTCAGACACACACGAAGGATGAGGGCGGTGCCCCCTTCGTCCGAGATGACAACCAGTCATTTCTCCTGGCCGATGCCTGGTATTCGACGAGCGACCTCGCCGCCTGCCTGCATGCAAACACCTCGACTCTGCGCCGTTGGCGCACCGCTCGGCCACCCCAGGGTCCGCCGTTCGTCTCCGTTTCGGAACGCGTCATCATGTACAGCGCGGTCGACGTCGAGGAATGGCTACGTCGCCACCGGACCGTCCCGCGACGAGACACCTGATGGCCGACAAGGCCATCGTGCCGGTCGGTGTCCGACTCACCCCCGACATCGAGTACCGGCCTAATCGCCTCAACCCGTACCGCGCCCGAGTCCGCTGGTTCGACCCGGCCACGAAGCGGCGGCTGTCCCTGTCGGAGGGGAAGGCGGGCGAGGACGAAGCGCAGGAGTGGCTCCAGTCCATCATCGAAGCGGCTGAAGCAGGGCTGTCCCCGTCGCTCGCCACCATGAAGCTCGCCGAATACGGCAACGCGAACATGGACCTCGCCCTGCGCGGCCTGGAGTTGAAAACACTCGACCCCTACCTGTCAGGCTGGCGGATGCGCGTCGTGCCCGCCCTGGGCCACCTCGCGGTCCGCATGATCACCAACGGCGCTGTCGACCGCACCGTGCAGAACTGGATCGCCGACGAGCTCAGCCGCTCAACGGTCAAGAACACCATCGCCGTCCTGGTCCGCGTCATGGAGCAGGCCGTCCGTGACGGCATCATCAAGGTCAACCCCGCCCGAGTGACCGGCTGGCAGAAGCTCTACAAGCAGGCCGAGGACGAACTCCTCGACCCGCGCGCGCTCGCCCTGCCCGACTGGGAAACACTCGTCACACTGGCCGACGCACTCGTGGCCGCCTCCCACGACGAGTACCGCAGCTGGGGAGAGGTGGTCATCTTCGCCGCGTGCACCGCCGCACGGATCGGCGAGATCTCCGGCTGCCGCGTCGGAGACATCGACACCACCCAGTGGGTCTGGACCGTGCGGCGTCAGACCACACCCGCGCCCGGCGGGCTGACCGACAAGGGCACCAAGGGCAAGCGAGCCCGCAAAGGTCCCATAGTCGAGGAGATCCGCCCCCTCGTCGCCCAGCGCATCCTGTCCGCCGGCCCCAACCCGGACGCCCGCCTGTTCACGGGCCCGCGAGGCGGACGCATCTCCACCGCCGTCCTGCGCGACGCCACACACTAGGACGACGTGGTCACCAAGCTCGGCTACGAGCATCTGCGCCGCCACGACCTCCGGCACACCGCACTCACCTGGTTCGCCGACGCCGGGGTCCAAGTACACGTCCTCCGCAGGATCGCCGGCCACGGTTCACTGACCACCACCCAGCGCTACCTTCACCCGGACGTCCACAAGATCACGGCCGCCGGGACGGCGCTCTCGGCCCACTTCAACGCGCTGCGCGCACCGCGCTCACTGCCGAGCCCCATCGTCATGACCCGCTGACCCGCAGACCCGGTCAAGGACGCCGGACCTCCAGCTGGTCCCCAAAAATAATCAAGGGCCGGTTTCGGATTGCTCCGAAACCGGCCCTGACCTGCGACTGTCTCCAGTCGGGACGACAGGATTTGAACCTGCGACCCCTTGACCCCCAGTCAAGTGCGCTACCAAGCTGCGCCACGTCCCGCCGCGTTCTCCCCGGTTGCCCCGGGTGACCGCGCAGGACAAACATTACCTCACTCCGCGGACCGTATCGACGCGCGTGCCCGTTGGGCGCGGGCGGCCAGCCCCTCGGCGCCGCAGGCCATCGCCTGCTTCTGGGCACGGGCGAGCTCCCGGTGCGAACCGATCGCGATGCCGTAGTCGACCCGGGCGAGTGCGTGCTCGTAGGCGGAGGAGGACTTCTCCAGGTGCCCCACCGCCTCGGCGAGCAGCTGCGCGGCCCGCTCCGGGGGCGCGAAGAGGGCGACGCAGCGAAGCGCCTCGCCCATGGCGGTGGGGGTGCCGAACCTTTCGGCGTGCACCCGGTTCCGGGCGGCGAGGTGGGCCGCGCGGGCCGGGTCGTCCTCGGCCAGGGCCCGTGCCAGGTCGCCGGCCCAGGGAGCCCAGATGCCGTTGAACCGTTCGCGCGACTCCAGAGCGGCACCCGCCGCTTCGAGCTCGGCGATCGCTTCCTCCTTACGGCCCTCCGCCAGCAGCAGGCGGCCCCGCATGCACGGTCCGTCGGGCAGCACCATGGCGCTGGGGTAGGGCGGGCCGAAGTCGTAGCGGTCGGCGATGCGGCGGGCCTCCTCCGTGCGTCCGCGGGCCAGCAGGGTGTCGATGAGCAGGCAGGCCGCGTCCCAGTGCACGGGGAGTCCGGAACCGACGCGGTCGGCGAGGCGGAGCCCTTCGCGCAGGAAGCCCTCGGCCTCGGCGAGGCGCCCGCGACGGCGGTGGACCATGCCGAGCAGGGTGTGGGCGAACGCCAGGTGGGCCCCGCTCCAGCCGGAGATCTCGAAGGCCCGGACCGCTTCGCCGAAGAGGCTCTCGGCGCGGTCCAGCTGGTCGACGAAGGTGTAGGCGATGCCAACCATGGTGGGGAGTTCGAAGCCCCATTCGGAGTCGGTCCAGCCCAGGCCCCGGGCGGGGCTGCCGTCGATCAGGGCGCGTTCGCACAGGTCCACGATGAGCTGGGCGTTCTCACCGCGCACCATGGCGTCGAAGGCCCGCAGGGTGAGCAGCGCCCGCTCCGCGTTGTCGCGGCCCTTGAGGTGGTCGGCGTTGCGGGTGAGCCGCCGGGAGCGGGCCGGTCCGTCGTCCTCGGTGGCCTGCATGCCCTCCCACATGAAGTGCGCGGCCTGCAGGCGCATCAGCCCGGGGCCGGGTGCCGTGCGCGCGGCTTCGGCGGCCAGCGAGAGGGCCGCGTCCTTGAGCTGGTTGTTGTGGGCGAGCGCGGCCGCGAGCCGGAAGGTGGCGTCGACCCGCAGGCCGTCGTCGAGGCCCGGCATGTCCAGGGCGGCGCGCAGGTGCTGAACCGTGGTGGGCGGGGAGCTCAGCAGCGTCGCGCAGCCCAGTTCGTAGAGCAGGACGGCCCGGTCCTTGGGCCGCGGCGGCTCCTCCAGCGCCCGCTCCAGGCAGCGCCTGGCCGCTTCCGGCGCACCGACGGCGAGGTGCTGGCCGGCGGCTTCCCGCAGTTGCGCGACCAGTTCCTGGTCGTCGTCCGGGTGGACTTCCAGCAGGTGCCGGGAGGCCGCGGCGGCACCGAGGCCGGCCCGGGTGATCGCCCAGGCGGCGCGCCCGTGCATGGCGGTGCGGGTGGCCGGCGGGATCGAGCGGTAGACCGCCGTCGCGATCAGCGGGTGCACGAACTCCAGCGGGTCGAAGCCGCTGACGATACGGGCGTCGCGCAGCCGGGCCGTGCAGTCGGCGGCCTCCGCCGAGCTCATTCCGGCGAGAGTGGCGGCCAGTTCCTGCGAGATGTCGGTGCCGAGCACCGCGGCGGCCCAGGCGAACCGGTTGGCGTTGGTGCCGAGCCGCTCCAGCCGGGCGACGAGGCCGCTGCCCCTGGCGGACGCGCCGAGCTCGCGCAGCTCGCCCGCGGATTCCTCCACCGGCGGCAGTTCGCGGTCCTGGACCTTGGCGACCAACTCGACCGCCTCGTACGGATTGCCGCCGGTGACGGCCCACACCTCGCGGCAGAACGGGTCGTCCGCGTGATCTCCGAGGCCCGCGCGGACCAGTACGGCGGTGGCGTCCGGGGTCAGGGCCCGCAGGGCGACCCGGATCACCGTGCCCTGGCTGCCGAGGCCGCGCTCGGCCTCGCGGTCGGCGATGTAGTTGGCGTCGCGCTCGGCCAGCTCCTGCGGGCGGTGGGCCTGCACCACCAGGACCGGCAGTTCACCGAGTCGAGCGGTGAACGAGGCCAGCCAGGCGAGGGATTCGCCGTCCGCCCAGTGCGCGTCGTCCACCATGAGCAGTAACGGCCGGTGGCTGAGCCGGGACGCGAGTCGGCCGACGACGAAGTCCAGGCCGTCGCGCACACCCTGCGGGTCGGGCTGCAGGCCGCTCGGCTCGGCGAGACCCAGGGCCGGAGCGGTCGTCTCGTACCAGTCGCCGAAGAGGGCGCGGGTCTCGTCGGGCGGGAACTGGTCGAGTGCGGGCTGCAGCAGCTGCCGTACGACGTGGAACGGTACGGAGGTGAGGGTCTCGCCTCCCCGGGCGGACCAGACGGTGCAACGGTCGGAGGCCATCCCCCGGATCTCCGCGAGCAGTGCGGTCTTGCCGATCCCCGCCTCTCCGCTGAATACCAGGAGTCCGCCGACGGCCTGCGCACCGCACAGGGCGTCCACCGCCTCCGCGGCGGCGGCGAGTTCCGGTTCACGCTCGTACAACGGTTGGGACGGCTTCATGCCCACCCTTCCCACAGAGGCAGTCTTCTCGACTGTCGAGCCTAGTCGTGCGCGGGTGCTCGTCGACAGGGTTCGCGCGATTCTCCGCAGGTGCGGGGCACAATCGAGTGGTGAACGAGACGCGCAGAGACCGTGATGCCGAGGGCCGGGCGCGCAACGCGCGCCCCCGTGACGGGCTGGGACGCCCCCTGCCGTACGGGACACCCGGCGTCGAACGACAGCCGGAGGGGGTCGTCCGCACACCTGCGGAGACGCTCCGGGAGGCGCAGCGACTCCTGGACGCGGGAATGCCGTTCCACGCGCACGAGGTCTTCGAGGACGCCTGGAAGTCGGGTCCGGAGGACGAACGGGAGCTCTGGCGGGGGCTGGCCCAGCTCGCGGTGGGGCTGACCCATTCCGCGCGGGGCAACACCGCGGGCGGGGCGCGGCTGCTGCGCCGGGGCGCGGGGGCGCTCGCCCCGTTCCTGTCTCTTATACACATGTCTGATGGCGCGAGGGA
>NZ_NTGZ01000261.1 GCF_002551245.1 Streptomyces sp. rh34
GAACGCCCCCGGCCGCCGCTGAGCATCCTCCGCCGAGCACGGGCCCGCGCCGGCGGGGCGCCGGGCTTCGCGCCCGGCCCCACCTGCGGGCAAGCCGCGAAGAGCCAGGCACTACCCTCGTCCCGTGGAGCTCAAGAACATTCCGGACCCCGGTTTCTCCGACGACGACGGCTCGGCGTCCCCCGCCCTGACCAGGGCCCTGGACGCCTGGTCCCGGGACCGGAGCGCCGTCGGCCCGGTCCTCACGGCCCTGCGCGACGCCAGGCTGCTGGTCCCCGTCGTCGCCGTGCTCGGCGAGGTCGAGGAGGACGAGAAGGGGCTCCGGCGCGAGAAGACCAGCGACATGGCCGTACCCACCCTCCGGGCCGGCGACCGGCGCGCGCTCCCCGCCTTCACCTCGACCGCGACGCTGGCGCTCTGGGACCCCGAGGCGCGCCCCGTCGCCGTACCGCTGCACCAAGCACTCCAGGCCGCCGCCCACGAGAAGGCCGACACCGTCGTGCTGGACCTCGCCGGGCCCGTCGCCTTCGAGCTGAGCGGGCAGGCGCTGCTGGCCCTCGCCGAGAACCGCACCAGCACCAACCCGCTCCAGGACCCCGCCGTCATCGAGGCCGTACGGGAGACCGTGGCCGCCGACCCCGCCGTGGTCCGCGCCCACCTCGGGCCCGGCAGCGCGGACGGCACCCTCGCGCTCGTCCTCGCGCCGGACGCCGTGCCCGCCGAGGCGGCCCGCCGTATCGCCCGCGCGCTGTCGGCCAGCGAGGTGCTGCGGGCCCGGCTGGTGAGCGGCCTGGATCTGGCCGTTCTCCCCGCCGGCACCGCCGCGCCGGGAGAGCCCCTCTTCGCCCGCTGACACCCCGGGCCGGCCCGGGGAGACCCGGGTCCGGCCCGCACCGACGCGCGCCAAGTGCCCGCCGCCGTGAGAATTGTCGGGATCCGGAGAAATCCGACCAACCGATCAAGCTCGCGAGGTGGTTCCATGCAGAAGCGGATCGTGGCGTCCGAGTTCCTCGGCACCCTGCTGCTGGTGTTCTTCGCCGTGGGGTCCGCGGTGCTCGCCGTCGACTACCTCGGCACGGTGGGCATCGCCCTCACCTTCGGCTTCACCCTCCTCGCGCTGGCCTACGCGCTCGGACCGATCTCCGGCTGTCATGTCAATCCCGCGGTGACGCTGGGCATGTATATGGCGGGCCGGATCGACATCCGAACGGCCGTGGAGCGCTGGGTGGCCCAGTTCCTCGGCGCGATCGTCGGCGCGGCCCTGCTGTTCCTGCTGGCGAAGCAGATCCCGGGCCTGGAGACCAGTGGCGAGTTCGGCACCAACGGCTACGACGACCGGTCGGCCGTCGGTATCAACATCGGCGGCGCGTTCCTCGCCGAGGTGGTGCTGACGTTCCTGCTCGTCTACGTCGTCCTCGCGGTGACCCACAAGGTGGCGGTCACCGGCTTCGACGGGCTGCCCATCGGCCTGGCGCTCGCCGCGATCCACCTGGTGGGCATCCCGCTGACCGGCACGTCGGTCAACCCGGCGCGCAGCTTCGGTCCGGCCCTCTTCGCGGGGGGCGCGGCCCTCTCCCAGCTCTGGCTGTTCATCGTCGCGCCCCTGGTCGGCGGAGCGATCGCCGCCTACGCCCACCGGCTCACCCACCCCTGCCCCAACCTCCCGCCCGAGGAGACCGAGGACGCCATCTGAGGGACCGGGCCGGCCCGCACCCACGCGGAAGCCCGCCGCCCCACGGGGGGACGGCGGGCTTCGTGGCGTACGGGGAGAGGGGCGGCGGCTAGCCGTAGACCGGGCCGGTGTACTTCTCGCCGGGGCCGTGGCCGGGCTCGTCCGGCACCAGCGAGGCCTCGCGGAAGGCGAGCTGGAGGGACTTCAGACCGTCGCGCAGCGGCGAGGCGTGGAAGGTGCTGATCTCCGTGGCGCTCGCGTCCAGCAGTCCGGCCAGCGCCTGGACCAGCTTGCGGGCCTCGTCGAGGTCCTTGTGCTCCTCGCCCTCCTCGGTGAGGCCGAGCTTCACGGCGGCCGCGCTCATCAGGTTGACGGCGACCGTCACGATCACCTCGACCGCGGGGACCTCCGCGATGTCGCGGGCCATGGCGTCGAAGCCGGGGTTCTCACTGCTGGGGGTCGCGTCACTCATGCCCACACGATAAGGCCAGGCCACCGCCGTCCCGCGCGCGGGAGCCGCTTCGGGACACCGGGACGGACACGGACCGCCGGGGGGTCAGGCAAAGGGGCGATACCGGGGGAGACGCGGGATTAGCGCACCCGGGGCCGGGCTGCTAACCTTGTGTAACGACCGGCTGGGCATCTATGTGCCCGGCCCACAAGTGGAGGCTCCGATCTCCCACCTGACCGTCCTCACCGGACGGCGGGTCACCGGTCAGGCGGTCCCCATCGTTCCGTACGGACGATGGAGCCGTCCGATGCGCCCCGCGGTTGACCGCGGCGGTGCTCCGGTAGTTCCTGGAGCCTCGCCTGTGTCCCGTCCGGGGCATTTTTGCGCTTCCGGCTCGGTTGGTCTTGACGTTATAAGACGTTACGCGGCTGTCCGCCAGGCGGCCGCGTGGTGCTACCGAGGAGGATCCATCAGCGCCGAGCCCCGCATCAACGACCGGATTCGCGTTCCCGAGGTCCGACTTGTCGGTCCCAGCGGCGAGCAGGTCGGGATTGTTCCGCTTGCCAAGGCCCTGGAACTCGCACAGGAGTATGACCTCGACCTGGTCGAGGTGGCGGCGACAGCCCGTCCGCCCGTGTGCAAGCTCATGGACTACGGGAAGTTCAAGTACGAGTCGGCCATGAAGGCCCGTGAGGCGCGCAAGAACCAGGCGCACACGGTCATCAAGGAGATGAAGCTCCGGCCGAAGATCGACCCGCACGACTATGACACCAAGAAGGGTCACGTCGTCCGGTTCCTCAAGCAGGGCGACAAGGTCAAGATCACGATCATGTTCCGTGGTCGTGAGCAGTCCCGCCCCGAGCTGGGCTTCCGACTGCTCCAGCGTCTCGCTTCGGACGTGGAGGACCTGGGCTTCATCGAGTCCAACCCGAAGCAGGACGGCCGGAACATGATCATGGTTCTGGGCCCGCACAAGAAGAAGACCGAAGCCATGGCCGAAGCCCGTGAGGCCCAGGCCGCCCGCAAGGCCGAGCGTCAGGGCACGACCGACGCACCGTCCGAGGGCGACACCGCGGAGGCTCCGGCCGAAGCGGCCGAGGCTCCGGCCGAGACACCTTCCGAGTCGTGACCGCGGGGGCCGCCATCCAGGCGGCCCCGGGTCCCCCCGGAATCCCATAGAGATCTGACGCCCCTGCAGTCCGGTGCCCCGCACCGTGAGGGGCGCCACTGACGAGGAGAGAACGGCGCGATGCCGAAGAACAAGACGCACAGCGGTGCCAGCAAGCGCTTCAAGATCACCGGCTCCGGCAAGGTGCTCCGCGAGAGGGCCGGCAAGCGCCACCTGCTCGAGCACAAGTCGTCCAAGAAGACCCGCTCGCTGACCGGCACGGTCGTCGTGGCTCCGGCCGACGCCAAGAAGATCAAGAAGCTTCTCGGCAAGTGAGGCTCGGCCTCCGGCTCGCCCCGGAGGCACGACCTCGATCACACCGGGACCAATTCGTTTCCGGGCCGTGTGACGACACCCACGGCCCCGCTACAAGGAGTTAACAAGTGGCACGCGTCAAGCGGGCAGTCAACGCCCACAAGAAGCGCCGGGCAATCCTCGAGGCGGCCAAGGGCTACCGCGGGCAGCGCTCGCGCCTGTACCGCAAGGCCAAGGAGCAGGTCACCCACTCCCTGGTCTACAACTACAACGACCGCAAGAAGCGCAAGGGCGACTTCCGTCAGCTGTGGATCCAGCGCATCAACGCCGCTGCCCGCCAGAACGGCATGACGTACAACCGCCTCATCCAGGGTCTGAAGGCCGCCAACATCGAGGTGGACCGCAAGATCCTGGCCGAGCTCGCGGTCAACGACGCCAACGCGTTCGCCGCCCTCGTCGAGGTCGCTCAGAAGGCCCTCCCGAGCGACGTCAACGCCCCGAAGGCCGCCTAGGGTCTTCCGTTCGGGCCATGCCGGGGCCTGCGAGCCCGGCATGGCCCAAACGGGAGGCGCCCGTCCAGGCACCCCCTTCCAGGTACGCGAACCGGACCCGCAGGCGCACGCCGCCTGCGGGTCCGGTGCGTTGACCCGCCGTCGGCCCCCGCCGACGGCACCGCACACCGCCACAGCCGTACGCAGAGAGGCTCGCCGCCGACCATGGGCACCCCCGAACTGATCTCCCCGCGTTCCCCCCGGGTCGCCGCCGCCCGCCGGCTGGCCCGCCGCAACTTCCGCGGCAAGGAGCGCAGGTTCATCGCCGAGGGGCCCCAGGCCGTGCGCGAGGCAGCCGCCCACCGGGGCGGCGACGGCGAGCCGACCCTCATCGAGCTGTTCGCCACCCCCGAGGCCGCCGACCGGTACGCCGACATCGTCGAGGCCGCCCACACCGCGGGCGCCCGTGTGCACCTGGCCGACGACGACGTCCTCGCCGACGTCTCGCAGACCGTCACCCCGCAGGGCCTCATCGGCGTCTGCCGCTTCCTGGACACGCCGTTCCAGGAGATCCTCGCCGCGAAGCCCACGCTGGTGGCCGTTCTGGCGAACGTACGGGACCCCGGGAACGCCGGAACGGTACTGCGCTGCGCCGACGCGGCGGGCGCGGACGCGGTGATCCTTACCGACGCGTCGGTCGACCTCTACAACCCCAAGTCCGTACGGGCCTCGGCAGGTTCGCTCTACCACCTGCCCGTCGCCGTCGGCGTCCCCGTCGAACAGGCCGTGCGGGGCCTCCGGGACGCCGGGGTGCGCATCCTCGCCGCCGACGGGGCCGGGGCCGACGACCTGGACGACGAGCTGGACGCGGGCACCATGGGCGGCCCCACCGCGTGGGTCTTCGGCAACGAGGCCTGGGGGCTCCCCGAGGAGACCCGCGCGCTCGCCGACGCCGTCGTCCGCGTCCCCATCCACGGCAGGGCGGAGAGCCTCAACCTCGCGACCGCCGCCGCCGTCTGCCTGTACGCCTCCGCCCGCGCGCAGCGCCCCCGGCGAGCCCCCGGGGCCCGCTGACGGAGCGCCGCTCCGACGGTCCGTCAGCACACGATCCCGGCCATTCCCGTGCCCCTCCCACCGGCGCACTCCTCTCCGCGCCCCCACAGGGTGTCGCCGGTTCACCACCGCCTAGTAGGGTGACGAACTCGGGGGCCCACTGCACCGGTTCGAGAGGTGGGGATACGGGAAGATGGCTGTCGGCATGAGCTCGCCGCGACCGGCGCACACCACCGCACCGCGCGCTGCGGAAGAGAAGCCGGACGGGCCGGCGGCCGGTCCGGACGGCCTCGGCACAGGCATCGACCCGGACGACCTTCCCGACGGTCTCGTCGTCGCCGACGAGAGCGGGCACGTCGTCTGCTTCAACGCCGCCGCCGCCCGCATCACCGCCACCCCCCGCGCCGACGCGATCGGCCGTCCCCTGGAGGCCGCCCTCCCGCTGGAGGACCTCAAGGGAAAGCGCTGGTGGGCCCTGACCGACCCGTACGGCGGTCTCGCCACCCGCAACGGCCAGCCCGAGCGCAACCTGCTGCTGCCCGGCGGCCGTGAAGTGCTGGTCGCCGCCCGTTACGTACGCGAGCGGCCGACCGGACCGGTGCGCCGGGTCGTCGTCTCGCTGCGCGGGACCGAGGCCCGCCGGCGTACCGAACGCAGCCACGCCGAGCTGATCGCCACCGTCGCCCACGAGCTGCGCTCCCCCCTGACCTCGGTCAAGGGGTTCACCGCCACCCTGCTCGCCAAGTGGGAGAGGTTCACCGACGACCAGAAGCGGCTGATGCTGGAGACCGTCGACGCGGACGCCGGCCGGGTCACCCGGCTCATCGCCGAGCTCCTCGACATCTCCCGCATCGACTCCGGCCGCCTGGAGCTGCGCCGCCAGCCCGTCGACATCACCGCCGCCGTCGCCCGCCACATCCAGGCCCTCACCGCGGGCGGCCAGGCGCCCGACCGCTTCCGGGTCCGGGCCCGGGGGCCCCTGCCCGACCTGTGGGCCGACCCCGACAAGGTCGACCAGGTCCTCGGCAACCTCCTGGAAAACGCGGTGCGCCACGGCGAGGGAACCGTCACCATTGAGATCGCCCCGGCACCCGCGCCGGGAACCGGCGACGAGATGGGAACGGCGGTCACCGTGAGCGACGAGGGCCCCGGCATCCCCGAGGAGTCGATGAGTCGCGTCTTCACCCGTTTCTGGCGGGGGAGCAAGCGCGGCGGCACCGGTCTGGGCCTCTACATCGTCAAGGGCATCGTCGAGGCCCACGGCGGCACCATCACCGTCGACCGGGGGCCCGGCGGCGGAGCCGAGTTCCGATTTATTCTGCCCGTGAGCATGCCCGCCTGCCTGGTGTGAGCAGCCCACGGGCTCCCCGACCGTCCTGCGGCCTTTAGACTCGACCTTTGGCACCTTTGCGTCCTCCAGTCGTCGAGCGGGGTCGCGCCACCAGCCAATCGGAAGCACGGGAAGAGATGTCGGCACCGAACAAGTCGTACGACCCAGTCGAGGTCGAGGCACTGAAACCGGAAGAGATCGAGCGCCTGCGGGACGAGGCGTTCGCCGCCTTCGCCGCCGCCGGTGACCTCGACGCGCTCGCCCAGGCGAAGACCGCGCACACCGGAGGTACCTCGCCGCTGTCCCTCGCCAACCGCGAGATCGGCGCCCTGCCCCCGCAGGCCAAGGCCGAGGCGGGCAAGCGCGTGGGCCAGGCCCGCGGAGCCGTCTCCAAGGCGCTCGCCGCCCGCCAGGCGGAGCTGGAGGCCGAGCGCGACGCCCGGGTGCTCGTCGAGGAGGCCGTGGACGTCACGCTGCCCTACGACCGCACCCCGGCCGGCGCCCGCCACCCGCTGACGACCCTCATGGAGCGCGTCGCGGACGTCTTCGTGGCCATGGGCTACGAGATCGCCGAGGGCCCCGAGGCCGAGGCGGAGTGGTTCAACTTCGACGCCCTGAACTTCGTGCCCGACCACCCGGCCCGCCAGATGCAGGACACCTTCTTCGTGCAGGGCACCACGCCCGACGGGAAGGCGACCGAGGGCGACGAGTCCGGCGTCGTGCTGCGTACGCACACCTCGCCGGTCCAGGCCCGCTCGCTCCTGGAGCGCAAGCCCCCCGTCTACGTGGTCTGCCCCGGCCGGGTCTACCGCACCGACGAGCTGGACGCCACGCACACCCCGGTCTTCCACCAGATCGAGCTGCTCGCCGTCGACGAGGGCCTCACCATGGCCGACCTCAAGGGCACCCTCGACCACATGGTCCAGGCGCTCTTCGGACCGGACATGAAGACCCGGCTGCGGCCGAACTTCTTCCCCTTCACCGAGCCGTCCGCCGAGATGGACATGGTCTGCTACGTCTGCCGCGGCGAGTCCGTCGGCAACCCGGACCGCCCCTGCCGCACCTGCGGCAGCGAGGGCTGGATCGAGCTCGGCGGCTGCGGCATGGTCAACCCCAAGGTGCTCACCGCCTGCGGCGTCGACCCCCAGAAGTACAGCGGATTCGCCTTCGGGTTCGGCATCGAACGGATGCTGATGTTCCGCCACAACGTCGAAGACATGCGAGACATGGTCGAGGGTGACGTCCGGTTCACCCGGCCGTTCGGGATGGAGATCTGATGCGCGTCCCGCTTTCCTGGCTGCGGGAGTACGTCGACCTGCCGGCGACGGAGACCGGCCGTGACGTACAGGCCAAGCTCGTCTCCGTGGGGCTTGAGGTCGAGACCGTCGAGCAGATCGGTGCGGGCCTCAAGGGCCCCCTGGTCGTCGGACAGGTCCTGACCCTCGAGGAGCTGGAGGGCTTCAAGAAGCCCATCCGCTTCTGCACGGTCGACGTCGGCACGGCCAACGGCACCGGCGAACCGCAGGAGATCGTCTGCGGCGCCCGTAACTTCTCGGTCGGCGACAAGGTCGTCGTGGTCCTCCCGGGCGCGGTCCTGCCCGGCGACTTCGCGATCGCCGCCCGCAAGACGTACGGCAAGACCTCGCACGGCATGATCTGCTCCACCGACGAGCTCGGCATGGGCGACGACGGAACGCACGGCATCATCGTGCTGCCGCCGGAGCACGAGGTCGGCACCGACGCGATCGAGCTGCTCCAGCTCATCGACGAGGTCCTCGACATCGCCGTCACCCCGGACCGCGGCTACTGCCTCTCGATGCGCGGCGTCGCCCGTGAGACAGCCATCGCCTACGGGCTGCCGCTGCGCGACCCGGCGCTCCTGGACGTGCCCGCGCCGAACGCGTACGGCTACCCGGTCAAGATCTCCGACCCGTCGCGCTGCGACCGCTTCACCGCGCGCACCGTCACCGGTCTCCAGCCGGAGGCCCGCTCCCCGATCTGGATGCGGCGTCGCCTCCAGAAGGCCGGGATGCGGCCCATCTCCCTGGCCGTCGACATCACCAACTACGTGATGCTGGAGCTGGGCCAGCCCCTGCACGCCTACGACCGCACCCGGGTCGAGGGCCCGATCGGCGTGCGCCGCGCCGCGCAGGGCGAGAAGCTCACCACGCTGGACGGCACCGTGCGCGTGCTGGACGCCGAGGACCTGGTCATCACCGACGACCGGGGGCCGATCGGCCTCGCGGGCGTCATGGGCGGCGCCAACACCGAGATCGCCGACGCGGACGGCGAGCACGCCCTCACCACCGAGGTCGTCATCGAGGCCGCGCACTTCGACGCGATCTCGATCGCCCGCACCGCGCGCCGCCACAAGCTGTCCTCCGAGGCGTCCAAGCGCTTCGAGCGCGGCGTCGACCCGCAGGCCGCCGCCGCTGCCGCGCAGCGCACGGTGGACCTGCTGGTCCTGCTCGCGGGCGGCACCGCCGAGGCCGGGGTCACCGAGATCACCGCCCCGTCGGCGCCGCGCACCATCGCGATGCCGGCGAACCACCCGGACAGGGTCGCCGGTGTGGAGTACGGCCGCGAGACCGTCGTCCGCCGCCTCCAGCAGGTCGGCTGCGACGTCTACGGGCAGGACGAGCTGATCGTCACCGTCCCGTCCTGGCGGCCCGACCTGAACGAGCCGAACGACCTCGCCGAAGAGGTCATCCGGCTGGAGGGCTACGAGAACCTGCCCTCCACCCTGCCGACGCCCCCCTCCGGCCGCGGTCTCACCGACCGCCAGCGGCTGCACCGCCGCATCGGCCGGGCGCTGGCCGGAGCCGGGTACGTCGAGGCGCTGAGCTACCCGTTCATCGGCGACGCGGTCCTGGACCAGCTCGGCCTGGAGGCGGACGACGCCCGTCGCCGCACGGTCAAGCTCGTCAACCCGATCTCCGACGAGGAGCCGGCACTGCGCACCACGCTGCTGCCCGGTCTCCTCGGCGCCCTGCGGCGCAACGACGGTCGCGGCAGCCACGACCTGGCGCTCTTCGAGACCGGTCTGGTCTTCAGGCCGACGGGCCAGGAGCCGCAGGCGGTCCGGCTGCCCGTCGACCGCCGCCCCACCGACGAGGAGATCGCCTCTCTCGACGCGGCCCTGCCGCGTCAGCCGCGCCGCGCCGCCGTCGTCCTCGCGGGCGCCCGCGAACAGTCCGGCTGGTGGGGCAAGGGCACCCCGGCGACCTGGGCGGACGCCGTCGAGGCCGCCCGGTCCATCGCCGCGGAGGCCGGTGTGGAGGTCATCGTCCGCGCCGACCGGCACGCCCCGTGGCACCCGGGCCGCTGCGCCGCGCTGTACGTCACCGTGGACGGCGAGGAGACCCTCTTCGGACACGCGGGCGAACTGCACCCGCGCGTGATCAAGGCGCTCCACCTGCCCGAGCGGACCTGTGCCGCCGAGGTCGAGCTGGACGTCCTGGAGCGGGCCGTCGACGGAGCGCTCCAGGCGCCCCGGATCTCCACCTTCCCGGTGGCGACCCAGGACGTCGCGCTCGTCGTCGCCGGGGGCGTCCCGGCCGCCGACGTGGAGCGGGCACTGCGCGAGGGTGCGGGTGAACTCCTGGAATCGCTGCGGTTGTTCGACGTCTTCACCGGCGAGCAGATCGGCGGGGGCAACAAGTCCCTGGCGTACGCGCTGCGCTTCCGCGCCGCCGACCGCACCCTGACCGTCGAGGAGGCCTCGGCCGCCCGCGACAGCGCGGTGGCCCTGGCCGCCGAGCGCACGGGCGCGGTGCTGCGCGGCGCGTAGCCCGTGCAGCGGCGTTGAGAAGGGGCGTATCCGGCCCTGTCTCTTATA
>NZ_NTGZ01000262.1 GCF_002551245.1 Streptomyces sp. rh34
GTCGGACGCGGCCCGGCGGAGAGCCCCGGCCGCAGCCGCACGCGGGCGTCGCGTCGCGCCCGGGGGCGCGCGGTGCCCCGAACGCGATAACGGTTCGGTTCCGAAGGCGACTGGCATCTTGCTGTAAGCGAGTTGCCAGCATTCGGCCGAGCCGGTTAGACATGAGTCAAAGCACTCATTCCGATGGTGCATCCCCAGCAGGGAGCTCAATTCCGAGCTGCGCCATGATGCCCGGCGTTCTGAAAGGTGGATCCGTGAGCCTGGAAACGATCGGCCTCGTGTCTCCCGGTCGGGGAACGCGGCGTCGGAAGGCGGGCGAGCCGCTGCGGGAGAGGGCCGGGGCCGGACGGATGGAGCGGATACCGCTCTCATGACCACCTCGACTCCGGAACGCGGACTGAGTGGAGTGGGCGTTCTCGACAAGGCGTCGCTGCTGCTCGATGTGGTCGGCGCCGGCCCGACCTCGCTGGCCGGACTGGTCGCGTTGACCGGTCTCAAGCGCCCCACGGTGCACCGGCTCGCACTCGCACTCGAGCGGTTGCACCTGCTCGGCCGCGATGGGCACGGCCGATTCGTGCTGGGGTCGCGGCTGGGGGAACTGGCGGGCACGGCGTGGCAGGGGCAGTTGATGGTGCGGGCCGAACCGGTCCTGGTGCGGACGCGGGATCTGACCGGCGCGAGTGTCCGGCTCTACCGGCGTGTAGGAGAACTCCAGACCTGCGTGGTCTCCGCGGAGAGCGGGACGGACCCGAAGTCTTCTCCCTACGTCGGAACGGCGTTCCCCATGAAGTCGGGCTCGGTCTCCCAGGTGCTGCTCGCCTGGGAGCGGGCCGATCGGCTGAGCCGGGCGCTGCGCGGCGCCAGGTTCAGCGCGACCACCCTGGCCAATGTGCGGCGCAAGGGGTGGGCCCAGAGCGCGGAGGGGGTGAGCCCGGGCATGATCTCGGTGTCGGCTCCGGTCCGCGATGTCGAGAACAACGTGATCGCCGCGGTCTCGCTGTCCGGGCCGCTCGGGCAGTTGTCCAGCAACCCGGGCCCCCGCTACAGCAAAGTCGTGCTTCATGCCGCCGCACAGCTCAGTGGTCTGGGATGAGCACGCGTCGGACTCGGGCTCGTCGGGTCGCCCCGGCCGCGGGTGCGCCGAAGGCTCCGGGGATTCAGTAGTGAGGGGAACCCATGACCGTGACCGGTAGTGCCAGGACCAGGTGGTTCCGCCGACACCCGGCGGATGGGACGGCACGGATGAGGATCGTCTGCCTGCCTCATGCGGGGGGCGCCGCCAGCTTCTTCCATTCCTGGGGGAAGGCGTTCGGCGGCGGGATCGAGGTGATGGCAGCGTGCTATCCCGGGCGACAGGAACGGATCGCGGAACCCTGCCTGGACAGCATGGCGCCGCTGGCGGACGCGATTGCCGAGGAACTGATCCCGTTCCTGGATCTTCCGGTGGTGTTCTTCGGGCACAGCATGGGGGCCTCGCTCGCCTACGAGGTCACCCTCCGGCTGCAGAACGAATACGGTGACCGCATCGCCGGTCTCCTCGTCTCCGCCCGAGAAGCCCCGCACCGCACGACTCCGAAGACCATTCATCTCAGGGATGACGAAGGACTGATCGCCGAGGCGAGACGACTCGGTGGCACCGATTCGGCCTTGCTGGACGATCCTGGTCTCAGGGAACTCGTACTCCCGGCCCTGCGCTCCGACTTCCGTATTGCCGGTACCTATCGGGCACTTGAGCCTGTTCCTGTGCAATGTCCTGTCTTCGGATATGTGGGGGAGCAGGACACGGTCAAGGCGGCCGATATGCAGGAGTGGTCCCAAGTGAGCCCCGGCGGTTTTGGCCTGCGGGTGTTCCCGGGCGGGCACTTCTACCTGGTTGCCGAGAAGGACGAGCTGGTCAAGGACATCGCCGGCCGGATCGGCTGACCCCGAGAGAGGGGCAGAACGCCGGCGCCAGGCTGATTTCAAATGTTCTATATGGACTCGTGGTTTCCGCTCAGCCGGTAGGACAATCTGTGCCGTCGGTGGCTGCGGCGTTTCGAGCCCACCTTTCAGGCGTGCCGCTGAGCGTTGAGATGGAACCTTACTTGAGGAGTGTGAGTCGTGTGACCGCGACTGTTTCGAAGCCGCAGCAGATTGCTGCCAGGGCGGTGGACGTGACGAAGCACTACGGCATGGGCGAGGCTCAGGTAGCGGCTCTGCGCGGGGTGAATGTCGAAATCCTCGGTGGTGAGTTCACGGCGATCATGGGCCCCTCGGGATCGGGCAAGTCGACTCTCATGCACTGCCTGGCAGGTCTGGACCATGTGACGTCCGGAGAGGTGTACGTCGGTGACGCCCAGGTCAACGGTATGTCCGACAAGGAACTGACCAAGCTTCGGCGGGGCCATATCGGATTTATCTTCCAGCAGTTCAACCTCATCCCGACGCTCACCGCGGAGGAGAACATCCTCCTGCCGCTGAAGATCGCCGGTGGTACGCCGTCGAAGGACTGGTTCGACCGGGTCATCGACACCGTGGGCCTGGCCGGGAGGCTGCGTCATCGTCCGACCGAACTCTCCGGCGGGCAGCAGCAGCGAGTGGCCTGCGCTCGAGCGCTCATGGCTCAGCCGGATGTCATCTTCGCCGACGAGCCGACCGGTAACCTGGACTCCACTTCGGGTGCCGAGGTTCTCAAGTTCCTCCAGCACTCAGCCCGTTCACTCGGGCAGACGATTGTCATGGTCACGCACGATCCGGTGGCGGCGGCCTATTCCGACCGCGTCATCTTCCTCGCCGACGGCCAGATCGTCGACGAGATCACCGAGCCGACGGCAGAGGCCGTCCTCGCCATGATGGGTAAGATCGACGCTCAGGCACGGGTGGCGTGATGCTGACAGCTACCCTCAAGAGCCTTCTCTCCCGCAAGCTCCGGCTCCTGATGTCGGGTCTGGCCGTCGTCCTCGCCGTGATGTTCGTGTCCGGTTCCATGGTTATCAAGGACACGCTCGGCCGTTCCTTCGACGCCCAGTTCACCGGCGCCTACGAGGACCTCGACCTCCACGTCTCGCTCAAGCCCAAGGTCAAGGCCGAGACCGGCGGGCCGGCCTCGGTGGTGCCGGCGCTGGACGCGGCGGCCGTGAACCGGGTGGCCGCGGCCTCCGGAGTGGACAAGTCCCTCGGGATCGTCAAGGTCGAGGGAGCCCGCGTCCTCGGCAAGGACCGCAAGCTGGTGCCGAGCACCGGCGGCCCCCGGTACGGCGAGGGCTGGCGTGGTGAGAGCGAGCTGCTCAGCCTGCGTTCCGGCCGCGGACCACGGGCCGCCGAAGAGGTCGCCATCAACGCCACGCTGGCGGAGAAGGCCGGATTCAAGGCCGGCGACCGCATCGAGGTGCTGACGTCCGAGCCGAAGAAGTCCTTCACCGTCGTCGGCGTCTTCGGCTACTCCGAGGGCCGCGACTCCATCGGCGGCGAGCAGACGGTGGCGTTCACCGAGCCGGTCGCCCAGCAGCTCATGCTGGGGAAGCCCGGCGCGTTCTCCGGTATCGGCGTCGTCACCGACTCCGGTGCTTCGGCCGCCTCTGTCAAGGGCGCGCTGGTCAAGGAGCTCGGAAACGACTACACGGTCGCCACCGGTGAGGAGTTCGCCAAGAAGGAGTCCGACAAGTCGAGCGCCATGCTCGACATGATCAGCCAGTTGCTTCTCGGGTTCGCCGGGATCGCGGTGTTCGTCAGCGTATTCCTGATCGTCAATACCTTTTCGATCATCATCGCCCAGCGGCTTCGGGAGCTGGCCCTGCTGCGGGCCCTGGGCGCCAGCCGGCGACAGATGATCAACTCGGTGCTGCTGGAGTCGTTCGCGATCGGGCTGGTCTCCTCCGTGCTCGGTCTGGCCGCCGGCGTCGGAGTGGGCGCGCTCGGATCCAGCCTCGCGGGCGGCTCGATCGAAGGCCTTGAGATCGCCTCTCTCGGGGTGCCCGCGAGCGCGGTGGTCACCTCCTTCGCGGTGGGCATCGTGGTGACCATGCTGGCCGCGCTCTTCCCGGCCCTGCGGGCCTCGCGGGTGGCGCCCATCGCAGTGATCCGGGCGGCCGCGACCCCGGATCACAAGGGACGCAAGCAGACCTGGATCGGTGCGATACTCCTCGCGCTCGGCGTCGTCCTGGTGACGATCGCTCTGGTCGGGTCCAGCGGAATGTCCACCATGCTGCCCGCGGTGATGCTGAGCTTCGTCGGCATCGCGCTGCTGGCGCCGCTGGTGAGCCGGCCTGCGGTGTGGGCGATCGGTGTGCTGTTCTCCCGGGCCCTTCCGGGGCAGCTCGGTCGCCGCAACGCGGCCCGTAACCCCCGCCGTACGGCAGTCACCGCCTCGGCCATCATGATCGGTGTCGCCCTGGTCACCGCGGTCAGTACGCTCGCCGCATCGTTCGAGAGCAGCGTCACCGACGAGTTCAAGCAGACGCTCAAGTCGGACCTGGTGGCCAAGGGCGACGGCCCTTCGGCTCAAGGCGCGCCCATGGACCCGGACGCGCTCGCCCAGGCGGCTCGGGTGCCAGGGGTGAAGCAGGTCGCGATCGCGATGCTCGACTCGGGAACGGTGGACGAGAAGGCCCAGAAGGTCACCTCCTGGCAGGACTGGGACAAGGCGCGTGACGTCCTCGGTGTGACCGCGAAGCAGGGATCGCTGCTCCCTCCGCCCGCCGGCAGCGTAGTCATGGACGAGGCCTCCGCGAAGGCCCACAGCGCCAAGGTCGGCGACAAGATCACCGTCCAGCTGCAACGCGGGGAGCCTCGCACCTACCAGGTCGCGGGCATCTTCGAGAACTCCACGTTCACCAACAGCATCGTGGTGCCTTGGGACGACGCCCAGACCGGCTTCAGCGGCAAACTGCCGTCGCAGGCCTTCTTCGAGCTGGAGGACGGAACCGCCACTTCCGCGGTGGTGCCGCAGATCGACGAGCTGCTCAAGGACAGCAGCCCCGAGGCCAAGGTCATGACCAAGGCCGAGGTGAGGGACGAGTTCAGCAGTGCCTTCGCCCTTCAGGTCACCGTCGTGCAGGCGCTGCTGGGTGTGGCCATGCTCATCGCGGTGCTCGGCATCATCAACACGCTTGCCCTGTCCATCCTCGAGAGGACCGCGGAGTTGGGCGCGCTGCGCGCCATCGGCCTCGGCCGCGGACAGACCGTGCGCATGATCATGACCGAGTCGATGCTGATCTCGCTCTTCGGCGCGGTGCTCGGTCTGGTGGTCGGCAGCGTACTGGGCCTCGCGATGTCCCATGCCCTGGAGGATCAAGGCGTCAGCCATCTGGCGCTCCCCTGGTCGCAGATGCTGGCCTACCTGATCGGCGCCGCGGTCGTCGGCATCATTGCTTCGCTCGCCCCCGCACGGCGCGGCGCACGTCTCAACGTGCTGCACGCCATCAGCCACAGCTGATCGAGCCGCGCGCGAGGGCGGCGATATGACGGAGGGGTGGAGAGAAAGTGGCCCCCGCCTGGCTCTCCACCCCTCTTTTCTCCCCTGGCCGCCACCGGACACCTCCGGTGAAAGGCCGCAGGCCTTCGGCCGGCCTCGACGGCCCCACCGAGTGCTCCACCGCCAGGACCGCTGACTCCGTCCGGTCGGCCGCTTCCTGTCACCGATAGAGGGAACGTGCGCATGACCGTGCTGGCAGCCTTCAGCTTCGAACACACCTCCCGCTGGCTGCTGCTCCTGCTGTTGGCAGCGGCGCTGCTCGGGGTCATCGTGCTCGGAGTCTCGGCGGTCTCCCGGCGGCTTCTCGGCATACGGGTCGGCCCACTGCGCGCTCTCTGCGCCGGTCTGGTGGGACTCGTCGTGATGACCGTCCTCGAGCAGATGATGCGGAACGACCAAGGCAGCGAGGCGCTGTACAGCGTACAGATCGCGCTGTCCGTCCTTGCCGCGATGGTCACCCTGGTCGTCACCGAGGTCTTCCTTCCCTACGGCAGCTGGTCGCGGTCCATGCAGATCTGGCGGGCCATGGTGGGCCGGCTCAACCGGACGCGCCGCTACTCGCAGATCAGCCGGATCTTCATGCGGCACGGCCTCGGCGGAATGCTGCGCGGCCGGGGCAATTGGGACCGCGCCCTGCGGCCCGGCGCATACGGCGAGCGGACGGCTCGATCCCTGCGGCTCGCGCTGGAGGAGTGCGGTGGCGCCCTGATCAAACTGGGTCAGGCCCTTTCCACCCGTCGCGACGTGCTCCCCCCGCACTTCATCTCCGAACTCAGCTGTCTTCAGAGCAGCGTGCCGGCCGCGCCCTGGCCGGAGGTCGAGGCGGTGCTCCACCGGGAGCTGGGCCGGCCCGTCGAAGAGGTCTTCGAGTGGATCGAGCACGTCCCGCTCGCGGCCGCGTCCATCGCCCAGGTGCACCGCGCCAGACTCCACGGGGGCCCCGTCGTCATCGTCAAGGTGCAGCGCCCCGGCATCAGGGAAGCGGTCGAGCGTGATCTCGACATCGTCCTCGCCATCACCCACAGCCTCCAGCAGCGCGCCCGGGCCTCACGGGCTCTGGGCATGAAGGATCTGGGCGACGGTTTCGCCAAGTCACTGCGTGAGGAACTGGACTTCCGTATCGAGGCCCGCAACTCGGCCGCGATCGCCGAGTCCTGCGGGGCCCTGGAGGAAGGCGCGTCGGTCCGCATTCCGCGGGTGTACTGCGAGTTCACCACGGCCAGGGTCCTGGTCCAGGAGTGGCTGCGAGGGGTGACGTTCGACCGTGCGGGCGTTCTCGCCGACCGCGAGGGCCTGGACCGTCAGGAACTGGCCCGCACCGCCTTCGCGTCCATGCTGCATCAGATCCTGCGGGTGGGCGTTTTCCACGCCGACCCGCACCCGGGCAATCTGCTGCTGCTCGACGACGGGCGGATCGCACTGCTCGACTTCGGATCGGTGGGCCGTATCGAGCCGTCGGTGCGCCTGGCCATCCAGGAGCTGCTGGTGGCCGTGGGCAGGGGGGACTCGGCCGGTCTGCACGACGCGCTGATCGCCATGCTGGGCACCCGGGCCACGGGTGGAGATCTCATGCTCGACTCCCTGCTGCTGGAGCGCGAGCTGGGGCAGTTCATGGCGCACCACCTCGGTGCCGGCGCCCAGCCCGACACGGAGATGTTCACCGCCCTCTTCCAGATCGTCACCCGGTTCGGACTGTCGGTGCCGCCCGAGGTCGCCGCCGTCTTCCGCGCCCTGGCCACGATCGATGGCACACTGGGTCAGCTCGCTCCCGGCTTCAACATGCTGGACGAGGGGCGGACGTTCGCCGCCGCGATCCTTGCCGACCAGTTGGGGTTCCGCAGGGCGGGCGCGTGGCGGCGGGAAGGGAAGAGCGACTTCGCGTCCGATTTCGCGTCCCTGATGAACGGCGCCGCCGAAGAGGTCTATTCGATCCTTCCGATGCTGCGCCGGCTGCCCAGACGCGTCGAGCGCATCGGCGCGTCGCTGGAGGACGGACGGTTCGCGGTCCGGGTCAGGGTCCTCGCCCACGAGGGGGAACAGCGCTTCGTCTCCGGGCTGATCCACCAGATGACCGTCGCTCTGCTGGCGGCCTGCACCGGGTTGATGGGGGTGGTCCTGGTGGTGTTCGGTACCGGCCGCGGCCCACGCGTCGCCGACCAGGTGGGGCTGTTCCCGCTGCTCGGATACCAGTGCCTCGCGGTGAGCGCGATCCTGATGCTTCGGGCGCTGTACACCGCGATGCGACGGCCCGGCTGACACGCCTCGGCTCCTGCCGGGGCCGCACGAAGGGCCGTCCGGCGCCGACGACGCGTGTTCCCGTACGCGACGGGTCACCATGGGTTCAAGGCAGTGGCCCACGCCGTCACCAACCTGGCCCACGAATCGCCGCATCCCGCCATTCCCGCCCGGGCCGCGCGCCCGTGAGGCACGCGTCTTGCAGCTTCCTGCCTCGTCCATTGCCCCTGTACTTCACATGCCTTGATATGGACTGGAAGGTATGGAGAGCCGGTGCGTCGGCGCCGGAGTCCAGTGAGGCCGCTCGCGGCACGCTGGTAGAACAGGGGGCGGTATGCACGAGCGTGAGTTCCGCGCTTTCGTGTCCGTGGCTGAATTCGGCCGCATGGATCAAGCTGCGAAGGAGCTGGGCTATTCGCAGCCCGCCATCAGCTACCAGATCAAGTGTCTTGAGCAGATGTTGGGTTCCAAGCTGTTCACCCGGGATTCGACGGGCGCACGGCTCACCCGGGAAGGCCGCATGATCCTGCCCTCCGCCCGGGCGGTTCTGACCCTCATCGACAGCATGAAGGGTGTCTGCGCGGCATGAGTGGATGAGCTCCGGAGCCGGCTTCACGAGCCGGGTCCGGAGCCCTTGTCCGGCAGTCGGACCACTTCCCCGGGAACCGGTCAGGAGCCTCTGGCCGGCGGGGGGCCTCCTGACGGGTCCGATCCAGCCGCGGAGCACAGGCGAACGGCCTTCGGCCACAAGTGACGGGGGAAGCTCATGAGGATGAACGGCGGGACCATGCGGGAGCGCACGGCCGAGTTGCTGGCGATACGCGCGGAGGTGCTTGAGGGCAACGCCCAGGGCACCGGACAACAGCACGCCAAGGGCAAGCTGACGGTGCGCGAACGCATCGAGCTGCTCCTCGACGAGGGCTCGTTCAACGAGGTCGAGCCGCTGCGGAGGCATCGGGCCACCGGTTTCGGTCTGGAGCACAAACGGCCGTACACCGATGGCGTGGTGACCGGCTGGGGAACGGTGCACGGGCGGACGGTCTTCGTGTACGCCCATGACTTCCGCATCTTCGGCGGTGCGCTGGGCGAGGCCCACGCCACGAAGATCCACAAGATCATGGACATGGCGCTGGCCGCGGGAGCCCCGCTGGTCAGCCTGAACGACGGTGCGGGCGCCCGTATCCAGGAGGGTGTCTCGGCGCTGGCCGGGTACGGTGGCATCTTCGAGCGCAACACCCGGGCGTCCGGTGTGATCCCGCAGATCAGCGTGATGCTCGGCCCGTGCGCGGGCGGCGCGGCCTACTCCCCGGCGCTGACGGACTTCGTGTTCATGGTCCGGGAGACGTCGCAGATGTTCGTCACCGGACCGGACGTCGTGAAGGCGGTCACCGGCGAGGAGATCACCCAGAACGGCCTCGGCGGTGCCGATGTGCACGCCGAGGTGTCGGGCGTGGCGCACTTCGCCTACGACGACGAGCACAGTTGCCTCGCCGATGTCCGCTTCCTGTTGTCGCTGCTGCCCGACAACAACCGGCAGGTCCCGCCGGCCGTCCCCGCTTCCGACCCGGCCGACCGCCGGTGCGAAGCGCTCTACGACCTGGTGCCCACCGAGGGCAACCGCCCGTACGACATGCGCGAGGCGATCGAGGAGATCGTCGACGACGGCGAGCACATCGAGATCCACGAGCGTTGGGCCGTCAGCGTGATCTGCACGCTGGCCCGTCTGGACGGACAGGTGGTCGGCATCGTCGCCAACCAGCCGCAGTCCATGGCCGGGGTGCTCGACATCCACTCCTCGGAGAAGGCCGCGCGGTTCGTCCAGTTCTGCGACGCGTTCAATATCCCGCTGGTGACCCTCGTGGACGTGCCCGGCTTCCTGCCCGGTGTCGGGCAGGAGCACGGCGGGCTGATCCGGCACGGGGCCAAGCTGCTGTACGCGTACTGCAACGCGACCGTGCCCCGTATCCAGGTCATCCTGCGCAAGGCATACGGCGGGGCGTACATCGTGATGGACTCCCGGTCCATCGGCGCCGACCTCTCGTACGCCTGGCCGTCCAACGAGATCGCCGTCATGGGGGCCGAGGGCGCGGCCAATGTGGTGTTCCGCCGTCAGATCGCGGCGGCGGACGATCCGGCCGCCGTGCGAGGACAGCTGGTCAAGGAGTACCAGGCGGAGTTGATGCATCCCTACTACGCGGCGGAGCGGGGCCTGGTGGACGACGTCATCGACCCGTCCCGAACGCGCGGGATCCTCATCAGTTCCCTGGCGATGCTTCGCGAGAAGCACGCCTCCCTGCCGGTACGCAAGCACGGGAACCCGCCGGTATGACGGGCGCCGCGGGGACACCTCTGGACGGCCCGCTGGGGCCCGCGCTGATCAAGGTCATCCGTGGAAACCCGACGAGGGAGGAGCTGGCCGCGGTGGCCGCCCTGCTGCTGGCCCGCGACGAGGGCGCCGGCCGCCGGGCCCGCAGCGTCGCCCGTATGCGGGCCGCGCGCTGGTC
>NZ_NTGZ01000263.1 GCF_002551245.1 Streptomyces sp. rh34
CGTCCGCCCGGCGTGACGCGGGCCGCGGAGGACGCCCACTCCGCCGCCCGGCCCCCCGGCGCAGCCCGTACGCGGTGGGGCGCGGCAACCTTGGTGTTCGTGTGGCGCCGCCCGGAAGGGGTCATCCGGGTTTCCCCGCCCCGACGACGGTCTCGTCCCCTTCCGCACCTTGCGCGAACCGAGGCCCTTGCTCGCCCGGTTCGCGCAAGGTGCGAAAGAGCAGCCAGCTCAGCAGCGGCATCGCCACGAGGGGCGCCAGGGCTGTCCGCAAGGACGTGGCGTCGGCGAGTGCGCCGATGGCGGGACTGGCCAGGCCGCCGATGCTGACGGTCAGCCCGAGGGTGATCCCGCCGGCGGTGCCGACGCGGGAGGGCAGGTAGTCCTGGCCGAGCGTCACCTGCAACGAGAACGGCACGTACAGGCCGGCCGAGGTCAGCGCCAGGAACAGGAAGACGGCCGGGCCCGGCACCCACACCACGCCCGCGACGGCCGCGGCCGTGACCAGGTACGACCAGCGCGCCACCGCCACCCGGTCCCACCGGGTGGCCAGGGACCCGCCGAGCACCGCGCCGACCGTGCTGCCGAGGTAGAGCACGAAGAGCGCCACGGTGCCCACCGCCATGCCGCCTCCCAGGCGTTGGCGGACGTACAGCGAGATGAAGGTACTCAGGCCGATGAACGCGACCGACCGGAAGACCACGGCCAGGGACAGCCGTACGAAGGAGGCGATGTCGTCGCTCCCGGCCGGCGGCGTCGTCGTCCGGGACCCGGCGGCCTGCCTCTGCTGGAGGACACGCACGACCGGCAGGCACAACGCGGCGCCGACGAGGGCCGGCAGCACGAGCAGGGGCGTCCAGCGCAGCCCGCCGACGCTCATCACGGCGGCGACCGTGAGCGGGGCGAGTGCGAAGCCGACCGTGCCCCCCGTGGAGAACCAGCCCATCGCCCGGTGACTGCCCCGGCCGGCGATCCGGGCGACGCGGGCGGACTCGGGGTGGTAGGCGGCCACCCCGATCCCCGACAGCGCGACGAACACCAGGGTGAGCGGATAGGAGCCGCTGAGGCCGCTCAGCGCGATGCCGAGACCGCCGAGCAGTGTGCTCACCGGCAGGAGCCACGGCATGGGCCAACGGTCGGTGAGCACGCCGAACAGCGGCTGCGCCACGGAGGACAGCAACGAGGCGGCCAGCACGATGCCCGAGGCGACGGCGAGGGAGTAGGAACGCTCGGCGATGAAGAACGGCACGAGGGCCGCGACGGAGCCTTGGTAGATGTCGACGCAGGCATGGCCCACGGACAGCAGGACGATCGGCGTGTTCCTTCGCATCCCGCCATGTTCCGGCCCGGGTGTGCTGTCGCGCTTTCGATAAACTGCCACATGATGACGGACCTCCGCCAGGCTTCCATTCGCCATGATCCGGTGGCACCGACCCGCACCCGGCGGCTGGCGCCCGGCGGCTCGATCGATGCCCACCGGCACGACGACCACCAGATCGTCTACGCGGGCCGGGGCGTGCTGACCGTCACGACCGGCGCGGGGTCCTGGGTCGCCCCGGCCACGCGCGCGATCTGGGTGCCCGCCGGCACCGTGCACGCACACCGGGCCTACGGCGAACTCGATCTGCACCTGGTGGGGCTGCCCGTCACCGAGAATCCGCTCGGCCTCGACACACCGACCGTGCTGGCCGTCAGCCCGCTCCTGCGCGAACTGCTCATCGCCTACACCCGCGCCGAGGGCGACGACCGCCCCGAACGGGCCCGCCTCCGCGCCGTGCTCCTCGACCAGTTACGGGCGTCCGCGCAGCAGTCGTTGCACCTGCCCACGCCCACCGCCCCGCTGCTGCGCGCCCTGTGCGCCATCCTCCAGGCCGATCCGGGCGACAGCCGTACGCTCGCCGAACTGGGCCGCCGGGTCGGGGCGAGCGACCGGACCCTGTCCCGGCTGTTCCGCAGCGACCTCGGCATGACCTTCCCGCAGTGGCGCACCCAGCTCCGTCTCCACCACGCCCTGGTCCTCCTGACCGAGCGGACGCCGGTGACGTCGGTGGCACACCAGTGCGGCTGGTCGTCCACCAGCGCCTTCATCGAGGTCTTCCGCCGCACGTTCGGCCACACCCCGGGCGCCCACCGGACGGAGTAGGGCCGCCTCGCGCCCACCACCCGGAACCCCCTCGCATGCATGCTGCACCGACCGCTAGCGTGCAGCCATGAGCGCATCCGAACCTCTCGCGACCACGCCCGCCGCCCCCGTCTCCCACGCCCATCCCCGGTTCGCCGAGGCGCTGGCCGCGCTGGGCCTCCAGGTCGAGGTGCGCCGCTTCCCGGACGCGACCCGTACGGCGGCGGAGGCCGCCGCCGCGATCGGCTGCTCGCTGAGCGAGATCGTCAAGTCCCTGGTCTTCACGGCGGACGGCGTGCCCGTGCTGGTCCTGATGGACGGCTCCTCGCGGGTGGACGTGGAGCTGGTACGGCGCGAACTGGACGCACAGAAGGTCAAGCGGGCGGACGCGGACCTGGTCCGGGAGACGACCGGGTACGCCATCGGCGGCGTGCCGCCCTTCGGCCACGCCACCCGGACCCGAGTGCTGGCGGACCGGCGGCTGCTGGACCACGCGGTGGTGTGGGCGGCGGCGGGCACCCCGCACACGGTGTTCCCGCTGGACCCGAAAACGCTGATCGCCCACGCGGGCGCGACGGTCGTGGATGTGCGCGAGCCCGCCAAGTGACCCCTCTGGTCGCTCTCGCGGTCCTCATAGCCGCTGTCACGCACGCCAGTTGGAACGCCATCGCCCACGCGATCAAGGATCAGCTGCTCTCCTTCACGCTGATCTCCGGCGGCGGTCTGCTGATCGGCGTGGCGATGGCCCTCCTCGCCCCGTTCCCGGCGGCCGGGGCCTGGCCGTATCTGGTGGCCTCGGCCGCACTGCACGTGCTGTACATGCTGCTGCTGATGCGCTCGTTCACCCTCGGCGACTTCGGGCAGATGTACCCGATCGCCCGGGGCACGGCCCCGCTGGTGGTGACGGTCCTGGCGGCGGTGTTCGTCGGCGAGCGTCCGGACGGCTGGGCCACGGCGGGCGTGGCGGTGGCCTCTGCCGGGCTGGTCGGGCTGGCGCTGTGGGGCATCCGGGGCTCCGGCAAGCGCCCGCACTGGCCGGCGATCGTGGCGGCCCTCGGCACCGGCCTGGCCATCGCCGGGTACACCACGGTCGACGGCGTCGGCGTGCGCGCCTCGGGCACCCCGCTGGGCTACATCGCCTGGCTGATGGTCCTGGAGGGCCTGGCGATCCCGGCGTACGCGTACCACCGCCGCCGCGCCGAACTCCTCCCGCAGCTACGGCCCTTCGCGGTACGGGGCCTGGTCGGCGCGGCCCTGTCGGTCACCGCGTACGGACTGGTCCTCTGGGCCCAGACGAAGGCCCCGCTCGCCCCGATCGCGGCGCTGCGCGAGTCGTCGATCATCGTGGGCGCGGCGATCGGCGCGCTGTTCTTCAAGGAGCGCTTCGGGGCCCCGAGGATCGCGGCGGCGGGGCTGATGGTGGTGGGCATCGGGCTGATGCTGCACACGAGTTGATGCCTCCCGCCCTGTGCGTGCACACAGGGCGGGAGGCATCAACAGACATCAAGCGTCAGCCATCCGGTATCAGATGTCAGGTCGGAGCAGGCTCAGACGGCTGCCTTGGACGGCTCGTCGTCCTTGTCCCCGTCCGTCCCGCCGGCCTTCCGGGTGCGGACGTATTCGAGGAACGTGTTCAGCTCGCGCTTGACGACGGGCGCGAGGAGGTAGAGGCCGATGATGTTGATGACGGCCAGGGAGAACAGCACCGCGTCGGCCAGGTCGATGAGGGTCTGCAGGGTGAGCAGGGACCCGGAGACGGCGAACAGGGTGTAGAGGGACTTGAAGACGATCTCGCTGGTGCGGCTGCGGCCGAAGAGGTAGGTCCAGGCCTTGAGGCCGTAGTAGCCCCAGGTGAGCACCGTGGAGAAGGCGAAGAGGATCACCGCGACGGTCAGGACGTACGGGAACCAGGGCAGCACGGTCTCGAACGCGTCCGAGGTGATCGTCACGCCGCCGATGGAATCGTCGTTGCGCGCCTCGCCCCAGCTGGCCGGGTTGGCGATGACGATCGTCAGCGCGGTCATGGTGCAGATGACGACGGTGTCGATGAACGGTTCCAGCAGGGCGACCAGGCCCTCGCTGGCCGGGTGCTTGGTCTTGACCGCGGAGTGGGCGATCGGCGCGGAACCGAGGCCGGCCTCGTTGGAGAACGCGGCTCGCTTGAACCCGATGATCAGTGCGCCGAGCACACCGCCCGCGACCCCTTCGGGGTTGAAGGCGCCGTCGATGATCGTGCCGATCGCGTCGGGCACGGCGGTGACGTTGACGAGGATGACGACGAGACAGGCGACGATGTAGATCCCGGCCATCGCGGGGATGAGCCGGCTGGTGACCGAGGCGATGGAGCGGATGCCGCCGAGGAGCACGATGCCGACGAGAGCGGCTACGAGAATGCCGAAGAAGAGGGCGCCGGCGGAGGAGCCCATCGCCCCGTCCTCGCCGCCGGTGACGGAGACGAGCTGCGCGTAGGACTGGTTGACCTGGAAGAGGTTGCCGCCGAAGAGCCCGAAGAACAGGATCATGATCGAGGCGAGGACGGCGAGGACCTTGCCGAGGGTCTTTCCGTTCTTCCCGAAACGTTCCGCCAGCCCCTTGGGCAGGTAGTGCATCGGTCCGCCGGAGACGGTCCCGTCGGCGTGGATCTCGCGGTACTTCACACCGAGGGTGACCTCGACGAACTTGGTGGCCATGCCGAGGAGGCCGCAGAGGATCATCCAGAACGTGGCTCCGGCGCCGCCGATGGAGACGGCGACGGCGACACCGGCGATGTTCCCGAGGCCGACCGTGCCGGAGATGGCGGCGGTCAGCGCCTGGAAGTGGTTGACCTCGCCCGCCGAGTCCTTGTCGTCGTACTTGCCGCGCACCACATCGATGGCGAGGCGGAACTTGCGCAGCTGGACGAATCCGAACCAGAAAGTGAAGACGAGGCCCGCCACCACCAGCCAGGCGACGATGAGCGGGAGGTCCGTCCCGCCGACGGGGACGGCGTAGAAGACGATCTCGCCGAGCCATTTGGCTATGGGTTCGAAGAACCCGCTGACAGCTTCGTCGACGTTCTCGGTTATGGATTCGAGTGACACGTTGGCTACCTCGATGACGCGGGAACGGCGGACAGGTGGGGTGCCTTCGCCGGTCGGTGTGCGATGGGGGAACGTTTCTGGAGGGATGAGCGAACGTCGTCGTCCGGTCGGCGACGCGGCGTGTCCCATGGGGTGGACAACGATGACGGTCGCTCTGGCCTGCCACCGGGGCGGTCCCGGCGCTCCGCTTCGGCGAGGTTCCCGCCGTGGAAGTTGGGCATTTGTACCACGCCGTTTGCTCGATTCTTAGTGATGCAGGTCACTTTTTTTGAGAGTGCGGGTGAAGATGCTGGGTGGGTGACGTCATCGTTATGCGGAATCGCAGGTACGTTTATCGGACACCTATCGGCGGGTCGGAGGGGGACCTCCGAGCGGAGGGGGCCCCTCCGGCCCCAGGCGCCCCTCCGGCCGGAGGGGATGCCTCCCCCCGCTTACCCCGCCGGTCGCCGCGTAGACAGGCCGGTGCGGCTCATCAACGCGTCGTGCGTGCCGAGCAGACTCCCGCACCGCGACGAGGACCGCCTCCGCACCACCGTCACTCCCTTCCAGGCCTGCGACGACTGCGACCGAGCCTTCCGCTCCCCCACCCCCGGCCACCGCCGCGACTGCCGGGAGGACCGCGCGCAGACGCGCCCGAGGCACCAGACGCACCGAACCGAGGGGGTGCGGACCGCCGCCTGAGGGCCGTTCTCCAACCGTGCGGGTGGCGGTCAGCCGGGCACCGTCTTGCGGGCATCGCAGAAGGCGAACGCGAACGGTCCCAGCAGCGTCGCGGCCGCACTCGCGGTGAGCACCACGCCGGGCCGGAACCACGCCGGGAGATCGGCGAACAGCTCGCCGCCGGTGAACACCACGCCGATGAGCATCACCGCGGTCAGCAGGACTCCGCCTGCCGTGACGACCGCACTGCACTGAGCGAGGAGCCTCCATGCCCGTGCGCGCCCCGCCCCGGGCCCCGTGGGACGGAACGGTTCCAGGGCCTTTCCGACCGCGTCCGGCCACCGGACGACGAGCACGTCGTCCACGTCGTCGGGGTCGTGGGTGATGTGCCGGAAGCCGACGGCCCGCCCGACCAGTTGGCGTCCGCTACCGGGTATCGACAGCGGGCAGGTCACCCTCCGGCGGAGGACGCCGTGTCCCGGCATGTCGGCGCTGATGACGAGCGTGTCGGGGCCCTGCACCTCGCTGGGGCCGTCCTCGATCGAGTCCTCGATCACGCCGACGGCCGGGTACCCCTCGGTGAAGCGTTCCTCTCCCGGGCCGTCCGGCTTGCCCGGGCGTCTGAACCTCATCGGCGGCTCTCCTTCATGTCGTCGGGACAGCGACCCCGGTGTACCCACAGTGCGGTCGCGAGGGAGTTCATATCGGTCTTTACCCAGGGATCCTGAGCTACCCGCCCCGTGCACGCGGGCGGTTGCGCTGTCGAAGGCGCCGCCGGCCGCGACTACGATCCCAGCCCATGACGTCCACCACGCGCGGCGAAGACGGGAACAGGATCCTGGACACCGACAGGTACGAGATCGACACCGATCCCGGTCGCCTCGACATCGGCCTGGTGCACCACTGGCTCTCCACCGACGCCTTCTGGGCACTCGGCCGCAGCCGCGACACCGTCGAGCGGTCCGTGCGCGGGTCCCTCAACTTCGGTGTCTACGGCCCCGACGGGGCCCAGGTCGCCTACGCCCGGGTCGTCACGGACCGGGCGACCTTCGCCTGGCTCTGCGACGTCTACGTGGACCCGGCGCATCGGGGCCGGGGCCTGGGCGTCCGGCTGGCGACCGCCGTTCGCGACCACCTCGCGCCGTACGGGCTGAAGCGGACCCTTCTCGCCACGCTGGACGCCCACGAGCTGTACGCGAAGGTCGGGTTCGTCCCCGTACCCGACCCCGAGCGGCTGATGATCCTGAGCGCTGAGCGCTAGTCCCGCTTCCTGCGACACGAGCTGGAGGATCACTTCGGTCTCGCCCCTCTGCCGTCAGAGCCGGCGGCGATCGCGGCCCGAGTGCTGTCCTGGTGGACGGCTACCGGCAAGACCGATACCACCGCCTCCGCGTAGTCGCCGGGCTCACGGCTGCGCCATCGCCTGCCGGAAGCCCGTGTTCACCGCGAGGATCCCGCCGTCCACGCGCAGCGTCGTCCCGGTGATCCAGGCCGCGTCGCCGGAGGCGAGGAAGGCGACGGCGGACGCGATGTCCTCGGGGGTACCTACGCGGCCGAGCGGGTAGAGGGCGGCGGCCCGGTCCAGTTCGGCGTCGCGGCCCGCCCAGGCGTCGGTGCGGATGGTGCCGGGGGCGACCAGGTTGACCCGTACGCCGCGCGGTCCGGCATGGCCCGCCAGCGTACGGGTGAGGCTGGTCAGGCCCGCCTTGGCGGCGCTGTACGCGTGGCCGCCGAAGTCCTGTTCCCCGTTGACGGAGCCGATGGTGACGATCGCGCCCCGGCCCGAGGCGACCAGGTGCGGCAGCGCGGCGCGGGCGCAGCGGAACGGGCCGGAGAGGGTGATGTCCAGGTCGCGTTCCCAGACCTCGTCCGTCTCGTCCTCGAAGAGCGGGGTGTCCTGGCCCGCCGCGTAGGCGTTGTTGACCAGGACGTCGAGCCGGCCGAAGGCGGCGACCGCGTGGGCGACGGCCGCCTCGACCGCCGCCCGGTCGGCCACGTCGCAGACGAGGGATTCGGCGGTGCCGCCCGCCTCGCGTATCGCCGCCGCCGTGTGGGCGGCACGCTTCGCGTCCAGGTCGGTGACGAGGACGGAAGCTCCTTCCGCCGCCAGGCGGCGGGCGGTCGCCGCGCCGATGCCCTGGCCGGCGGCGGTGATCAGGACGCTGTATCCGGCGAACCGGGCTGGGGTCTGCACGGGTGCTGGTGTCATAGCGCCGACCGTACTGCCCTGACCAGGGCCTGGGCACGGGGATCGGCGGTAACTCCCTTCTGGAGTCCGTTGGTGACATAGCCGAGCGCGATTCCGGACTCGGGGTCCGCGAAGCCGAGGGAACCGCCGCGTCCGGGGTGGCCGAAGGAACCGGGGCCCAGCAGCGGGGCGGCCGGGCCGTGCAGCATGTAGCCGAGGCCGAAACGGGTGTTGACGACCAGGACCCGGTCCGGGCCCGCCGACTCCTCGGTGCGGGCCAGGGTGAGCGTGGCGGGGGCGAACAGCCGGCGGTGGCCGTCGACGGGGCCGATCATCGCCGCGTAGCAGCGGGCCAGGCCCCGGGCTGTCGCGATGCCGCCCGAGGCGGGGAGTTCGGCCGCGCGGTAGGCGGGGTCGTTCTCGTCGGGGAACGGGTCGATCGCGCCGAACGCCCTGCGGGTGAGGGAGTCGGGGTCCCGGTAGGCCTCGACGACGGAGCGTTTGGGGCGTACGCGCAGAGCGCCCGACACCGCGGCGGCGGCCGGGGGCTCCACCGGGCCGATACGGCCGATGCGGTGGGCCTCGTCGGCGGGGAGCCCGAACCAGAAGTCGAGGCCGAGCGGGCGGGCGATCTCCTCGGCGATCCAGCGGCCGATGGTGCGGCCGGTGGCGCGGCGGACCAGTTCGCCGATCAGCCAGCTGTAGGTCTGGGCGTGGTAGCCGTGGTCGGTGCCGGGCTCCCAGTACGGGCGCTGGGCGGCGACGGCGACGGGGCCGGAGACTCCGTCGGCGGCCTCGGCGGGGGTGAGGGCGGTGTCCAGGGCGGGGACCCCGGCCCGGTGCGCGAGGAGGTCGCGGACGAGGACGCGTTCCTTGCCGTTCGCCTTGAACTCCGGCCAGTAGGTGGAGACCGGGGCATCCAGGTCGACCTGTCCGCGCTGGTGAAGCAGCAGGGGGACGGCGGCGGCGATGCCCTTGCCCGCCGAGCGGACGATCTGGACGGTGTCGACGGCCCACGGCTCGCTGCCGTCGACGTCTCTCGTACCGGCCCACAGGTCGACGACCTTGCGCCCGTGGCGGTAGACGGCGACGGCCGCGCCGCGCTCCCCGCGCTGCTCGAAGTTACGGACGAACGCCTCCGCGACCGGTTCGAACCCGGGCGCGACCGTGCCCCGCACATCCGCGGTGACGGCCTCGGGCACCGCTTCGGGCTGGATCCCGTCCACTTCCGGGCCTGTTACGGCCACCGGGCCTGACTCCGCTCCCGTGCCTGATCCCGGTTCCGATCCCGATTCCGCTTCCGCGCCCACCGTCGTCCTCAGTCCCGCGCTCCCGCTCATCCCCCCATGGTGCACGCCCCGGCGGGGTGTTCGGGGGGCGGGTCACCGTGACCACCGGGCTGTCACCACCTGTTTACGCCGACGGAACACCGGCGGAGCGCGGGGCGAAGCCGAACGGCAGTCCAGCCGGTGGCAGCGCATCGGTTTCTCGTCGCGGAGGAGGCCCCGCGTACGGTCGACGGCAACGATGACGCCCTCGCCGATGCCACGGAGACAGGTGCGTCAGCGGCACCATCGGGTACACGCGTACGTGAGCGCACGCTCGCCGTGCCGCTTCCGCGAAATATGGGACATTGGAGTGCAGAGCTATACATACAGGAGGAGCCGGCCCATGTCCCCCGTGATCGAAATACATGCCCGCGCCCGGCTCATCACCGATGGCCCCCTGACCCGCCCGGTACCCGTGAACCTGCGGTACGACCCGGCCGACGACCGACGCACCGTCCACATCGGACTGCCCGACGGCACCGACTGGGCGTTCGGCCGTGACCTCCTGGAGCGCGGCCTGCGCACCCCGATCGAGCGCGGCGCCGTCCGCGTCTGGCCGTGCGGCCGTACGCAGCTGATCGTGGAGCTGCACTCGACGGACGGGGTCGAGGTGTTCCAGTTCGAGATCCGGACGCTGATCCGCTTCCTCGCCCGCACCCAGCAGGCACAGGCACAGACGCAGACATCATCGGCGCAGGCACCGGCCACGTCGCCGGACGCCGGACGGGAGCCGCCGTCCCGCACCACCCGCCCGGCGCGGGGCGCACGGCCCGAGCAGGGCGCACAGCT
>NZ_NTGZ01000264.1 GCF_002551245.1 Streptomyces sp. rh34
TAAGAGACAGCCCTGGACCTGGCCGAGCCGGGCGCCCCCGCCGAGGCGGTCGCCGCCACCGCCGCCGGGCTGGGGCCGGTCGGGCTGCTGGTGTGCAGCGCGGGCGCCATCCGGCTGGCCGCCGTCCACGAGACCGAGGAGCGGCACTGGGAGCGGCAGTTGCGGGTGAACCTCACGGTGCCGTTCCTGCTGGCCCGTGAGGTGCTGCCCGGCATGCGGGAGCGCGGCTTCGGCTGGGTCGTGAACATCGGCTCCGGTGTCGGCTCGGAGGTGGTGCCGGGCAGCGGCGGCTACGGCGTCAGCAAGCACGCCGTGCACCGGCTCACCGAACTGATCCACGAGGAGAACCGCGACCACGGGATCCGCGCGGTCACCGTCGCCCCGGGCTGGGTCTCCACCCGGCTCGCGGCCCGGCCCGCCGACCTCGGGGTGCCCGAGGAGGAGGTGCTGGACGCGGAGGACATCGCGGACACCGTCGCGTGGCTGCTGGACCGTCCGGCCCGGATGAGCGTCGGCCCGCTGGTCCGCGTCGAGCCCTCGGCGAGCCGGGCCGCCGCCGGTGACGCCATGACCCGCCATCTGACCCGGTCCCGCGCCGAGGGCGCCGGACCGGACGCCAAGGAGGCCCCCTGATGGGCAGGACCACCCTGATCGAGCACGACGTGCCGGTGGAGATGCGCGACGGGACGGTGCTGCGGGCCGATGTGTGGCGCCCCGCCGAAGGACCGGCCTCGCCCGCCGTGCTCTTCCGCACCCCGTACGGCAAGTCCCCGCTGGGTCTTGCCACACTCACCCCGGCCCAGTGCGTGGACCGGGGGTACGCGGCGGTCGTGCAGGACACCCGGGGCCGGTTCGGCTCGGAGGGCGAGTGGGCGCCGCTGGACTGGTCCCGGGAGGGGCCCGACGGGTACGACACCGTCGAGTGGACCGCCGGGCAGCCGTGGTGCGACGGGAACGTGGCCATGGCGGGCACCTCGTACCAGGCGATCGTCCAGTGGCTGGCCGCCATGGAGAAGCCGCCGCATCTGCGGGCCATCGCGCCCACGATGTCCACCTCGGCCCCCTTCGACGCCGAGCAGCTCGGCGGCTTCCTGCGGCTGGACCACCTCACGAGCTGGCTCGGCCTGACCGCGCTGGAGTGGGTGCAGCGCCGGGCGGCGGCGGGCGATCCGGTGGACGGGGCGGTCGTCGCCGAGGTCGTGCAGTTGCTCACCACACCCGAAGTGCCGCTGCGCCGCTGGCCGTTGTCGGCCATCCTCGACTTCGAGGGGTTCCCCGGCCGGCTGCGGGACATTTTCGCGGGGCGCGTGGCGACGGTGGCCGACTACGACCTGGGGAAGGTAGGCGTGCCCACCCTCTCGGTCGGCGGCTGGTACGACGTGTTCTCCTACGGCACGATCGAGCTGCACCGCGCCATGCGCGCCCAGGACCCGGTGGCCGGACGGCACGAGCTGGTCGTCGGACCCTGGGTGCACTCCGGTCAACTGCCGCAGGTGCAGGGCGAGGTGAACACGGGGCCGTACGGTTCGGCACAGGGTGCGCGACTGGCCGATCTGCACCTGGACTTCTTCGACCGCCATCTGCGGCCGGCCGGGGAGACGACCGGCCGGGACTCCGGCGGGGAATCCGGCGGGGACGTACGGTATTTCCTCTTCGGTGACGACGCCTGGCACCGGGCCGCGAGCTGGCCGCCGCCCGAGGCCGTCGACGCCCCCTGGTACCTGGCGGGTCCGGTCGACGGCGCGGAGCGCGGCAGGCTGCTGCCCGCGCCGCCCCAGGAGACCCCGGGACACGACGCGTTCACCTACGACCCGGAGGACCCGGTGCCCTCGCACGGCGGGCGGGTGCTCCAGCTCGGCAGGCTGGCGGCGGGCCCGCTCAACCAGGCGCACCTGGAGGGCAGGCCGGACGTGCTCTGCTACACCTCCGAACCGCTCACGGAGGCGCTGGACGTCGTCGGCCGGCAGCGGCTGCGGCTCCGCTTCGGCTCGGACGCCTCCGCCACCGCCGTGGTCGCCAAGCTCACCGACGTACACCCGGACGGGCGTTCACTGCTCGTGGCCGAGGCCAGCCTCCGGCTGGAGGCCGAGGGGGAGGGCCCCCGGGACGAGCCGTACGACGCCGATCTGCTGCTCGGGGACATCGCGTGGCGCTTCGCCGCCGGGCATCGGCTGCGGGTCCATGTCACCAGCAGCAACTTCCCCCATCTGGACCGGCACCCCAACATCCCGGGCCCGGTCGGCGAGGCGGAGCACTGCCGCACCGCCCGCCAGTCGGTCTGGTACGGAGGCCCGTACGAGAGCGTGCTGCGGCTGCGGATCCTGCCCACGACGAGCGCCGGGGAGTCCGCGTGATCGACGATGTGCTCGATCCGGCGTCCGCCGACGTGCCGACGGCGGAGCAGTGCGTGCTGGGCCCCCTGCTCAGGCGCCGGGCAGCGGCCACGCCGGCGGCGCCGTACGCGCTGATGCCGGACGGTGGCACCTGGACGTACGCACGGACCCTCCGGGAGACCGAGGAGACGGCCGCCGCGCTCCAGGCGCTGGGCGTCGCCCCGGGCGAACTGGTGCTGAGCTGGCTGCCCAACGGGCCGGACGCGCTGCGCGCCTGGTACGGGGTCAACCTGGCGGGCGCGGTCCTGGTCCCGCTCAACATCGCCTACCGGGGCGCGATCCTGCGTCAGGTGATCGCCGACAGCGGGGCCGAGGTGCTGATCTGCCGGCCGTCGCTGGCGGCCCGGCTGGAGGAGTCGGACGACGCGGTGGGGGCGGTGCGCACGGTGGTCCTGCTGCCGGGGCCCGACGACGCGACCCAGGACGTGGAGGCGCTCGCGGGGCGGCTGGCCACGCGCTTCCGGGTGGAGACCGAACTGCGCGCGGACCGGGCGGAGTTCGCGGAGCCGGTGCCCGCGCCGCGGCCGTGGGACCCGCAGACCGTCATCTACACCTCCGGGACGACCGGCCCGTCCAAGGGCGTCGTCTCCTCCTACGCGCACCTGTACAGCAGTTGTACCGCCGCCTTCCACGGCATGGCCGGACCGGAGGACCGCTATCTGCTGCAACTGCCGCTGTTCCACGCGGGCGGCACGATCGGCGCGTACGGGATGCTGGTGCACGGTGGTTCGGTGACGGTCGTGCCCGCGTTCACCACGGCTGAGTTCTGGCCGCTGATCCGGCGTACGGGGACGACGCTGTGCACGCTGCTCGGCGTGATGGCGACCTATCTGCTCAAGCGGCCGCCGCTGCCGCAGGACACCGAGCACCCGCTGCGGGCGGCCTACGTCATCCCGTTCACCGAGGGGGCGACGGAGTTCTCCCAGCGGTTCGGGGTCCCGGTCCGCGCACTGTTCAACATGACCGAGGTGTCGTGTCCGGTGCTCTCCGCGCCGGACCGGCACCCGGGCGTACCGATGCACTGCGGGAAGCCCCGGCCGGGCATCGCCGCGCGGGTCGTCGACGACCACGACCGTGAGGTGGCGGCCGGCGAGGCGGGCGAGCTGGTACTGCGCGCGGACCGTCCGTGGTCGTTCCTCAGCGGCTACCTCGGCCGGCCCGCGGAGACGGCCGCCGTCTGGCGCAACGGCTGGTTCCACACCGGGGACACCTTCCGCCGCGCCCCGGACGGCGGGCTGGTCTTCGTGGACCGCAAGAAGGACGCGATCCGCAGGCGCGGCGAGAACATCTCCTCCTTCGAGGTGGAGGCGCAGGCCGTGGCCCATCCGGGGGTGCTGGAGGCGGCGGCGGTGGCGGTGCCCGGCGACGAGGGCGAGGACGAGGTGCTGCTGGTGGTGGCGGACCGCGACCCCGCGGCCCCGGTCGACCCGGCGGCGCTCCTGGAGTTCCTGCGGGAGCGGCTGGCCCACTTCATGCTGCCGCGCTACATCCGGGCGCTGCCCGAGCTCCCGAAGACCGCCACCGGCAAGCCGACCAAGCACACGCTGCGCGCCGAGGGCGTGGTGGCGGGGACGTGGGACCGCGAGGCCGCGGGCATCCGGATACGCAGGGAGAAGATCGTATGAGCCAGGAAGCTTCGCGGGCGGGCCAGGAGCCCCCGGCCGAGTGGGCGGGGGCGGCGACCGAGTCGTTCGCGGACTTCGCCGACCGGGTGGACACCAAGGGGGACGTACCGCTGCGGGCCTCGCTGGAGGGCGGGGTCGCCACCCTGACGCTGGACCGGCCGCACCGCCGCAACAGCCTCGACCTGACGCTCTCCCGCCATCTGCTGCTCGGCCTGATGTGCGCGGGCGACGACCCCCGGGTGCGTACGGTCGTGATCACCGGGAGCGGTGGGGCGTTCTGCGCGGGCGACGACGTCGAGAGCGTGCGGCGGTGGCGGCTGGGTGACCGGGCGGACACCCCCTTCGACCCGATCACCTCGGACGCCCACTATCTGCGGGTCTGCGAGGCGATCCTGCATCTGCCGAAGCCGGTGGTCGTGGGGCTGACCGGGGCGGCGGCGGGCGCCGGGGCGGAGATCGCCTGCGCCGCCGACTTCCGGGTGGCGGACACCCGTGCCTCGATCGGCAGTTGTCTGGCCGGGGTCGGGCATGTGGGGAACGTGGTCCTGATGTCCCGGCTGACCGGACCGGCGCGGGCGACGGAGATCTATCTCACCGGGCGGATGGTCTCCGGGGCCGAGGCGGTGCACCTGGGACTGTTCGACCGGCTCTGCGAACCGGAGGATTTCGACCGCGAACTGGCCGCACTGGCGGGCCGGTTCGCGGCGCTGCCGACCGCCTCGGTGGGGCTGTTCAAGGAGTTGCGGGAGCGGAGCTGGGGACAGCCGGCCGAGTACGGGCTGCGGCTCCAGGACGCGTACCACCTGAAGACGCACGCAGCGGTGGCCGACGCCCGGGAGGGGATGGCCGCGTTCGCGGAGAAGCGGCCGCCCCGCTTCACCGGCGCCTGACCGGCCCCGGGAGCCCCGCCCGGCACCGCCGCGGACCGGGCGGGGGCCCGGCCACCGCTGCCGCGACCCCGTGGGGGCCGCTTCCCTCTGCGGCTGCGACGGAGAGAGTATTCTGATTCTGATGAACGAAGCACTCCGACACCGCCGCCCGGCGGCCTCGCCGCCTCCGACACCGCCCCCGTCCGCGCTCGCCGCCGGCCACGGCGTGAAGGCCCCCCGATGACCGGCCCCGACAGCCGGACCGCCACCGGGGCCCGCGTCGGGGAGACGGCGCACAGCATCGACGTCTCCGGCGCCCGGCTGCACTACTGGACCGCCGGAGCGGCGGACCGCCCGGGGATCGCGCTGACCCACGGCGCCGGGGCCGATCACCGCATGTTCGATCCGCAGATCCCGGCACTGGTCGGCGCGGGCTATCGCACCCTGCGCTGGGACGTGCGCTACCACGGGGCGTCCGCCTCGGGCACGGGCAGATTCCGTACGGTCTACGCGGCGCGGGACCTGGCGGCGCTGCTGGACGCGGCGGGGATGTCCAGGCCCGTGGTGCTGCTGGGCCAGTCGATGGGCGGCAACATCGCGCAGGAGTATCTGCGCCGACGGCCCGATGAGGTCGCCGCGCTCGTGGTGATCGGCTCCACGTCCAACACCCTGCCCATCACCCGGGCCGAACGGCGCGGCCTGGCGTTCTCCCGCGCCTTCATGCGGCTGATGCCCTACCGTCGGCTGGCCCGGTCGATGGCCAGGGCGTCGGCCGAGGACCCCGGGGCCCGGACGTATCTGCGCGAGACCTTCCTGGCCCACGGGAGGCGCTCCTTCCTCACCACCTGGGACGGCATGACCCGCGCGATCGACCCCTCTCCCGACTATCGGGTCGAGAAGCCCGAACTTCTCATCTGCGGTGAACACGACAGCACGGGTAACATCCGCTCGGCGATGGAACGGTGGAGCGAACGCGATCCTCACAGCGAGTTCCATGTGATCCCCGGTGCCGGGCATGTCGCCAATCTGGACCGTCCCGACGAGGTCAACCGGCTGACCGTCGCCTTCCTGAAGGCCTGAGACCCCAGCGAGACCATGACTGACCACGACATCACGCCCGACGCGGGATCCCTCCCGGTGCCCGGATCCGACGGGTTCAGCGACGCCGAAGCCGCCTTCATCAGCGAGATGGGTTCGCTGATGGAGCGCTGGGGCCTCCCCCAGGCCACCGGCCGCCTCTTCGGCTACCTCCTGCTGCGCAACAAGCCGGTGGACCTCGACACCATGACCCGCGAACTCGGCCAGGCCAAGAGCGGGCTCAGCGTGGCCGCCCGCCAGCTGGAGGCCTGGTCCCTGGTGCGGCGCTCCACCAGGGCCGGCAGCAGGCGGATCGACTACGAGGCGGTGGGCGACCTCCAGCACCTGTTGCTGGTGAACAACGCCCATATGCGCAAGTTCACCGAGACGCTGAGCTCGGGAATCCCGGTGGCGCGCGGCGAGGCCCGGGACCGGCTGGCCTCGCTCGCCGGCCTGTTCAGCGGGTACGTGGAGCAGACGGAGGCGCTGGTGGCCGCCTGGGAGGCCCGGCGCGCCGCCTCCTGAGCGCGGCGCGTGCCCGGACGTCTCGGCGGACGCACCCGCGGCACAGCCGTTCCCTTCCTCCTTGGTCCTCCCCGTTCCTCTTCCCTCTTCCCTTCTCCTCGCTCTCCTCTCCCTCCTCCCTCCTCCTTCCGATGGAGTGACCGTGAACGTGTCGTCCGTCCCCGCACCGAACAACGGAACAGCGGTGGCCACCGCCGTGGCGGACCCCGGAGTCCGGATCCGCCCGCCGGTCGTGGACGCCTGCTCGCTGGTGTACGACGACGCGGGCTGGCGGGCGTACCTGAACCGTCTGGGCGATAACGCACCTGAATACCTGGACGTCTTCTCCGCCTCGTTCTGCCGGTACTTCGGCGCCTCGCACACCGCGTACCGCGACGCGCTCGCCGTCCGCCGGCAGGACGCGATCGACGTGCTGCTGCCGCCGGACCGGCCGCCCTTCGACCTGGCCGGGCATCTCGCGGACCGGGAGCGGCAGGGCGTGACGGGCGAGTTCGCCATGGGCTCGGCGGAACGGCTTCCCGACGGCCGTACGGTCAACGAGTGGCTGCTGGAGACCGTGCGGGATGTACGCGACCGGATCCACGTCTGGGCCGGGATCTCCCTGCGCGACCCCGCCGCCGCGCTGCGGGAGCTGGAACGATCGCTGGCGGCCGGGGCGGCCGGGCTGTGCGTCATCCCCTTCCTGGACGGCACCGACCCGGCCGATCCGCGGTTCGCCCCGGTCTGGGACGCCGCGGCCGCGGCCCGGCTGCCGGTCTGGCTGCACACCGGCCACCACTTCGCCCGCAGCCATCCCAGCGGCCTGGGCAGCTGGCGTACGGTCGAGGCGCTGGCGGGCCGCCACCGCGAGCTGCTGCTCGTCGCCGGGCACGCGGGCTGGCCCGATGTGCAGGAGATGCTGCTCACCGCCGCCCGGCACCCGGGGGTCTTCCTGGAGTTCTCCTCGCACCGGCCCCGCCACATGTCCAAGCCCGGCTCGGGCTGGGAGCCGCTGCTCCACCACGCCCGGGGGATGGCCCGCGACCGGGTCATGTTCGGCACCTCGACCTGGGTCAATCCGGGCCCGACGGGACCGCTGGCCGATGAGCTGGCCGCACTCCCGCTCCGCGCCGACGTGGTCACCGCCTGGCTCTCGGGCAACGCGGAGGCGCTGGTCGCCCGAGCGGCCGGGACGCACCGGGACTGAGCACGCCGGGAGCCCTCCGGATGATTCGGAGCGTCCGGAGGGGGCAGACGATCCGCCGGACGGCCGATCGCCGCCGCCCCGTCGGAAGCCTCTTCACGGCACACGGGGGCGGGAGACGGATCCTGGCCCGACCGGGCCTACCGTCGGCCTGGTCAGCCACCCCGACCAACGGAGATGTACGACATGGCAAAGATCCTTTTCGTGGTGTCCGGCGCGGACCACTGGACCCTCGCGGACGGCACGGCCCACCCCACGGGCTTCTGGGCCGAGGAGGCCGTGGCTCCGTACCGGGCGTTCACCGACGCCGGGCACGAGGTGGTCGTCGCCACCCCGGGCGGCGTCGTCCCGACCGTGGACCGCGGCAGCCTGACGCCCGACGTCAACGGCGGCCAGGAGGGCGCCGACGCGGTGGCGGCCGGTCTTGAGGCGTTCGAGGAGCTGCGGCGGCCGGTCGCGCTGGAGGACGTGGACCCGGACGCGTACGACGCCGTCTTCTACCCCGGCGGCCACGGCCCGATGGAGGACCTCGCGGTGGATCCCGTCTCCGGGCGGCTGCTCGCCCGGGTGCTGGCTTCGGGCAAGCCGCTCGGCGTGGTCTGCCACGGTCCGGCGGCGCTGCTGGCCGTGACCGGACCCGACGGCGGGAACGCGTTCGCCGGGTACCGGCTGACCGGTTTCACCAACGCCGAGGAGACCCAGGCGGGCTTCGCGGACAAGGCGAAGTGGCTGCTCCAGGACCGACTGGTGGCGCTCGGCGCCGACTTCCAGGAGGGCGAGCCCTGGGCGCCGTTCATCATCACCGACCGGAACCTGATCACCGGTCAGAACCCGGCTTCCTCCGCCCCGTTGGCGACCGAACTGCTCAACCGGCTCGGCTGACCCGCCGATCGGCGGTTCACCCCCGGCCGGCCGGACCGTTCAGACCCAGTCCCGCCGTGCGGGCGGCTCGCAGAGTTCCAGCACCACCGCGCCGGTCTCCGGCTCGCCCCCGGAGACCGGCCGGACGCGCGCGCCGACCGTCACCAGGTGCGGAGCCGCCCCCACGATCTGGCAGCGGAAGACGAACCCTTCGGAGAACCGCACCAGGGACTCGTTGCGCGCCGCCTCGGTGTAGCGGTGGACCACGGCGGTCCGGACGACCACGCCGTGGCCGGTGGTGCGTTCGGATTCCAGTTCGCTCGACGCGCACACCGGGCACAGCAGCCGCCGGAACGAGGCGGTGCCGCACCAGCGGCAGCGATTGTAGGAGAGGCCGCACTCCTCGTGCGCCTTCTGGACGGTGCCCACGGCTGTCTGGGACACGACTCGACCCCCTGCGCTCGACTCGGACGCGCTCGCACCTGCACTGCGGGCGCGTCCGCACCATATGGCACTCAGTGCCGGACCGTAAAGGCACTGAGTGCCCATTGGTACTCAGTTCTCTCCGACGGCTGCCTCGATCTGCTGCACGACACGCCACATCGGGGTGCCCTTCCGCGCGACCATCACGATCACCTCACCGTCGCCGGAGACGGGGAAGGGGGCGGCGGGAAGGCCGGTCGCGGGAAGGGCCGCGGCGGAGCCGGACGCGGAACCGCCCGGGAGCCCACCCTCCCTCCGCCCCTCCGACGACGGCAGCGGCGCCGGGGACGGGGCGCCCGCCTTCCCCGCGGGCCGTCCCCACACCTCGCGCACCAGGGCGAGCGCATGATCGACGGCCACCTCGGGGTCGCCCGCTCCGCCCGAACGCAGCCACAGCCGCAGCCCGTTGTTGTGCGCGGCGACCACCGAGGCGGCGATCACCTCGGCCCGCAGCTCCCCGTCGCCGCCCGGACCGAACCTGCCCCGCAGATGCCCGGCGAGAATCTGTTCGTAGCGGCGCACCACTGACAGTTCATACGTCCTCAGCCCCGGCACCTCCCGGGTGAGGCGGTAGCGCTGCACGGAGAACTCGGGGTTGGCCGCGTACATCCGCAGCACGATGCGCGCGGCGTCGCACACCGCGCCGACCGGGTCGCTGTCGTCGACGGTGGCCAGGAACCCGGTCGTCTCGGCGAGGCATCGTTCGTGGTCCGGGAAGACCGCGTCCTCCTTGGACGGGAAGTAGCGGAAGAACGAACGCCGGCCCACTCCGGCCCGCGCCACGATGTCGTCCACGGTCGTCCGCTCGAAGCCCCGCTCCAGGAAGAGCTGGAAGGCCGCCTGTGCGAGCACCTCCCGCATGGGTGCCTTCTTCTCGGGTCCTCGTGCCTCGCTCATGCGGCGAAACGTAGCACCGGAAGGAGCAATTTGGCACTGCGTACCTTTACAGAGGGTACTGAGTGCCATAGTCTCTCCATCAGTACGAATGACACCCAGGTGGGACCACACCCAGGTAGGCAGGAGAGCCGGCGTGAGCTTGAGGATCGTTGTCTGTGTGAAGTACGTGCCCGACGCGACCGGTGACCGGCGTTTCGCCGATGACCTGACGCTGGATCGT
>NZ_NTGZ01000265.1 GCF_002551245.1 Streptomyces sp. rh34
GCCCTGCTGCGCGGTTGGCGCGGCTGGTCCCTGGCCGCCGCGGTCACCGCCGCCGTCGCCGTCGCCGGACGGGCCACCGACGGCCGGGTCTGGCCCGAGGACGTGACCGTGGCCATCGCCGGACCGGTCAACACGGCCAAGGACTGGATGGTCGACCACCTCTACACCGGCGTGCCCGTCGTCGGCGGCACCGCCGACCTCGCCTCCCACTTCACCAGCGGCGTCCTCAACCCGCTGCGCGGCGGGCTCACCGGTCTGCCCTGGTGGTCGGTGCTGCTGATCGTCGCCGCCCTCGCCTGGACCATCGGCACCTGGCGCACCGCCGCCACCGCCGTCCTCGCCATGGCCGCGATCGGCGTACTCGGTGTGTGGGAGCCCTCGATGGACACCCTCAGCCAGGTGCTCGCCGCCGTCGCCGTCACTCTGGTCATCGGCTTCGGCGTCGCCGTCGGAGCCGCTCGCAGCGAGCGTCTGGAGAGGCTGCTGCGACCGGTCCTGGACGTCTTCCAGACGATGCCGCAGTTCGTCTACCTGATCCCCGTCGTCGCCCTCTTCGGCGTCGGCCGCGCCCCCGCCGCCGCTGCCGCGGTCGTCTACGCGCTGCCCGCCGTCATCCGCATCACCACCCAGGGACTGCGGGGCGTCGACCCGGCGGCGATGGAGTGCGCCCGCTCGCTCGGCGCCACCCCGGGCCAGCAACTGCGCCAGGTCCAGATCCCGCTGGCCAGGCCCTCCCTGCTGCTCGCCGTCAACCAGGCGGTCGTCCTGGTGCTCGCCGTCGTCATCATCGGCGGACTCGTCGGATCGGGCGCGCTCGGCTACGAGGTGGTCCTCGGCCTCGCCCAGGGCGACCTGGCCACCGGCCTCGTCGCCGGAGCGGCGATCGTCTGCCTCGGCCTGATGCTCGACCGGGTCACCCAGCCCACCGCCCGCCGTCAGCGACAGGAGAGCTGAGATGAACCGCTCCCGCACCCGCCTGCTCGTGGCGCTCGCCTCGGCCGGGGCCCTGCTGGCCACGGCCGGCTGCGGCGCCGCCGACATGACCAAACAGGCCTCCCCCTTCGCGGCCCCCGCCGGGGTCAAGACGGTCACGCTCTCCGTCCAGTCCTGGGTCGGGGCGCAGGCGAACGTCGCGGTGGCGGAGCAGCTCCTCAAGGAGAAGCTCGGCTACCGCGTCGACCTCGTCCAGACCGACGAGGTCCCCGCCTGGGACGCCCTCAGCCAGGGCCGGGTCGACGCGATCCTGGAGGACTGGGGCCACCCGGACCAGGAGAAGCTGTACGTCGACGAGAAGAAGACCATCGTCCGGGGCGGCGACCTCGGGGTCACCGGTCACATCGGCTGGTACGTGCCGAAATACTGGGCCGACAAGAACCCGGACGTCACGGACTGGAAGAACCTCAACGCGTACGCGGACCAGCTGAGGACCGCCGAGAGCGGCGGCAAGGGCCAGCTGATGGACGGCTCGCCCTCCTACGTCACCAACGACGTGGCGCTGGTGAAGAACCTGGACCTGGACTACAAGGTGGTCTTCGCCGGCTCGGAGGCCGCCCAGATCACCCAGATCCAGCAGTTCGCCAAGGAGAAGAAGCCCTTCCTCAGCTACTGGTACCAGCCGCAGTGGCTGTTCAACGAGGTGCCGATGGTCGAGGTGAAACTCCCCGAGTACACGGACGCGTGCGCGGCCAAGGACCCGGCGGACATCGACTGCGCGTACCCGACGACACCGCTGCAGAAGTTCCTCAACGCCGACTTCGCCGAGCGCGGCGGCGAGGCGTCCGCGTTCCTCAAGAAGTTCCACTGGTCGGAGAAGGACCAGAACGAGGTCTCCGAGATGATCGCCCAGCAGAAGCTCACGCCCCAGGAGGCGGCGGAGCGCTGGATCGAGCGCCACCCGGACGTCTGGAAGAAGTGGCTTCCGCGGGACTGAGCCCGGCGCCCGGCTCCTTCGGGGGAGCCGGGGCCGACCGCTCTCCGCCCTGTCCGTTACCGCGCCCGGACCGTCGCCAGCACGTCCCGGTCCGGCTGGAGCGTCAGACCCGTCAGCGGCGTGATCTCGCCCGGGTCGACGTTCAGGGTGAAACGGCGGGCCAGTACGGCGAGGAGGAGGACGGACTCCACCATCGCGAAGCGCGTGCCGATACAGACCCGGGGCCCGCCGCCGAACGGGAACCACGCGTACTCCGGGATCTCGTCGCCGCCCGTAGCGTCCCAGCGTTCGGGCCGGAACTCCTCCGGCTCGGGGAACCATCGCGCGTCGCGGTGCGTGGCCCACTGGCTGCTCCACACCCGGGTGCCCTCCTCGACCGGCAGGCCGCCGATCGTCGCCCCCTCCTTCGCGATCCCGGTGATCAGCCAGACCGCCGGGAACAGCCGCAGGGTCTCCTTCACCACGGCCTGGGCGTACGTCAGCCGTGCGTAGTCCTCGAAGCCGGGCTCCCGGTCGCCGAGCACCCGGTCCAGTTCCTCGGCGAGCGTGTCGCGGACGCGGGGGTTGCGGGCGAGCAGATACCACGCCCACACCAGCGTCGTACTCGTCGTCTCATGACCGCCGATGTACAGCGTGACCGCCTCGTCCCGGATCTCCTCGTCGGTGAGGTGTGCCCCGCTGTCGTCGACGGCGGTGAGCAACCGGCTGAGCAGGTCGGGGCGTTCCTCCTCGCCGTCCCGGTGCCGGGCGACGACCCGGCGCACCTCGGCGTCGATGACCCCCGCGGCCTTCCTGATCCGCGCCCGGCCCGGTGTCGGCACCCAGTCCGGCAGCAGTGCGCCGAGCCCGGCGAACTCCTTGCCGATCTCCATCTGGGCGACGTCCATCGCCCGCCCCATCGCCTCGGAGTCCGCGGGGGTGTCCACCCCGAAGATCGTGCGTACCGCGATCTTCTGGGTCAGCGCGGACATCTCCCGCTTGACGTCCACCCGCTGGCCGTCCGCCCAACGGTCCGCCAGCTCCACCGCGCAGTCCGCCATCGTGGTCGCGTACGACTGGACCTGCTTGGGCCGCACGGAGGGCTGCACCAGCGAGCGCTTGCGCCGCCAGTCCCGGCCGCGCGCCACGAGCATCCCGTTGCCCAGCACCGTACGGAACGCGATGCCGAGCTTCGGCTGGTCGAAGGTGTGCTCCGTCTTGGTGAGCAACTCGCCTATGCAGTCGGGGTCGGAGAGGAAGACACACCGTTTGCGTCCGAACCTCCAGCGCACCATGTCCCCGTGGCCGCGCAGCAGTTCGAAGAAGGCGAGCGGGTTCTTCCCGAACCGCGGAAGATTCCCCACGAGCGGCAGCCCCTTGGGCCCCGGCACGAACGCATGGCCGCGAGGCTGGGTGTCGAGCGCCGGACCGGTCTGCGTGGACATCGAGGAACTCCGCTCCCTGGGGCGCGCCACTGCCGGCGCGCAACCGTTCGAACCCCATCGAACAGGATGGGGGCAGCGCTCCACCAGGGCGACGACAGGCGTGGCCGGATTCCGTCAGGCACCGTGCGGAGTACGCGAGTTGAGGGTAGACGCCGAGTGCCCGCCCCTGGCGCGGGGCACCACGACGACCTGGTGCTCGTCCTCGTACACGACCTTGCCGGGATCCATGGACTCCAGCCGCTCGCACGGCACGCCGTGGGCGTCCAGCAGTGCGAGATAGCCGGGGATCCGGTCCAGCAGGTGGGTCGCCGTCCCTTTGAACCAGGCTACCGCCCCCGGATTCACCCCGGGGTCGTACACCGCCGGGTCGACCCGCGAGGGGTCGGTGTAGGCGGCGTCGTACCAGTCGTTCGCCGCCCGCCAGAACCGGTGCTGCTCCTCGGTCAGGCGGCCCTCCCGGGCCAGGCCGTTGGCCAGCGCGAAGATCCCGGGGAAGTGGCCCCGGGGGCTCCGTTCGGTGCTCTGGAACCGTACGTACGCCGTCGCCCCGCCCATCCTGCTTCCCTCCGCCGCGGCCGGTGAAGGGTTCAGCGTAGGCCCGGGTCGGACGGCGCGGGGGTCGGCGGCCGACGATCAGCCGACTGCGGACGATCGTGACCGGCCCCGGGGCGCCGCCCCCCCCCGGGGAGCGGGCGGCGCGATCCTCAGACGCCGGGCGGAACGTGGGCCGGCCGGCCCCGGCCCCGCGTCAGCGAGTAGCCGAACACGGCCGCCAGAGCCGCGAGCACACCGCCGCCCACGGTCCACAGCCAGCGGTCGGTCCACCAGCCCGAAGCCCAGCCGTCCTCCGGCTCACCGGCGGACGGTACACGTGGCGCTGCCGAGGCCCCCGCGTCGCCCGCCGAGGCGACCGACACGCCCGGCACCAGTGGCTCGGAGAGCGAGCCGTCCACGTCATGGGCCCCGCCCTGCTCCTTCGAGACCGCCTTCACCTCGACGCCGACCGGCAGCCCGAGGTCGGCGGCGGGCAGGTCGACCACCGTGAGGCGGATGTAGTAGCTGCCGGGCAGCGGATCGTCTGCCCACGGTTCGGACCAGGACCGCACGGTCCGCAGCACGCAGGACAGCTCGACGGAGGCCGCGTCGGCCGCCGCCTTCCTGGTCTGGTGCCCGTACATGCAGGCCTGGCGGCGGCGCAGCCCGTCGTACACATCGATCTGCCAGGTGGACGTGGAGCTCCGGGCGCTCGAAGGCAGCTTCACGGTGGCCTCGACGGTGGGTCGCTGACCGGCGTCGGCCGGGAACACCCAGTACAGGTAGTCGCCCGCCGAGGCCCGGGCGGTGCCCGTCTGCCCCTGCTTCACCGCGGTGGCCGTACGGAACGTGGTCCCGGCCTCGGTGGGACCCGCCTCGTCGTCGGCGGGGCTCGCGCTCGCCGACGGGTCGTCCGCCACGGCCGCGCCCGCGGAGGTGAGCAGGGTCAGTCCGGCGAGCAGCGCGCCGGTGAGCGCCCGTCGGGCGCCGTGGGTACGGCGAGTGGTCGTGCGCATCAGTTGGTCCTCCATACGGCGACGCGCCAGCGCGAGATCCAGCCGGTCAGCAGGCCCGCGACCAGTCCGGTCAGGACGAGTACGCCGAGCAGCCACCAGCCGCGGCCGAGCCCGAAGGCCGCCACGTCCGAGGCGTTGTCCGGCCCGTCCACCAGGTCCACGGTCAGTTCGACCGGCAGACCGGGTGACCTCTTCACCGAGGCGGGCGCGGAGAAGGAGTGGGCGAGCTGGAGGCAGACGGCCTCGGCGGCGGGCTTGCCGTCGTCGTCGCCCTCCTCCACCTCGGGCTTCGGATACCGCAGCCCGGACGAGATCACGTCGGTGCGGCCGGTCCCGGCCTCGGAACCCCGGACGATCTCCCGTCCGTGCACGGTCACCGCGCGCAGCAGTACGCCGTAGTCGTCGTCCACGGCGCGGTCGGCCGCCACGCTCGCCGAAGCGCGCAGCTCCTGACCGGGCAGCACGTCGACGCGGTACCAGCGGTGTTCGCCGATCTTCTCCCGGTCGGTGTAGAGCCCCGGCTCCAGCTTGGGCGCGGCGGAACAGCTCCCGGCCCCCTCGGTCGCCACCGGGGTGACGACGGGCTCTGCGGCCCGGTCCACCAACTGCTTGACCCGGCCGGAGAGTTCTTCCTTGTGCTGGACGGCGGTGTACGTGCCGCCGGTGGCCTCCGCGATACAGGTCAGCTGCTGGCGGATCTTGGCGTTGGGCACCAGGCCCAGCGTGTCCACGACCAGGTGGGTACCGCGTGCGGCGATCTCCCGGGCCACCTCGCACGGGTCGAGCGGCCCGCAGGTGTCCTCGCCGTCCGTGATGAGCACGATCCGGCGCGAACCGTCCCCGCCCTCCAGGTCGTCGGCCGCGCCCAGCAGGGCCGGGCCGATCGGGGTGAAACCGGTCGGAGCGAGGGTGGCGACGGCCGCCTTGGCCTCGGTGCGGTCCAGCGGACCGACCGGGTAGAGCTGCCGGGTGTCCTTGCAGCCGACCTTGCGGTCCTCGCCCGGGTAGTCGGCGCCGAGCGTCCGGATGCCGAGGTGCACCTCCTTCGGCGCCGCGTCCAGGACGTCGTTGAACGCCTGCTTGGCGGCGGCCATCCGGGACTGGCCGTCGATGTCGCGCGTCCGCATCGAGCCGCTGACGTCGAGCACCAGCTCGACCTTGGGGGAGGGGGTGGCGGGGGCTTCGTCGGCGGCGGCGGGGATCGCGGTGCCGAGCCCGGCGGCCAGGGTGGCGAGCGCTATGCCCACCCCGGTCGTCAGCCGTTTACTAGTGATCATCGCCGGATCTTATGGAAAATCAGTTCGTATTCCCAACCGGGTCACTCGGGACCCGTGCTCCCCGGCGCGGGGCGGGTGAACGCCCCGGCGGCGGCGGCCAGGGTCGTCGTGGTCGCGGCGTGGGCGGACATCTGCGGATCGGGAGCGGTCCGCAGGAGTACCAACTGGTGGTAGAGCGGTGCGGTGGAGGCGATCAGCAGGCGCCGCGCGTCGGTGTGCGGCGGGAGTTCACCGCGTTCGACGGCGCGCTCGACGATGACCGCGCAGCGCGCGTACCGGTCGTCCCACAGTCGCCGCTGGGCGTCGGCGGCCCGCGCGGAGCGGAACGAGGCGGCCATCAGCGCCTGGGGGATCGACGGCCGCACGACCAGGGACTCCTGGATCTCGTCGTTGAGCGCCGTCAGATCGCCGCGCAGGGAGCCCGTGTCCGCGGGCTCCCAGTCGTCCTCGCCCGCCGCGTCGAGGACATCGGCGAGCAGGCCGCCGACGTCCTCCCAGCGCCGGTAGACCGTGGTCCGGTGGACGCCGGCGCGGGCCGCGACGCCCTCCACCGTGAGCCCCTCGTAGCCGTGTTCGCCGAGCTCGGCGCGCACCGCTTCCAACACCTGGGCGCGGACGCGTGCGGTGCGGCCGCCCGGACGGCGGTCCGGCGGCGTGGCGGTACGGGCAGGTTTCGGCGGGCCGCCCGTCGGGTCGGTCATCGGTAATCCGGTTGCCCGGCGGTGTGGGTCATGGCACCATCTTAAAGCAACAGTTGTCGCACTAGTGGAGTCGCCGATGCTCTTCCGAAGCTTTCCCCCGGCCTCGCGGTCCGCCGCCACCGCTTCGTCCACGACAGCTTCGGAGTCGCCCGTATGCCTACACAGATCACCGCGCACGCCGTCAGCAAGGCCTTCGACGGCAGGCCCGTACTCGACGCGGTGAGCTGCTCGCTCGCTCGGGGCGAGCGCACCGGAATCGTCGGTGAGAACGGCTCCGGCAAGACCACCCTGCTGCGGCTGCTGGCTGGGCGGGAACGCCCCGACGAGGGGCGCATCATCCTGCGGGCCGACGGTGGCGTCGGCTACCTCGCCCAGGACGAGGCGCTGCCCGCCGATATGACGGCCCAGCAGGTCATCGACCGGGCGCTGGGTGATCTTCGCGCGATCGAGGCGGGGATGCGCCGCCTGGAGGCGGCGATGGCCGACGGCGACGCGTCGGCGCTCGACGCGTACGGCGAGGCCGTCTCCGCCTTCGAGCTGCGCGGCGGCTACGACGCCGACGCCCGGTTGGAGCGGGCCCTGCACGGCCTCGGCCTGGGGCAGATGGACCGCGCCTCGGCCCTGGGCGCCCTCTCCGGCGGCGAACGGGCCCGGCTGCGCCTGGCCGCGGTGCTGGCAGCGGCTCCGGAGGTGCTGCTCCTCGACGAGCCGACCAACCATCTGGACGAGGCCGCCCTGACCTGGCTGGAGGGGCACCTGCGCGGCCGCCGGGGCACCACCGTGGTCGTCTCCCACGACCGGCGTTTCCTCGAACACGTCGCGACGAGCCTCCTGGAGGTGGACGGGGACCGGCACGGCGTCGTCCGGTACGGCAACGGCTATGCCGGCTACCTCGCGGAGAAGGCGGCGGCACGACAGCGCTGGGGCCGGCACCACGACCGCTGGCGCGAGGAGGTCGACCGGACGCGCGAATCGGCCGCCGTCACCGCCCGCCGGGTGGCCCCGGGGCGGCCGATGAAGGACGGCGACAAACTCTCCTACAACCAGGCCGGGGCCCGGGTGCAGCAGTCCCTGGCCGGCCGGGTCCGCAACGCCGAGGAACGGCTGAACCGCCTGCTGGCCGATCCGGTCCCGGCCCCGCCGGACCCGTTGAGCTTCTCGCCCGTGCTGCGCGCCGGACAGCTGTCCGGCACCGTGCTCGACGCCACCGGGCTCTCCGTCGCGGGCAGGCTCGACCCGATCGACCTGACGGTCCGGGCGGGCGAGCACCTGCTGATCACGGGCGACAACGGCGCGGGCAAGACCACCCTGCTGCGCGCACTCGCCGGAGAGCTGCCCCCCGACCGGGGGCACGTCATCAGGCGCGGCCGGATCGGTTTCCTCCCTCAGGACCCGGCACCCGGTTCGGCGCACGAGACGCTGCTGGCCGCCTATGCCCGGGGGCTCGCCGGGGAAGCGGACGAGCACGCCGACCGGCTCCTGGCCCTCGGGCTGTTCGACCGTGCCCGCCTGTCGGTGCCCGTCGCACGGCTCTCCACCGGCCAGCGGCAGCGGCTCGCCCTGGCGCGGCTGGTCAGCCGGCCCGCCGACGTCCTGCTGCTCGACGAGCCCACCAACCACCTCTCTCCCGTCCTCGCCGAGGAACTGGAGACCGCCCTGGCCGGTTTCGCCGGCGCGGTCGTCCTCGTCAGCCACGACCGGTTGCTCAGGCGTCGCTGGCAGGGCGCCCAGTTGGCGCTGCGGGCCGCCCGAGTGCCCGCGCTCAGAGGCTGAGCGCCCTCCGGCCTCCGCACCCCCGACCCGAAACGAGTGATCACCCTTGTCCCCGCGCCGCTCCCACATCGCGATGATCGGCATCCCGATCGTCAGCCACGTCCTGCCCGGCCTCGGCATCGTCCGTGAGCTGGTGGCCCGCGGCCACCGGGTCACCTACGCCAACGACCCGTTCGTGGCGGACCGGATCGAGGCCACCGGCGCCGAACTCGTTCCCTGCACCTCGGTGTTGCCGGTCGCCGACAACAACTGGCCGACCGACCCCGTCGCCGCGATGGACCTCTTCCTCGACGAGGCGATCCAGGCACTGCCCCAGCTGCACGCCGCCTACGACCACGATCCCGCGGACCTGTACCTGTACGACATCGGCGCCTACGCCGCACGCGCGCTCGCCGAATCACAGGGGCGGCCTCTCCTGCAGCTGTCCCCGTCGTTCGTGGCCTGGGAGGGTTACGAGGACGAGGTCGCGGCGCACCTGCGGGGGCTGCCCGGCGCTCCCGCGTACCGGGAGAGGTTCGGGCGCTGGCTCGCCGGCTGCGGGGCGGCCACTCTCGACGTGGACGCCTTCTCCGGCCCTCCCGCGCGGGCCCTCGCGCTGATCCCCGAGGCCATGCAGCCCAGCGCCGACAGGGTCGACACCGGGACGGTGACCTTCGTCGGGCCCTGCTTCGACGCCCACGCCGACACCGGGTGGACCCGGCCGCAGGACGCCGAGAAGGTCCTGCTGATCTCCCTCGGCTCGGCGTACACGCACCGGCCGGAGTTCTACCGCCAGTGCCTCGCGGCATACGGGAACCTGCCCGGCTGGCACGTCGTGCTCCAGATCGGCAGGCACACCGACCCGCGCGAGCTCGGTGACATCCCGCCCAACGTCGCCGTGCACTCCTGGGTCCCGCAGCGGGCGATCCTGGAACAGGCGGACGCCTTCGTCACCCACGCGGGCATGGGCGGCTGCGGCGAAGGGCTCCTCGCGGGCGTCCCGATGATCGCCGTGCCCCAGGGCGCCGAACAGTTCATGAACGCCGACCGACTGGTGGAGCTGGGCGTCGCCCGCCGCATCGATACACCCGACGCCACGGCGGAGACCCTACGGGCGGCCCTGAACGACCTGGTCACCGACCCGGAAACCGCCCGCAGGGCCGCGCGGTTGCGCACCGCCGCCCGGAGCGAGGGCGGCACCCCGCGCGCCGTCGGCCTCATCGAGGACATGGTGGCGGCCCCGGGGGGCGTCAGGGGCCGGTGAGCAGGGGCCCGGAGGCGCGCTCCAGGACGGAGGTGACCCGCTCCCAGGTCTCCCTGTCCCGTTCCACCGGCGGCAGACGGCGGTCCGTCCCGGTCCTCTGCCAGGCCGTCGCCAGCGCTGTCTCTTATAC
>NZ_NTGZ01000266.1 GCF_002551245.1 Streptomyces sp. rh34
GGCGTGCGGAGCGTGGCCGACCTGTGCTGCGGCATCGGCGGCGACGCCCTCGCCCTGGCCCGCGCCGGAATCTCCGTCCTGGCCGTCGACCGCGACCCGCTGACCGCCGAGGTGGCCCGCGCCAACGCCGGGGCGCTCGGCCTGGAGGGGCTGATCGAGGTGCGGTGCGCCGATGTCACGGAGATCGACACCGCCCCGTACGACGCGGTGTTCGTGGACCCGGCCCGGCGCGGCGGACGCGGCCGCATCTTCGATCCGGAGGCGTACTCACCGCCGCTGTCGTGGGCGGCGGCCGCCGCGCTGAAGGCCCCGAGGGCGGCGCTGAAGATCGCCCCGGGCGTCCCGCACGAGGCGATCGGCCCGGAGGCGGAGGCCGAGTGGATCTCGGACGGCGGCGATGTGAAGGAGGCGGTGCTCTGGTACGGGGAGGGCTTCGCACCCGGCGCGTTCCGGGCCACGCTGCTGCCCTCCGGGGCGACCCTGACCGCCCCGGCACCGCTGCCCGCCCCGCCCGTGGGCCCGGTCGGGCGCTATCTGTACGAGCCGGACGGCGCGGTGATCCGGGCGCGTCTGGTCGCCGACATCGTGGAGCGGTGCGGAGGCCGGCTGGTGGACGAGACGATCGCGTACGTCACGAGCGATACGCGGTACTCCGCCCCGTACGTCTCCGGGTACGAGATCACCGACCGGCTGCCGTTCAACATGAAGAAGCTGAAGGCGCTGCTCCGGGAGCGGGAGATCGGCGTACTGACCGTCAAGAAGCGCGGCTCGGCGGTGGAACCGGAGGAGCTGCGTCGCCGGATGAAGCTGAGCGGTCCGCACGCGGCGACGGTGTTCCTGACCCGGGTGGCGGGGGCTCCGACGATGCTGATCGGCCATCCGCTGGGCTGACCCGGGCGGCGGGCCCCATCAGGACGCCCACCACCCAGCGGCGGTGCGCCAGGGCCGTGACCGCGCCGGTCAGCGCGGTCAGCCAGGCGACCATGCCGAGGCCCATCACCAGGGCGACCAGCCCGTACGTCTCCCGGCCGGGCCGCGCGCTCGCGGGCCCGATCACGCAGACGGCGAGCCCCACCGCTCCCAGGGCGAACGACAACAGCAGCCAGGCGAGGCTCGTCCCGGGCATCCGCAGCCGCCGGTCGCGCTCCGGGTCCCGGTCCAGCGCGCCCCAGGCGGTGAGCAGCGCGCGGACCTTCCGGTCCCGCGCGACACCGAGGCAGAGGAAGATGACGGCCGGGATCAGCACCGTCACGCCGATGACCAGGCTGACGATTCCGCCGACGACGCTGGTGAAGTCGACCAGATCGATCGCCTGCTCGAACATGACGATTCCGGAGCCCACCAGGGCCCAGCCGATCGCGACGAGCCCCGCCCACATCCACAGCAGCCCGAGCCGCCCAGGACCCAGGTGCATCTTCACCAGCTCGCCCAGGACCACCGCCCGGTCGGCGAGCATCGCCTCGCGGTCGGGCCAGGAGCGGATCTCGACAGGCGGTGGAGGCGGCGGGAGCGGGGCACGGCGTGGCATGCGCAGAACATTACCGACCAGGGCCGCAGGGGCCGCGCGCCCGTTCGGGCCTCCACGGCCATGCGCCCGTTCGGGCCTCCACGGCCGTGCGCCCGTTCAGGCGTCGCGCAGCGCCTGGATGTCCAGCTTGCCCATGCCGAGCATCGCCTTCATGGTCCGGTCCGCCTTCGCCGGGTCCGGGTCGGCCAGCAGTCGCGGCAGCTCGTTCGGCACGATCTGCCAGGAGACCCCGAACCTGTCCTTGAGCCAGCCGCACTGGCCCTCCTCGCCCCCCTCCGAGAGCGCGTCCCAGAACCGGTCCACCTCGGCCTGGTCGGCGCAGTCCACGGAGAGCGAGATCGCCTCGGTGAAGGGGAACTGCGGGCCTCCGTTGAGACCGATGTAGTCCTGGCCCGCGAGCCGGAATCCGACGGTGAGCACGGAGCCCGTCCCGCCCGGGGCGGACTCGCCGTAATGGGTGACGTCCAGGATGCGGGAGTCACCGCCGAAGATCGCGACGTAGTGCTCGGCCGCCTCCTGGGCCTTGCCGTCGTACCAGAGACAGGGGGTGATCTTCTGCATGGTCTTCTCCTCGTCGGGCCGTCCACGCGTCCGGGCCGGGCGGTCCGGACGTCGTGGAAGGTAGACCCGGTCCGCCGCCCGAACTCATCGGACACGCCCCGGGCCCGCCGTCCCCCACCCACGCGGGCTCAGCGGGAGGCGGCGTCGCCCTCCCGCGCGGTGCCCAGGCCCCGCTCCACGGCCGTCGGACCGTCGAGCGCCTCCCGATCCGCCGGCAGCAGGACGTACGCCGCCAGCGCGGCCGCCGCCAGGAGTCCCGCCGCGGCCCAGAACGCGCCCGCGTACCCCGAGGACAGCTGGGTCGGACCGGTGGAGCCGCCGGTGACCCGGGCGGCGACGGTGACCAGGACCGCGAGGCCGAGTGAGCCGCCGACCTGGCGCGAGCTGTTGAGCAGCCCCGAGGCCATGCCGGTCTCGCCGGGGGCCACGTCGGTCGTGGCGGCCGTGCCGAGCGGGACGAAGCAGAGCCCGATGCCGAAGGAGCAGAGCAGCGACGGGCCGAGGATGGAGACGAGGAAACCGCCGTCGACCGTGGCGGTCGCCGCGAACCAGGCCATGCCGAGCGCCGCCAGCGTCGCGCCCACCGCCATCAGCCGCCGGATGCCGAGCGCGGCGACCGCGCGGGCGGCGAGGATCGACCCCGCGACGACGCCCACGCAGAACGGCAGGAACGCGAACCCGGCGGCGGTCGGCCCGAACCCGAGGACCAGCTGCATGTAGAGCGAGACGAAGTAGAACGCCCCGAACTGGGCCGAGGCCAGCAGCAGGCAGAACAGGTTCGCGGTCAGCACCGGCCGCCCCCTCAGCAGGCCGGGCCGGAGCAGCGGGGAGGCGGTCCGCAGTTCGACGGCGACGAAGGCGGCCAGCAGGATCACCGCGGCGCCGAGGGAGGCGAGCGTGGTCGCAGAGGACCAGCCGTGGTCCGAGGTCCGCACCAGGCCGAGGACCAGCAGCGTCGTCCCGGCCGTGACCAGCAGCGCCCCGGCCACGTCCAGCCGCGCCCCGGCCCGACGCCCGCCGCCGACGGGCCCGGTACGCGCGGCGGCGGCCAGCGCGAAGGCGACGATCGGCACGTTGACCAGCATCACGGACCGCCATCCCGTCGCGTCGGTGAGCACTCCGCCCGCCAGCACCCCGACCGCGCCGCCCGCCGCGCCCGCCATGCCCCACAGCCCGAGCGCCCGGGACCGGGCGGGCCCGGCCGGGAAGGCGAGGGTGATCAGGGCGAACGCCACCGGGGCGAGGGCCGCCGCACCGACGCCCTGCACGGCCCGCGCCGCCACCAGCGACCCGGGCGACCAGGCGAGCCCGCCGGCCAGGCTGGCCAGGCCGAAGAGCACCAGGCCCGCCGTCAGGACGCGGCGCGGACCGGCCAGATCGGCGAGCCGGCCGCCGAGCATGAGGAGACCGCCGAAGGCGAGGGCGTACGCGTTCACGACCCACAGCAGCCCCTCCCCGCCGAAGCCGAGGTCGCTGCGGATGTCGGGCAGCGCGACGTTCACCACCGACATGTCCAGCGACACCAGGAACTGCACCGTGAGCGCCACCACCAGCAGCCACCGCGCGGGCCGCTCCCCCGCTCCCGGCGCGCCCGCCGTCCCGCCCTCGGGGCCTCTTGCCGTTCCGCTCTCTCCCGCGCCGCCCATGACGTCCCCTTTCCCCTCGCGCTTCCCGACCGGGAATTACCATACACGTATAGAAAATAGGTGCCGGAGCACCGGGACGGTCCCGCGGCGGACCGGAACAGAGCCCCGGAAGGAGAGAATGCCCAGGTGTCAGGCACCGAGAAGAGCGAGAAGACGAAGAAGACGAGAAATCCGGCGACGGGCGGCAAACCGGGCGCCTCCGGGCGGCCTGCCGGGCGGCCTGCCGGGCGGCCCGTGGGGCGGCCCCGCCGGCTGGACCCGGACGTGATGGTCGCCACCGCGCGCCGCATCGTCGAGGAGGAGGGCGTGGCCGCCCTGTCCATGCGCCGGGTGGCGAAGGAGCTGGGCAGCACGCCGATGGCCCTCTACCACTACGTGCAGGACAAGGACGAGCTGCTGATGCTCACCCTGTCCGGCACGGCGGCGGCGTTCCCGCGCCCGGAGCTGCCCGAGGACCCGCGTGAGCGGCTGGTGGCGGTGGCCGCGCACATGCACGACATCATCGGCCGGATCCCCTGGGTGCTGGACATTCTGGCGCTGGGCGAGCTGACCGACCGCAACGCGCTGTGGATGGTGGAGGAGATCATCGACTGCGCGCTCGCCTGCGGCCTCTCCCCGGCCCGTTCGGTGCGGGCGTACCGGACGATCTGGAGTTACGTCTACGGGGATCTGGTCTTCCGCAGGGCGGCGGCCCGCCGGGCGGAGAACCCGTCGCGCCGGGAGTTCTTCCCGGAGATGGTCACCGGGAAGGACGCGGCGGAGCTGCCCCGGCTCACCGAGGTCAGGGACCGCTGGCGGGAGTACGTCGCCGACTACGAGACCGTCGAGGAGCTGGACGCGATCGTGGACGGCCTGATCCGGCGCGGCACCCGGGGCGCGGAGGCCTGAAGGCTCCGGCGGAGGTGCGGCTCAGCCCACCGCCTCGAAGCGCCAGCGGTGCACCGGGCGGGTGATCAGGGCGGCGTCGGGCTCGGGGAGTTCGGGGAGGTCGTCGCCGTACGAGGCGTCCCGCCACCACGTCATCACCAGCACCCGGTCCTGCGGGGCGCGCAGCAGTTCGCGGCGGTGCGGCTCGCGGGCCAGCTCGGCGGACCGCGCCCGCGCCCACTCCAGGAGTTCGCCGCCGCGGCCCTCGGCGGCGCGCGCCTCCCACATCAGGACGATGGTCGCGGCGCTCATGAGTACAGGTTGTCCTTGCTGATCTCGTGCACATGGTCGTGATCGTGGGAGTGGCCGTGCCCGGGATCGGCGCCCGGCACATGCGGCTCGGTCACCGGCAGGGAGGAGTCCGCGGAGAGCTCCAGGTCGGAGGGGCGGCGGTTGCGGGCGACCATCTCCGCGCCGAGCGCCGCGACCATCGCGCCGTTGTCGGTGCAGAGCCCGGGGCGCGGCACGCGCAGCCGGATGCCGGCCCGCTCGCAGCGCTCCTGGGCCAGGGCGCGCAGCCGGGAGTTGGCCGCGACGCCGCCGCCGATCATCAGGTGGTCGACGCCCTCGTCCGTGCAGGCCCGGACCGCCTTGCGTGTGAGCACGTCGACCACGGCCTCCTGGAAGGACGCCGCCACGTCCCGTACCGGCACCTCCTCGCCCGCCGCGCGCTTCGCCTCGATCCAGCGGGCCACCGACGTCTTCAGGCCGGAGAAGGAGAAGTCGTACGGGGCGTCGCGCGGGCCGGTCAGACCGCGCGGGAACGCGATCGACTTCGGGTCGCCCTCCTTCGCGAGCCGGTCGATGACCGGACCGCCGGGGAAGCCGAGGTTCAGCACGCGGGCGATCTTGTCGAACGCCTCGCCCGCCGCGTCGTCGATCGTCGCGCCGAGCGGGCGGACGTCGCTGGTGATGTCGGGGGCCAGCAGCAGCGAGGAGTGGCCGCCGCTGACCAGCAGGGCCATCGTCGGCTCGGGCAGCGGCCCGTGCTCCAGCTGGTCGACGCAGATGTGCGAGGCGAGGTGGTTGACCCCGTAGAGCGGCTTGCCGAGCGCGTACGCGTACGCCTTGGCGGCCGAGACGCCGACGAGCAGGGCTCCGGCGAGCCCGGGGCCCGAGGTGACGGCGATCCCGTCGAGGTCGCGGGCGCTGACGCCCGCCTCCTTCAGGGCGCGCTCGATGGTGGGCACCATCGCCTCCAGGTGGGCGCGGGAGGCGATCTCCGGGACGACGCCGCCGAAGCGGGCGTGGGTGTCGACGCTGGAGGCGACGGCGTCGGCGAGCAGGGTCGTGCCGCGCACGATGCCCACGCCGGTCTCGTCGCAGGAGGTCTCGATGCCGAGTACGAGGGGTTCGTCGGCAGCCATCATTCAGTCCCGGTTTCTGGTGCGTGCTCGTGCACTGCTTGCTCTTGCGTGGTGAGGCGCATGACCAGGGCGTCGATGTTCCCCGGCTGGTAGTAGCCGCGCCGGAAGCCGATCGGCTCGAAGCCGAAGCGCTCGTACAGTCTCTGCGCCCGCGTGTTGTCGACCCGGACCTCCAGGAGGACCGCGGCGCACTCGAAGTCGGTGGCGGCCTTCAGCAGATCGGCGAGGAGTTCGGAGCCGAGGCCGGTGCCCCACGCCTCGCGGCTGACCGCGATCGTCTGGACGTCGGCCAGGTCGCCGAGGGCGGCGAGCCCGGCGTAGCCGACGATCCGCCCGGTGGCGGGGTCCTCGGCGACGACGTAGTGGCGGGTGGCGCCGGGGCCGCGGGCGTGGGCCAGCTCGGACCAGAACATGCCGGGCGACCAGGCGTCGTCCGGGAACAGCGCGTGTTCGAGGTCGAGCACCGGCGCGATGTCCCACCAGCGCATCTCGCGCAGTACGGCGGCGGTGGCGGCGCTCACGTGGGGGTGACCACCTTGTAGTTCTTCGGGACCTGCGCGTCGGGCCTGCGCAGGTAGAGCGGCCGGGGCTCCAGGAGCTGCTGCCCGGCGGCGAGGCGTTCGGCGGCGAGTCCGGCGAGCGCCCCGGCGGCGACGTGCTCGGGGCCGCGCGCGTCCGGGAAGGCGTCCGGGTAGAGCACCGCGCCCGCGCCGACCACGGGAAGCCCGGCCAGCGTCCCGGCGATGTCGGCGGGCCGGTCGACGGCGGGTTCGCCCGAACGGGTGCGGGCGTCCTCGTACCGCGCCCAGTAGACCTCCTTGCGGCGCGCGTCCGTCGCCACGGCGAACGGCCCCTCCAGGCCCTCCAGACCGGCGGCGTACGCGAGGCCGTCCAGGGTGCACAGTCCGTGGACCGGCACGGAGAGGGCGGAGCCGAAGGTGGCGGCGGTGACCAGGCCGACCCGCAGGCCGGTGTACGGGCCGGGGCCGACGCCCACGACCACGTGCGTCACGGCGTCGAGTTCCGTCCCGGCCTCGGCGAGGACCCGGTCGACGGCGGGGAGCAGCAGCTCCCCGTGCCTGCGGGCGTCGACCTGTCCGGAGGAGGCGATGACGGACGTGCCGTCGTGCAGGGCGACGGTGACGGCGGGCGTGGCGGTATCCATGGCGAGCAAGAGCACGCAAACAGCCTACGGCTCCGCCGACGGCGTTACGGCGTCCGTACGGCGTCCCGGCCCGCCCCTTCCCTGCTGCTACCGTCACCGGGTATCCGCGGGTACGACGTAAACGCTTGTACGACATGCGGCAACGGCAGCCGAAAGGGGAGTTCACGGTGGCAAGGGCAAGCTCGGGATTCGTGGCCGGGCTCACTGCGGCGGCGGTCGCCGCGGTCGCCTTCCTCGCTTACCAGGCCTCGGCGAACGCCCCCGCCTCGGTGGCGTCCACGCCCGGCCCGAAGGCCTCCGCCTCGGCCTCGGCCAAGCCCTCCGCCGAACCGAAGCCCGAGGCCGACCCGCTGGCGGTCCCGGCGGCGTCCGGCAGGGGCGAGCGCGTCGTGTACGCGCTGAAGGACCGACGGGTGTGGCTGGTCGACGAGGGCAACGCGGCGATCCGTACCTTCACCGTGATGCCGAGCCCCGTCAGCCCGCCGCCCGGGGCGTACGAGGTCTCCTCGCGGTCGGGCAAGATCCAGGGCTCGGACGGCATCCCGATCGAGCACGTCGTCCGCTTCGCGGACGTGGACGGGGTGGTGATCGGCTTCAGCGCGGCGCAGGACGGCTCGATGGCCAGCCCGGACCCGACGTCGAAGACCGGTGGCGTCCGGATGAAGCGCGCGGACGGCAACGCCATGTGGACCTTCGCGACGGTCGGCGCGAAGGTCGTCGTCGTCCCGTAAGGCCCAGGGCTCCTGCCGCGCCCGTGGGGCGTCCTACGCCGCCCGCCGCCGGACGGCGTTCCCGTGGACGCTCTCCTCGTCCCGGTCCGCCGCGTCGGATGCTTCCGGCGCGTCGTCCGGCGGGGTGGAGACCGCGGTGGCCGCGGCGCACGAGGCCAGCAGGTCCTTCATCGACAGGGCGGACGGAGTCGGTCGCGGCTGCGGTCGCGCTGCGCGCTCGGGCGTCGGCATGGATGCCTCCTTGGTGCTCCGATGGAGGGCGTGGTTAGGTAGACCTAACTACGTCTCGTACCCATGTGACCACGCCCACGGTCCCTCGCGCAACAGTTTACCGACGTACTGTCGGGAAGGTCTCGTGAAGGACGGCGCCGGAGGACGGGCGGCGTCACGCCAGGTCCGCCCGCAGCCCCGCCCAGCGCTCCCCGATGCCGACCAGGGTCACCTCGCGCCGCTCGTCGTCGGTGTCGCCGGTCGCGCGGTCGATGAGGACCCGCAGCCGGTCGTCGGCCAGCTCCTCGACCTTGCCGTCGCCCCATTCCACGACCACCACGGACTCCGGCAGCGACACGTCCAGGTCCAGGTCCTCCATCTCGTCGAGCCCGCCGCCCAGGCGGTACGCGTCGACGTGGACCAGGGCGGGGCCCCCGGTCAGCGAGGGGTGGACGCGGGCGATGACGAAGGTGGGCGAGGTGACCGCGCCGCGCACGCCGAGGCCCTCGCCGAGGCCCCGGGTCAGCGTCGTCTTCCCGGCGCCCAGCTCCCCGGTGAGCATGACCAGGTCGCCGGGGGCCAGCACCCGGGCGAGGCGCCGGCCCAGGTCCTGCATCTGTTCGGGGGAGGTGACGGTGAGCGTCACCGTCACGGCCTCGGGTACGGCCCCGGCGGGCTCGGGAACGGTCGTCCCCGCTGTCTCCGGAACGGTCTCAGCGGCCGGGCTGCTGTGCGGTGCTTCCATGTCCGCCAACGTTAGCGCCCGGCACCGTGCCGCTGCGTACGAGCAGGTCGGCCAGCCGGTCGGTGACCGTCTCCGGATGCTCCAGCATCACCAGGTGCCCGGCGTCCGGCACGATCACCAGCTCGGCGTCGGGCAGCACGTCCGCGATGGCCTCGCTGTGCGAGCTGGGGGTGACCAAATCCTTGTCCCCGGCCAGGATCAGCACGGGCACGTCCCGGAACGCGGGCAGCGCACCGCTCTTGTCGTGCTCGGTGAAGGCCGGGTAGAACTCGGCGACCACATCGATCGGGGTCGACTCGATCAGCCGTTCCGCGAACCGGGCGACCGCCGGGTCCACGTCGCGCGAACCGAACGAATACCGCTTGATCAGCCCGGCGAAGAGGTCCGCCGTGGCCCGCCGCCCCTTCTCCACCAGCTCCGCCTGCGAGCCGAGCGCCTTCAGCACCCCGGGCAGCACCCGGCGTACCGCGTTCACGCCCGCCACCGGCAGCCCGAAGTTGACCTCGCCGAGCTTGCCGCCGGAGGTGCCGACCAGGGCGACGGCGGCGACCCGGTCGCGGATCAGGGCCGGGTACCGGTCGGCCAGCGCCATCATCGTCATGCCGCCCATGGAGTGCCCGACCAGCACCAGCGGGCCCTCGGGGGCCGCCGCTTCGATGACCGCACTCAGGTCGCGGCCGAGCTGGTCGATGCCGACCGGCACCCCGTCCGCCTGGGCCCGGCCCCGCCCGGAGCGGCCGTGGCTGCGCTGGTCCCAGTAGACGGCGCGTACGAGGCCGCGCAGGGCGGCCCGCTGGAAGTGCCAGGAGTCCTGGCCGAGGCAGTAGCCGTGGCTGAAGACGACGGTGACCGGGGCGGGGGCCTTGCGCCCGAAGAGCCGGCGACGGCGGGTGCCGGTGGCGTTTCCATCGGAAACGTCGGGCGCCTCGTCCGCCACCTCGTCGATCTCGTAGTACAGCTCGGTGCCGTCGTCGGCGACGGCCCGGCCCGGCGTGCCGCGCAGCGAGCCGTAGGGCCCGGTGGCGTCCAGCGCGAGGCGGGCCTTCTTGCGCATGCCGCGCCCGACGGTGAGCCGCTCGACGGCGACCCCGGCGGCCGCACCGGCGGCGAGCACCCCTATGG
>NZ_NTGZ01000267.1 GCF_002551245.1 Streptomyces sp. rh34
CAGCCGGGCGGCGGTGTCGTCCGCCCGCCGGTCCAGCTCCGCGTAGGTCAGCCTCCGCGCCGCGCCGTGCGCGGTGGGCAGCGTCACGGCGACGGCCGCGGGGTGCTCGGCGGCGATGCGGCCGATCAGCGTCTGGATCGGGGTGAACGGCTCCTCCCTCGGTCCGGCGGACGGCAGGGCCGGGCGGCTCCACTCCCCGACGAGCCGTTCCCGCTCCCGGTCGCCGAGCATCTCCAGCCGGGAGGCCGGCTGTTCGCCCGGCACGCGGGTCATCCGGTCGAGGAGCCGGGTGTAGTGGGCGGCCATGCGACGCATGGTCTCGGGGAGGAAGAGGTCGGTGTTGTACTTGAGCACGCAGTGGAAGCGACCTTCGGCCTCGTCCTCGTAGGCGGACAGCGTTATATCGAACTGTCCCTCTTCCTCCGGTAGTTCGATGTACTCCAGACGGTAGCCGTACTGCTCGGTGGCCACCTGGTGGGTGAGGAGGATGAACATCGCCTGGAAGACGGCGGAGCGGCTGGGGTCGTGCTGGAGGCCCAGTTCCTCGACGAGGAGGACGAAGGGGTACTCCTGGTTGTCCAGGCCGCCGAGCACGGTCCGGCGGACCTGTTGCAGCAGTTCGGCGACGGTCGGGTCCTCGGACAGGTCGGCGTGCAGGGGCAGCGGGTTGACGAAGTAGCCGTAGACGGAGGCGAAGTCCTGCCGGGTGCGGCCGGTCACCGGGCTGCCGACGACGATGTGGTCCTGCCCGGAGTAGCGGTGCAGCAGGAGGTAGTACGCGCTCAGCAGCACCATGAACGGGGTGACCCCGTGGGCGCGGGCCAGAGCGTGGACACGGGCGCTGAGGGCGTCGTCCAGGACGAAGAACTCGGAGGCCCCGTTGTGGGTCTGGACCGCCGGGCGCGGCTTGTCGACGGGCAGGTCCAGGAGCGGGACCTCGGCCGGCAGGTGGGCCCGCCAGTAGTCGAGCATGCCCGCCGCTTCCGGCCCCGAGAGGAAGGCGTTCTGCTGGTTGAGGAAGTCGAGGTAGCGGGCCTCGATCGGTGGGAGCTGAGGTTCCTGGTTGCGGCGCAACGCCTCGTAGACGGCCAGCAGTTCATCGATGAAGGTGAAGGTGGAGATGGCGTCGGAGACGATGTGGTGGACGGCCTTCATGATGATCCATCGGTCCGGGCCCCGTTGGAAGAGCCGGAAGCGGATCAGTGGGTCGTGGGCGAGGTCGTAGGGCTTGCGGTACTCCTGGACGATCGTCGCGTGGATGGACTCCCAGTCCTCGCCCCGGACGTCGAAGAGGGCGAGGTCCGTCGCGGCGTCCTCGGAGACCCGCTGCACGGCCTGCCCGTCCACCAGGAGGAAGTTGGTGCGGAGCGCGGGGTGCCGGGCGATGAGTCGGCGGACGGCCTCGAACATCAGGTCCGGTTCGAGCGTGACGTTCACCTCGACCGCTCCGCCAATGTTGTAGGCGTAGCCGTCGGGGTTGAGGTGCTTGAGGAACCAGAGCGCCTTCTGGTTCTGCGTCAGCGGGTACTGCCGTTCGTCCCTGTGGAGCTCCACCGCTCCCTGGGCCCCGTCGGGGGTGTCGGCAGAGGCCAGTGCGGTGAGGCCGTCGTGGAGCTGGGCGGCGAGTTCCCCGGCCGGGGTGCCGCTGAGCAGGGCGACCACGGGCAGGGCGACGCCGAGTTCGGCGTGGATCCTGGCCCGTAGCTCCATGGCGAGGAGCGAGTCGAGCCCGAGTTCGCCGAGTCCGGTGGCGGGGTCGATCCGGTCCGCGCCGGTGCGCAGCACGGTGGCGGCGAGCGCGGTGAACCGCTCGGCGACCAGGGCGCGGCGGGTCTCCTCGTCGGCGGCGCGGAAGGTGTCGAGGAATCCGTTGCCCGAGGCGGCGTCCGCCGGCGGGGCGGCGGCTGCCGCGAGGGCGGTGACCAGCGGCGGCGGGGTCGGGTACCAGGCGAGGAAGACGGGCCAGTCGACGACGGTGGCGACGACCAGTTGGGCGTGGTCCTGGCCGATGACCCGTTCGAGGACGGCCATGCCGGCCTCCGGGGAGAGCGAACTCATGCCGCGGCTGTGCAGATAGTGGTCTACCAGACCGAGTTCCTCGATCATTCCGGTGGCCCAGGGGCCCCAGTCCAGGCTGAGCGCGGGCAGACCCTGGGCGCGGCGGTGGTGGGCGAGGGCGTCCAGGAAGGCGTTGCCCGCGGCGTAGTTGGTCTGGCCGGCCGTGGTCAGCAGGGAGGCGATCGAGGCGAAGAGCACGAAGTGTTCGAGGGGTTCGTCCCGCAGGTGCCGGTGCAGGTGGTGGGCGCCGACGGTCTTGGGGTCGTGGACCGCGTCGAAGGCGGCCCGGTCCAGATCGGCGACGAGCGTGTCGCGGACCTGTCCCGCGAGGTGGAACACCCCGCGTACGGGGGGTGCTCCGCTGTGCCGGTGGGCGTCGAGCCAGCCGGCCAGGGCGTCCTCGTCGGTGACGTCGAGGGTGGCGAGGACGGGCTGTGCGCCGAGCGCCTCCAGCTCGCGGAGCAGGGCCACGGCCCGGCCCTCGGTGGTGACGGGGTCGGTGCCGGACCACTTCTCCCGGGCCGGGACGGGGGTGCGCCCGACCAGGATGATCCGGCGGGCCCCGCGGCGTACGAGGGTGCGGCACAGCAGTCGGCCGAGCGCGCCGAACGCGCCGGTGACCAGATAGCTTCCATCCGCCCGCAGTCGCAGCGGCAGTGGCCGGGTCAGGCCCTCGGCGGGGCGGAGGCGGCTGGTGCGGCGGCCGCCGTCGCGCAGGGCGATCTCCTCCTCGTCGTCGCTGAGGACTTCGCGGAGAAGCGCTTCGGCCTCGGCCCGGTCGCCGTCGGGGCCCGGCTGCCGCCGGGGGTCGAGGTCGATGAGTTTGCCGGGGTGTTCGATCAGTTCCTGGTGCCGCAGCACGCGGCCGATGCCCCAGGCGGGTGCGCCGAGGGGTTCGGGCCCCTCGCCGGGCAGGGCGGGCTGGGCGCCTCGGGTGACGATGTGCAGGCGTCCTGCGGCGCCCCGGGCGAGAAGCAGCCGGGCGAGGGCGATCAGTGAGTAGGCGCCCGCGCCGGTGTGGTCGTGGAGGGAGGTCCGGTCGCACGCGGCGAGGGCGGGCGCGTCGAGGTTCCACAGGTGCAGGACGGGCCCCCGGAAGGGGCCCCCGTCGCGGTCCAGGTCGGCGAGGAGGCGGCGCAGATCCGCGTCGGATCCGGGGTCGACGGTATACGTGGCTCCGTCGCCGGACGCGGTGTAGGCCGCACCCCGGCGCACCAGGCGGCAGCGTTCGCCCCGGGCGGCGGCCAGGGCCGCGAAGGCGTCCGCGACACCCCCGGCGTCGGCGAGGACCAGCCAGTCGTGGTAGCGGGCCGCTGTCGCGGGTGCAGGCCGGCGATCGGCGACGGTTCCCGTCGGCTCGCCGCGTACGTCACCGTCGCTCACATCGCCGTCGCTCACATCAGCGTCGTTGACATCACCGTCGTCGACGTCCGGCGGTAGGGCGCGGGCGTCCTCGGCGGGCAGCGGCGGGCAGTCGGTCCATACGGGTTCGGCGAGCCAGGAGTCGATCGTGGTCCGGGCGACGGCGGTGGCCGCCTTCTCCACGTCGGCGGCGCGGAAGCCGAGGACGCGGCCGAGCGGCGCTCCGTCGTCGGCGTACAGGGCGATGTTCCCGAGAGTGGTGTCGGCGTCGCCGGGGAGCAGGGTGGCGTGGGCCCAGAACGGCTGGTCGCCGATGGGTTCGAGCGCGACCTCGTCCAGGGAGAGCGGCAGCCTGATCCCGGTGTCCGGTTCGGCCCCGTCCAGGATCAGCGGAGTCAGCAGAGTCTGGAAGCAGGCGTCGAGGAGGACGGGGTGGAGGTGGTGGCCGGCGGCGTCGTCGCCGATCGCCCGGGGCGGGCGGATCCGGGCGAGGACCTCTCCGGCGCCGATCCAGACCTCCTCGATGGCCCGGAAGGCGGGGCCGTAGTGGTAGCCGAGGGCGGCCAGCGCCGTGTAGCAGTCGGGGCCTTCGAGGCGTCGGAGGGTCCTGGCCCGGATGGCGGGGGCGTCGAGCGGCTGGGTGGTGCGGCGGCGTTGCCCGGTGCGGACGATCCCGGCGGCGTGGACGGCCCGTTCCCCGTCGTCCCCGGTCGGGGAGGCGATGGTGAAGGCGGCGTTCTCCAGGGAGAGCGACACCTCCACGGTCCGGTCCTCGCCGTCGGGCAGGAAGAGGGCCTTGCGCAGATCAACGTCGGCGAGGACGGCGGTGGTGCCGCCGGTGAGCCGCAGGACGGCCTGGGCGGCCATTTCCAGATAGCCGGCGGCGGGGAAGACCACGGTGTCCTGGATACGGTGGTCGGCGAGGTACGGCAGGTCCTCGGTGTCCAGTCGGGCCTGCCAGGTGGGCTCCGTACGGTCGGTGCGGCGGCCCAGGAGGGGATGGTCGCGGTGGCCCAGGCGGACCTGGGCGACCGGCCGGGGTTCGGTCCAGTGGCGGTCGCGCCGGAAGGGGTGGCGGGGCAGGGTGACGGGCCGCCCGGCCGGCTGGAGCAGGTCCCAGTCGATGGGAACGCCCAGGTTGTGGAGCGAGCCGAGGGAGGCCGCGAAGCGCTCGCTCTCGTTCTCCCGGCGGCGGATCGAGGGCAGGGTGAGTCCGGTCGTCCCGCCCGCGTCGAAGCATTCACGGATCGCGTGGCCGAGGACCGGGTGCGGGCCGATCTCCAGGAACACCTGATGGCCGTCGTCGGCGATGCGGTCGACCGCGGAACGGAAGCGCACCCGCTCGCGAACGTTCTTCCACCAGTACGCGGCGTCCAGTGCCTCGCCCCGGGCGGTTCCCTCGACACCCGTGAGATACAGCGGCACCTGGGCCGGGCGCGGCTCCAACGGCTCCAGTGCCGCGAGCAGTTCGTCCTTGATCCGCTCCATGGCGACGCTGTGGTAGGGCACTTCGACGGTGAGGAACTTCGCGAACTGCTGCTCGGCCCGCAGCTCCTCGGCCAGCAGGGTCAGCGCGGTCTCGTCCCCGGCCAGCGTGATGGCGGTGGGGCTGTTGACGGCGGCGATGGAGACCCGGTCGCTGTAGGGGCGTACCCGGCGCTCCGCCTCGTCCTCCGAGAGGCTGACGGCGAGCATGGCGCCGGTGCCGGCCAGCGTCTGCTGGAGGCGGCTGCGGTGCACGACGATCCTGGCCGCGTCCCTCAGGGAGTAGACGCCGGCCGCGTGGAAGGCGGCGATCTCACCGGTGCTGTGGCCGACCACGGCGTCCGGGCGCACTCCGTGGGACCGCCACAGGGCCGCCAGGGCGACCTGGACGGCGAAGTTCGCAGGCTGGGCGAGCCAGGTCTCCCCCATCCGGGAGACGGACTCGTCGGCGGTCATCTCCTCGATCAGGGACCAGTCGGCGAACTCCCGCAGCGCCCGGTCGCACGCGGCGACGGCGTCGCGGAAGACCGGTTCCTCCTCCAGCAGTTGGCGGCCCATGCCCCACCACTGGGGGCCCATGCCGGTGAAGACCTGGACCAGTCGCCGGTCGGCGGCGTCCCGGGCGCGGCCGGGGACGACCCGGGGGTGGGTCTCGCCGCGCGCGTGGGCGGCCAGGGCCTCGTCGAGGGAGGCGCGCGAGGTGTAGGCGACGGACAGCCGCTCGGGGAGGTGCTGGCGGCGGTGGGCCAGGGTGTGTCCGAGGTCGTCGAGGGCCACGGCCGGGCCGTTGTCGCCCGCCAGCTCGCCCCGGATCCCGGCCGCCATCTCCGCCAGCGCGCCGGGGTCGCGGGCGCTGAGGGGCAGGATGCTCCAGCGTCGCCCGGCGGGCGCGGCGGGGCGGCTGTCCGCCAGGGGCACCGGGGCCTCCTCCAGGACGACATGGGCGTTGGTGCCGCCGAAGCCGAAGCTGTTGACCCCGGCGCGGGCGGGCCCTTCGTGTTCGGGCCATGTGGTGGGCCGGGTGGGGATCTCGTAGGGCAGGGTCGCCGGGTCGATGGCGGGGTTGAGGTTCTCCAGGTTGATGTGGGGCGGGATCGTCCGGTGCTTGATGCTCAGGACGGTCTTGATCAGCCCTGCGATCCCGGCGGCGGATTCGGTGTGGCCGATGTTCGTCTTGACCGAGCCGACGTAGGCGCGGGCGCCGGGGGCCCGTCCGATGGCCAGCGCGCGGGCCAGGGCGTTCGCCTCGATCGGGTCGCCGACCGGGGTCGAGGTGCCGTGCGCCTCCATGTACTGGAGCGCCCCGGGGGTGATGCCTGCCTCGGCGCAGACCTGGCGGATGAGGTCGACCTGCGCGTCGGGGTTGGGCACGGTGATGCCGTTGGTGTGGCCGTCCTGGTTGACGCCGCTGCCGAGGATCACGGCGTGGATCCGGTCCCCGTCCCGTACGGCGTCGTCCAGCCGCTTCAGCGCGACCAGGCCGACGCCCTCGGCCCGTACGTAGCCGTCGGCGGCGGCGTCGAACGTACGGGAGCGGCCCTCGGGCGACAGGAACCCGCCCTTCGTCTCCGCGACGGTGTACTGCGGGGCCATGTGCAGCAGGGTGCCGCCGGCCAGCGCGAGGTCGCTCTCGCCGTTGTTCAGCGCCTGGCACGCCAGGTGGACGGCGACCAGGGAGGAGCTGCAGGCGGTGTCGATGGAGAGGCTGGGGCCTCGGAAGTCGAAGCAGTACGAGATGCGGTTCGAGACCATCGTCATCATGGTGCCGGTCGCGGTGTGGGCGGCCAGCGAGGTGAAGCCCAGGTCGGCGAACTGCAGGATCTTGTAGTCCAGGGTGAACGCGCCGACGTAGACGGCGACGTTGCCGCCGGCGAGGTCGGCGGGCCGCTGGCCACCGTCCTCCAGTGCCTCCCAGGCCACTTCGAGAAGCTTTCGCTGCTGCGGGTCCATGTGGTCGGCCTCACGAGGGCTGATGCCGAAGAACGCGGGGTCGAATTCGTCGAAGCCGTCGATGTATCCACCGCGTCCGCCGACGAGGCGCCCGGGTTTGTCGCGGAACCGGCTGCCGAGCGTGCTGACGTCGTACCGGTCGGGCGGTGTGGGCGTGATGCAGTCCCTGCCCTCCACCAGATTGCGCCAGTACGTGCGGTGGTCCGAGGCGCCGCCGGGCAGGCGGCAGCCCATCCCGATGATCGCCACCTTGTTCCGTAACGCCCGGTTGTTCGCGTCGGCCATGTCGAACTCCTCAAGTCGTGGTGGAGCGTCAGGGGGCGGCGGTCATTCCGGCCGGAGGTCCCGTGCCGGTCGACGTCGCCAGGGATGCGTGAGGGCGGCGAGGATCTCGCCGGCGCCCCGAAGGAGAGTGAGAGGGAATCAGCCGTTCCCGGAGGGACGGACGGGCGATGGCCCCGGCCAGGAAAAGCGAGCCGACCCACCCCCGCTCCCCCCGCGACCACAATCCGGCCACACCCGCGGATACGGCCGTGAGAAGGAGAACGGGGAGGGTGACGGCGCGAAGGAACGGGGCCGGAGAATTACTCGCACGCCCCTTCCGTCCGACCGAGAGGCCGGCCGAACGAATTCCGCCATCGGCGGAGTGCTCGCGCTCTTCCATCCGTGACCCTCCACAAGTGACAGCGACGGGGAGAGATGCCATCGCACCGCATCAGGGCAGGTCAAGATACCCGTGGAAGCGACAGGAAACCCGGGCGGCAGCCATGGCCACGCACCGGCTATTTTTAGACACCCGGCCCCGATGAGGTTCGACCGCGGCGTGAACTGATGCCCCCGATCCCATCAGCCCAGATCATCTATTTCCCGTTCCCACAGCTTTAATCGCGAGCGACTCACAGAAATGGTCCGGCGCATTTATCCATGACGGGAATACGAGGAGGATCGCACAACCGAGGCGAGGTTCATTTGTGCGAGCAATTCTTTCGTAGGATCATCGCGATGCTTAAGGACGGCGCAATTCGGTGCGCCCGGAGACCCTGCCCCACGCCCGGGCGCGCATTCTGGCCGGGAGCGGTGCGCCCGCGTGGAACCAGCACCCCCGGAAGCGCCCCCGAGGCCTCGAAGCCCACTCCTTCCACCGGAGGACACCGCCCTGCGATGATCACAGCGAGATCCGGCAGCACATCAGCGAATCGAGGAGCCCCCTTGTCGTACGACGTCGGCGCGGTGCGCGCGCAGTTTCCCGCCCTGCGGTCCGGTACCGCGCACTTCGACGGGCCCGGCGGCACCCAGACCCCGGCCACCGTCATCGCCGCGATCGGCGAGGTGATGAGCGGGCCCCTGTCGATCCGGGGCGACGCCCTGCCCGGGGAGGTGAACGCGGAGGAGACCGTCCGCGGGTTCCGGCAGGCGATGGCGGACCTGCTGGGCGCGGACCCGGGCGGGATCGTCCACGGCCGCAGCGCCACCCAGCTCACGTACGACTTCTCGCGCACCCTCTCCAGGGCCTGGAGCCCGGGGGACGAGGTGGTGGTCAGCCGTCTGGACCACGATGCCAACATCCGGCCGTGGGTGCACGCGGCCGAGCGGGCGGGGGCGGTGGTGCGGTGGGCCGACTTCGACCCGTCGACCGGCGAGCTGCCGACCGAGGCCGTCGGCGCGCAGATCACCGGACGGACCCGGCTGGTCGCGGTGACCGGTGCCTCCAACCTCATCGGCACCCGGCCCGACATTCCGGCCATCGCCGAACTCGCCCACCGGGCCGGCGCGCTGCTGTACGTGGACGGGGTCCATCTGACGGCCCACCACCCGGTGGACGTGAAGCGGCTCGGGGCGGACTTCTTCGTCTGCTCCCCGTACAAGTTCTTTGGGCCCCATCACGGGGTGCTCGCCGCCAGCCCCGAACTGCTCGGCACCCTCCGCCCGGACAAGCTGGCGCCCTCCACCGACGCCGTGCCGGAGCGCTTCGAACTCGGCACCCTCCCCTACGAGTCGATGGCGGGGACCAGCGCGGCGGTGGACTTCCTCGCGGGCCTGGGCTCCGGCGCCGACGCGGCGGGCGGGCGCCGGATGCGGCTGCGGTCGGCGTACGCGGCGATCGAGGCACACGAGACGGAGCTGCGCGAGAGCATCGAGAAGGCGGTGGGCGAACTGGGCGGGGTGACGGTCCACTCCCGTGCCGCCGAACGCACCCCCACCCTGCTGCTCACCTTCGACGGCCGGGACGCGGCGGACGCCTACCGCTCCCTCGCCCGCTCCGGGGTACACGCGCCCGCCGGCTCGTTCTACGCCCTGGAGGCCTCCCGCCACCTGGGGCTCGGCGACAGCGGCGGCCTGCGCGTCGGGCTCAGCGCGTACAACGACACGGACGACGTGGAGCGCCTGCTGACGGGGCTGTCGGACTGGCTACGGTGAACGGCGGGGGCGGCCGCACCCGGGCACCGCGCACCGGGTGTGGTCGAGGGCTGCCCCGGTCACAGGACAGCCCTCAGCGCGTCCACCGCGTCGGCGAGCTTGGACGGGTGCCGGGTTCCCGGGGGCTGCCGCCCGGCCCAGCCGGGTCCGGCGGTGAAGACGACAGGCCGCCTGCGCGCGCCCCGTACACCCCACTCGACCGCCTCCACCCGGGACGCGAGCGAACGGCTCGCCGTGCCGTGCGACTGCGCCCAGAGCACCACCGCGTCGGGTCCGGTGCGCCGGACCGCCTCCTCCAGCGCCTCGACGGGCAGGGCGGCGCCGAACATACGGACCGGCAGAGCGTGTTGGGTGAGGGTCGCGGCGAGTGCCTCCAGGGCCAGCGTGTGGGTCTCACCGGGCGCGCAGGCCAACAGGGACAGGCCCGCGCCGGGGGCGGGGGGCCGCGCGGCCGGGACACCGCGCAGCGCGCCGGAGACGTGCCAGGACAGCAGGTGCTCGACCTCGATGTACCGCTCCCCCGCCGTCTCCCACTTGCGGCCCACCGCGTGCAGCGCCGGCACCATCACCTCGTCCCAAGCGGCCGGCATCCCGTACCGGTCGAGTACGTCCGTGAGCAGTTCCTCCATGGCCGGTGCGTCCAGCCGGAGCGCCGCCCGGGCCAGGCCGCGGCACTCCCGGCGGGCACTGCCGCGCGCGACCGCCCCGGCGACCCGGGAGG
>NZ_NTGZ01000268.1 GCF_002551245.1 Streptomyces sp. rh34
GCCCCGGACCGGCGCCACGCCCCGGCGCGCGCAGCGTCGCCACCGCCCGGGCGCACACCGCGCGGACCCGGTCGCCCGGCAGCCCGAGCAGCGCCGCCGTCTGCTCCTCGCCGACCTCCTCGTACATCCGCAGGACGAGAACGAGCCGTTCGATGGGGGTCAGCCGGTCCAGCAGACCGCCGCGCGGCCGCTGGTGGCGACGGGACTCCCGGGCGAACCGGAGGGCCAGCTCCCGGCGGGCCAGGTCGTAGGGGTCGCCACCGCGCAGCCGGTCCCAGTCGGCGTACGTACGGGCGAGAGCCGCGTGCAGCAGCCGCTCGGCCCGCCCATACGCGCCCGGCGGCTGCGACGGTTCGCCGGTGAGCAGCGTCGCCGTGTGCAGCAGGCGTCCGCCCGCGCCCGCCACGAAGGCCTCGAACTCCAGGGCGCGGAGCCGGTCCCGGTGGGTCGCCCGCTCTGCCATGGACCACATACGAGCCCCGGCGCACCGCCCCGGTCAAGAGCCCGGACGCGGCGCTCTCCTCGTCAGTCGGACTGCGGAGGCTGGTGTGCCGCCTGGCGGGCGGCGAGGGAGGAGTTGAAACGGGTGAGCAGGGCGCAGAACGTGTCCCGTTCCTCCTGCGACCAGCCGTCCGTCACCTGGGACATCAGCTCGCGCCGCGACGCCCGGACCTCGTTCAGGCGGGCCTGACCGCGCGGCGAGAGCTGGAGCACCACGGCCCGGCCGTCCTCCGGGTGCGACGTGCGCTTGACCAGACCGGTGTCGACGAGCGGCGCGACCTGCCGCGTCACCGTCGAGGAGTCGATGCCCATCCCGGCCGCCAGCGCCTTGACGCCCATCGGACCTTCCCGGTCCAGCCGGTTCAGCAGCAGGTACGCCGCCCGGTCCATCGAGTTGCGGACCTGGCCGACACCGCCGAGGCGAGTCTGCTCGGCACGGCGGGCGAAGACCGCCACCTGGTGCTGGAGGGAGTCCAGCAGGCTGTCGGGGCCCGGGTGTTCGGGGACGGCGCCCCCGGAAGGAGACGCAGCAGTCGTCATGTCCTGAGGGGGCATGGCCGGGGGCTCTCTTCGTGCGGTGTCGGATGGGTGGGGGACAGAGTACGCGGCCCCGGGGCAACGCGTACCACGCCGCACAAACCTGCGGACCCCGCCGCAGGCCGCCCCGGGACAAGTCTGCCGCGCACGGTCGCAGCTGCGAGACTTGCGGACATGAGCTTCCGCGCGACCGCCCACCACCCGGCCCTGATCCTCGACGACGTCCGGGGCGCGCAGAAGATGCTGTCCGGGGTGGCGCGGGTGACCGCCCTGGAGGGCAGCCGCCACCTGACCGAGCTGGTCGGCGCCCCGGTCCACCTCAAGTGCGAGAACCTCCAGCGCACCGGCTCCTTCAAACTGCGCGGCGCCTACGTCCGGATCTCCGGCCTCTCCCCGGTGGAGCGGGCGGCCGGGGTGGTCGCCGCCAGCGCCGGGAACCACGCCCAGGGCGTCGCCCTCGCCTCGTCCCTCCTCGGCGTGCGCTCCACGGTCTTCATGCCCGTCGGGGCGCCCCTGCCCAAGGTCGCCGCGACCCGGGAGTACGGGGCCGAGGTGCGGCTGCACGGCCAGGTCGTCGACGAGACCCTCGCCGCGGCCCAGCGGTACGCGGAGGAGACCGGCGCGGTCTTCATCCACCCCTTCGACCACCCCGACATCATCGCGGGCCAGGGCACCGTCGGGCTGGAGATCCTGGAGCAGTGCCCCGAGGTCCGCACGATCGTCCTCGGCATCGGCGGCGGCGGTTTCGCCGCGGGCGTCGCCGTCGCGGTGAAGGCACTGCGCCCCGACGTCCGGATCATCGGAGTCCAGGCCGCGGGTGCCGCCTGCTACCCGCCATCCCTGGCCGCCGGGCACCCCGTCTCGCTCGACTCCCCGGTCACGATGGCCGACGGCATCAAGGTGGGCCGGCCCGGCGACGTACCGTTCGCCCTGATCGAGGAGCTGGTCGACGAGGTCCGCACCGTCACCGAGGACGAGCTGTCCAGTGCGCTGCTGCTCTGCCTGGAGCGGGCCAAGCTGGTCGTCGAGCCGGCCGGGGCCAGCCCGGTGGCCGCGCTGCTCAGCGACCCGAAGGCGTTCCGGGGGCCGGTGGTGGCCGTGCTGTCCGGCGGCAACGTCGACCCGCTGCTGATGCAGCGCATCCTGCGGCACGGGATGTCCGCCGCGGGCCGCTACCTGAGCCTGCGGCTGCGCCTCACCGACCGCCCGGGGGCGCTGGCCGCCCTGCTGGCCGCGCTGACCGTGGCCGACGCCAACGTCCTCGACATCAGCCATGTGCGCACCGACCCGCGCCTCGGCCTGACCGAGGCGGAGGTCGACCTGCACCTGGAGACGAAGGGGCCGCAGCACTGCGCGGAGGTCGAGGCGGCGCTGCGGGCCGAGGGCTTCCGTGTGATGGGCTGAGCGGACGAGGAACCCGCCGGGAAGGGCCCATCTCGCGCCGCGCGGCCGGGATGCGCCCGTTCACCGGGCGGCGACGGGCCGCCGATCCTAGGATCGGACCGGCAGGCCGCCACCGGCGACATCATCCGCGAGTGACGGGGGAACCTCTCCATGCCAGGTGCGATCCATGCCGAAGGACTGGTGAAGACCTTCGGCGACGTACGAGCCCTCGACGGCGTCGACCTCGACGTCCCCGAGGGCACGGTCCTCGGACTGCTCGGACCCAACGGCGCCGGCAAGACCACCGCCGTACGCGTGCTGACCACGCTGCTGCGCCCGGACAGCGGCACGGCCTTCGTGGCCGGGATCGACGTACTGAAGAAGCCCAACGAGGTACGCCGTTCGATCGGGCTCTCCGGGCAGTTCGCCGCGGTCGACGAGTATCTGACCGGGCGGGAGAACCTCCGCATGGTCGGGCAGCTCTACCACCTGAGCGCCCGGGACGCGAAGGCCCGGGCGGGCGTCCTGCTGGACCGGTTCAACCTCGGCGACGCCGCCGACCGCACCGCGAAGACGTACTCCGGCGGTATGCGCAGGCGCCTCGACCTCGCGGCGGCGCTCGTCGTGTCGCCGCCCGTGATGTTCATGGACGAGCCGACGACCGGCCTCGACCCGCGCAACCGGCAGCAGCTCTGGGACGTGATCGAGGACCTGGTGGCCGGCGGCACGACCCTGCTGCTGACCACGCAGTATCTGGAGGAGGCCGACCGCCTCGCCCACGACATCTGCGTCATCGACCACGGCAAGGTCATCGCCCGCGGCACCTCCGACCAGCTCAAGGCCCGTACCGGCGGCGAGCGCGTCGAGGTCGTCGTGCACCGCCCGGACGAGATCGAGCGCGCCCGGTCCGTGCTGACCGCCCTCGGCAAGGGCGAGGTCACCGTCGCCCAGCTCTCCCGCAAGCTGACCGCCCCGGTCACCGGCGGGGCCAGACTGCTGGCCGAGATCATCCGCGACCTGGACGCCCAGGGCGTGGAGATCGACGACATCGCCCTGCGCAGGCCCACCCTGGACGACGTCTTCCTCTCCCTCACCGGCCATGCGGCCGAGGCGCACGAGAACGGGGACGAAGAGCCCGACGGAGCGGAAGCGGAACGTTCCCGCGGCTCCCGGAGCAAGGAGGACACCCAGTGAGCGCGATCGCCAAGGACGCCCCCTCGTTGCTTCCCCGTCCCGCCGGGGGCATCACGCAGTCCGTGAAGGACTCCCTCGTCGTCGCCAAGCGGAATCTGATCCGGATGACCCGGATCCCCGAGATGGTGATCTTCGGGCTGATCCAGCCGATCATGTTCGTGGTCCTCTTCACCTACGTCTTCGGCGGCTCCATCAGCATCGGCGGCTCCACCGACCCGCAGCTGTACAAGGAGTTCCTGATGGCGGGCATCTTCGCCCAGACCGTCACCTTCGCCACCGCCGGAGCCGGCGCCGGCATCGCCGACGACATGCACAAGGGGCTCATCGACCGCTTCCGGTCGCTGCCCATGGCCCGGGGCGCGGTCCTCACCGGACGGACGCTCGCCGACCTCGTACAGACCACGCTCACCCTCGTCGTGCTCGCGGGGGTCGCCCTGATCGTCGGCTGGCGCACCCACGAGAACATCGGCAAGGTGATCTGCGGCTTCCTGCTGCTGCTCCTGCTCGGCTACGCGTTCTCCTGGATCGGAGCCCTGATCGGCCTGTCCGTGCGCACCCCGGAGGCGGCCACCTCCGGCGGCCTGATCTGGCTGTTCCCGCTGACGTTCATCTCGAACGCCTTCGTGCCGGTCACCGGCATGCCGACGTTCCTCCAGCACGTCGCCGAGTGGAATCCGTTCAGCGCCACGGTGGCGGGGGCCCGTGAGCTCTTCGGGAACACGATGCCGGGCGTGCCGAAGTCCGTCACCGGGGCCTGGCCGATGGAGCACCCGATCCTCGCCTCGGTCATCTGGTCGGTGCTGATCATCGTCGCCTTCCGCACTCTCGCGGTCCGCAAGTACCGCTCGGCGGCCGTCTGACGTCCGCCCGGGGCGTCGCGATGAGTTCCGGCGTCGCCGCGAGTCTCTACCGGTGGGGCGCCGCGGCGTCGTACGACGTCCCCGGCGTCCACCGTGACCGACTTCGGTATCCCCGGCACGCGACACCACGGAGGGCACCATGACCACCGCACCGGACGATCCGGCCGCCGAGCTGCCCGGCGCCCCGCCCGTCGTCGACCTGGCCACCTGGCAGGCCGCCCGGGACGAGCTCCTGGTCCGCGAGAAGGCCCACACCCGCCAGGGCGACGCGCTCGCCGCGGCCCGCCGCCGACTGCCGATGGTGGAGGTCGACGGGACGGTTGAGGTCGTCGGAGCCGAGGGCCCGGTCCCGTTCCTGGATCTCTTCGAGGGCCGCCGGGAGCTCGTCGTCTACCAGCACATGTGGTACGACGGCGCACCGCACCAGGGCCAGTGCGAGGGCTGCACCGACGCGGTCTGGCACATGAAGGACGCCGTCTACCTCAACGCCCGGGGCGTCTCGTACGCCGTCCTGACCACGGGGTCCTGGGAGGAGGTGGCCGCCTACACCGCGTTCATGGGCTACACCCAGCCCTGGTACTCGGTGCGGGGCCTGGACGCGCCGATCGGCGGGGAGATGGGGCACCTCGCCTGCTTCCTGCGCGACGGCGGGCGCGTGTTCCTCACCTACTCCACGACGGGCCGTGGCATCGAGCCGGCCAACGGCTCCTTCGGGCTGCTCGACCTGACGCCGTACGGCCGCGGCGAGGCGTGGGAGGACCGGCCCGAGGGCCGCCCGGCGATCGGCCGGGTCCGCGAGGGATACCCGGGCGAGGGTGGCCAGGCCTGCTGGTACTGGCGCACCGACGCGGACGGGACCGCGAGCTGGGGCCCGGCCAGCCGCCCCACCCCGCAGTGGACCCGCCCCGGCGTGACGCCCGAGAAGACCCTCGGCCGCACCGGCGACTGCTCCTGACCCGGCGACTGCCCGCACCCGGCCCGCGGTAACGGCCCGGGCGCGGGCGACGACACACGGGAGCCCGGGCCGCCCGACGCACGGGAGCCCCGGCTGTCCGACGTACACGACGCACGGGAGCCCCGGCCGCCCATGGCCGGGGCTCCCGCGTCGTTCCGTCGTGACCGGCCGGATCAGCCGGCGTAGGGCTTCGCCGCCAGGATCTTCACCGAGGCCGTCTTGCCGTTCGGCAGCTCGTAGTCCGCGTCGTCGCCCGTCCGCTTGCCGTTCACACCGAGGCCGAGCGGGGACTGCGGGGAGTACGTCTCGATCTCCGTGCTGGCGTATTCACGGGAGGCGAGCAGGAAGGTCAGCGTGTCGCTCTCGTCGCCGTCGAAAGCGATCGTGACGACCATGCCGGGCTCGACCACGCCGTCGTCGGCCGGCGCCTCGCCGACCTTCGCGTGCTCCAGGAGCTGGGTCAGCTGGCGCACCCGCAGCTCCATCTTGCCCTGCTCCTCCTTGGCCGCGTGGTACCCGCCGTTCTCCCGGAGGTCACCCTCCTCACGGGCCGCCGCGATCTTGACGGCGATCTCCGTGCGCGCGGGACCAGACAGGTACTCCAGCTCGGCCTTGAGCTGGTTGTACGCCTCCTGCGTGAGCCAGGTGACGTTTTCGCTGGTCTGGGTCACAGGTGCTCCTCGTCGGTGCTGGGAATACAAAGCATCGCCCTACCCAGAAGCATGTGCGTCCACGGGTGGGCGAAACCACGAGCCTAACAATTCCCCAGGAAAAGGGGGAGAAGGTAAACCGTCACACCCCTCGACCGGCCGATGTGACCCGTATCGTCGCAGGTCACAGGGGGTTCGGTCGAGATCAGCCCGTCGGGCCGTCGTCGGCGGTGCAGCCCATCGGCTCGACCGCGGTCGCCCTGGACCGGGTCACCACGGTCACGACCTCGTCGATCCGGTCCTCGGCCCGGTCGAAGCGGACCTCCTTGCGGCCCACCTCGGAGCCGTCCTCGCTGAGCGCCCGCACCAGGCAGTAGCCGTGGCCCTCGCGGTCCTTGCGGACCTCCAGGTGGACATCGGCCCGGGTGTCGGAGACGACCTTGAACTTGATCATCTCGGCGCTGATGCCCTGGCCGCCCACGTAGTCGAAGCCGATCCACCCGATCACGCCGAGCAGGGCGACGCCGAGGACCGATCCGACGATCTTCAGCTTGCGGTCGGCACGCTGATCCTCGGTCCGGCCGTACCGCCCCTCGGGCAGGGCCTCACGAACCGTCGTCATGATCGTTCCCTCCGGACCTGGCATCGAGGAATTTTCCGGCGCCTCGTTCAGTCACTATAGAAGCCGCCCGCCCGGCACCCGACCGCGCCCCACACCGATGCCGCGCGGGCGCGGCGCCTCTTTGACAGAGACCCGGATCGGCTCCGACAGAGACCCGGATCGACCGGACCGACCATGACCGACCGGACCGACCATGACCGACCGGACCGACCATGACCGACCAGAGCGACCAATGACTGAGGATCGAGCTTTGACTGAGCAGCTGCGACTGATGGCCGTTCACGCCCACCCCGACGACGAGTCGAGCAAGGGCGCGGCCACCATGGCCAAGTACGTGTCCGAGGGGGTGGACGTGCTGGTCGTGACCTGCACGGGGGGCGAGCGCGGCTCCATCCTCAACCCGAAGCTCCAGGGTGACGCGTACATCGAGAAGAACATCCACGAGGTGCGCAAGAAGGAGATGGACGAGGCCCGCGAGATCCTGGGCGTCCAGCAGGAATGGCTCGGCTTCGTCGACTCGGGGCTGCCCGAGGGCGACCCGCTGCCGCCGCTGCCCGAGGGCTGCTTCGCCCTGGAGGACCCCGAGGTCGCCGCGGGGCGCCTGGTGGCGAAGATCCGCGCGTTCCGGCCGCAGGTCATCACCACGTACGACGAGAACGGTGGCTACCCGCACCCCGACCACATCATGACGCACACCGTCTCGATGATCGCGTTCGACGGCGCGGCCGACGCGGAGCGGTTCCCGGAGGACGAGTTCGGCCCGGTCTGGACGCCGCGGAAGCTCTACTACAACCAGGGCTTCAACCGGCCGCGCACCGTCGCCCTGCACGAGGCGCTCCTCTCCCGGGGCCTGGAGTCCCCGTACGGTGAGTGGCTGGAGCGCTGGGAGGAGTTCGAGCGCGTGGAACGCACCCTGACCACGCACGTTCCCTGCGACGAGTTCTTCGAGATCCGCGACAAGGCGCTCATCGCACACGCCACCCAGATCGACCCCGAGGGTGGCTGGTTCCGGGTTCCGATGGACATCCAGCGCGAGGTCTGGCCGACCGAGGAGTACGAGCTGGCGAAGTCTCTGGTCGATACCTCCCTCCCCGAGAGCGACCTCTTCGCGGGCATCCGCGACAATGCCTGATATGTACGCGACCCAGGCACTGACGCACCTCGTCCCGCTCGCCGCCGAAGAGCTCGACAAGAACAAGGTCACCCCCGGCGTCCTCGGCTTCCTCGTCTTCGCGGCGCTCGCCGTCGGCGTGTGGGCCCTGATGAAGTCGATGAACCGCCACATGGGCAAGGTCGACTTCGAGGAGGCCCCCGACCCGGACGCGGCGGCCGCCGAGCCCGTCGCCGACGGGGCGGCCGCCCCCCGGAAGTAACCCGCGCCCGGGGCCGCGCGTACGAGAAGGGCGTCCGGCCCGGTGCCGGACGCCCGTCGTCCCGTACGTGTACGTGTACGTGTACGGAAGGACGGTCTCCGCCGCTCGCCGGTCACGGCTGTGTCGTCACGGCCGTGTCGTCACGGCCGGGCCGGCTCCGCCGTGACGCCCATGATCTGGCCGGCGGCGCGGGTCGGCGTGAGCCCGAGCCGCCACGCCTGCCAGCCGTCCTCCAGGTCCACACCCCGCTCCAGCGCCACCGCGAACGCCGCCGCCGACTGCTCCAGCTTCCCGTCCCGCGCCGGGTGCCGGCCCTCGATCAGCTCGGCCAGCTCCTGCTGCGCCACCACCGTGCCCACCTCGATGCCCCCGGGCGAGGCGTACGGCAGCAGCGTGCAGCGCAGGAACCGGGCCCAGTCGCCGCCCCGCGCGTCCCCGTACGAGGCGAACAGCTCCGCCGCCCGGCCGCACAGCTCCAGCGCCTGCGGCGCACGCCCGTTGCCCGCGTCGATCAGCGCCAGCTCCACGCACGCCCACGCCTCGCCGTACGGCACCTTGATCCGCCGGAAGTCGGCCCGCGCGTCCATCAGCAGCTGCCGGGCGAACCCCGAATTGCGCAGGTTGCCCGTCTGCGCGGCCCGCTGGTCCCGGGTCACCCGGCCCGAATGGTGCCGGGCGCACGCCAGCCCGTACACGTCCCGCATCCGCGAGAACATCGTGCGGGACCGCTCCAGCTCACGCACGGCCTGATCGGTGTCCCCGTCCTCCTCCAGCGCCTGCCCCAGGTAGTACAGGGTCCACGCCTCGCCCCGCGCGTCCTCGTTGTGCCGGTGCCGGTCCAGCGCCTCGCGCAACTGCTCCAGGGCGGCCGCCGGATCGCCGTCCAGCAGCCGGGCCCGGGCCAGCTGGGTGAGCGCCCACGCCTCGCCGCGTTCGTCGCGGGTCCGCCCGTACAGCTCCAGGGCGGTGCTCAGCGCCTCCTCGGCCGGAGCCACCTCGCCCGTCCGCAGCCGCACCTGCCCCAGCTGGAACTGCGTCCAGGCCTCACCGTGCAGCGACTCGCCCTCCCGGTGCAGCCGCAACGCGTCGGCCAGCAGCGACAGCGCCCGCGCCAGATCGCCCCGGTCGCGCTCCACGGCCGCCAGGGCGTGCAAGGTCCAGGCCCGGTCCTCGGCCTGCGCGTCGGACGACTGGAGCGCCAGCGCCTCGCCGAGCCGGGCCGCCGCCTCCGTCAGATTGCCCTGGTGGTGCAGGGTGATCCCGAGCGAGCAGAGGGCCAGCGCCTCGCCCGCGTCGTTCTGCGCCTCGTGGTACAGCCCGACCACGGAGGACAGGGTGGCGCGGGCCTTGTCCAGTTCGCCGAGCTGCCGGGCCGCGATACCCGTACGCCACTGCACCGACCGCTCCAGCAGACCCTGGTCCACGGCCTGCGTCAGCTCGCTGATCTCGCCCAGGCGGTACAGGTCGCCGCGCAGCAGGCAGTAGTCGCACAGCGCCCCCAGCAGGTGCAGCACCGTGGCCTGGTCGACGCCCTCCGCGTGCCGCAGCGCCGCCGTGATGAAGCTTGACTCGTCGTCCAGCCAGCGCAGCGCCGAGTCCAGCGAACCGAAGCCGTGCGAGCCGAACTGCCCGGCGCGGGTCGACATCTTCCCGTCGACCATCCGGATCACCGCGTCCGCCAGCTCCGCGTAGTTCGTCAGCAGCCGCTCCTGCGCCGCCGCCCGCTCGGCCGGCTCCTCCTCGTCCAGCAGCCGGGCCAGCGCGAAGGCCCGCACCAGGTCGTGCAACCGGTAGCGCGATCCCCGTACGCGGGTGAGCAGCCCGGCCCGTGCCAGCACGGTGAGCAGGCGCTCGGCGTCCTGCTCGTCCGCCGCGAGCAGCGCCGCCGCCGCTGCCGCCCCCAGGCTCGCCC
>NZ_NTGZ01000269.1 GCF_002551245.1 Streptomyces sp. rh34
CGCCTGCGCGGCGGCGCACGCCTGCGCGGCGGCCCCCACCTGGGCGGCGGCCCGTGCCGACCTGCCCACCGGGGACTGAGCCCTCGTACTCATGCGGGCGGCGGACCCCCGAGGTTGACTCGGACGCATGAGCGAGAACAGCCACGACGATGGCAGCACCCCGGCGACCGCCCCCGACGAGACGCCCGACAACCACGCCTGGATCGCCCCGCTGATCTCCTCTGTCGTGACCGTGCCGTCGGGGCTGCTCGCCCTGCTCTACGGCGCGCTCTCGCCCATGGAGTGCGGCTCCTGCAACGGCGCGGTGAGCGAGCGCTTCCACGACAGCTTCATGACCGCGTGGACCGTCCTGTGCATCGGCCTGATCCTCGCCCTGATCCTGCTGATCGCCGCCTGGGCCGTCCCCCACCAGCTCCGCTACGCCGCCCGGCGCGTGGGCCTGGCCCTCACCGCCCCCGCCACCGTGATGGTCGCTTTCGTAGCATTCATGGCACTGGTCGACTGGCCCTGACAGAAAGTGTCCACCCCCATGAACGACACGAACCTCACGACCACCGAGGCGACCACCGAGGCGGCGGCAGAGGCAACGGAAGAAACGACGGAAGCCGCGGAACGCCTGATAGCCGAGTTCCGCGCCCTGCCCGCCACCAGCGACCGCAAGCCCGAGATCATCACCGAGCTGGACGCCAACGCCCACGCGCTGCCGTTCCTCGTCTCGGTCGTCGCCGACCCCGGCGAATACGACCTCGCCCGCGTCGAGAGCGCCACCGTCCTGCGTCTGTGGCCCCCGGCCGATCCCACTCTGCGCCACGAAGCGGGCCGCGCCCTGCTCAGGGCGCTGCGGGACCCGCAGGAGGACCTGGTCCGGCAGTACGCGGCGATGTCGCTGGCGCCCTACACCGGCGACCCGGTCGTCGCCACGGTCCTGGACACCACCGCACGGGCCGACGAGGACCCGCTCGTACGGGACAGCGCCCGCTTCTCCATCGAGGAGGCCCACCGGCTCCAGGAGACCGGAGCGGGTGGGCCGTGAAACACGCCAGGTGGAGCGGACCGGCTCAGCGCCGCGCGTCCCGCCCCAGCCACTGGGCCGCCTCGGTCGCCCAGTAGGTGAGGATCATCTGCGCCCCGGCCCGCCGGATGCCGGTCAGGCTCTCCAGGACCGCCTTGTCCCGGTCGATCCAGCCCCGCTCGGCGGCGGCCTCGACCATCGCGTACTCGCCGCTGATCTGGTACGCCGCGACCGGCACGTCCACGGACTCGGCGACCTTGGCGAGGATGTCCAGATACGGTCCGGCGGGCTTCACCATGACCATGTCCGCGCCCTCCTCCAGGTCCAGCGCCAGCTCCCGCAGCGACTCGCGGGCGTTGGCCGGGTCCTGCTGGTAGGTCTTGCGGTCACCGGTGAGCGAGGAGCCGACGGCCTCGCGGAAGGGGCCGTAGAACGCCGAGCTGTACTTCGCGGTGTAGGCGAGGATCGACACGTCCTCGTACCCGGTCTGGTCCAGCGCGTCGCGGACGACGCCGACCTGGCCGTCCATCATCCCGCTGGGTCCCACCACATGGGCCCCGGCGTCCGCCTGGACCTGGGCCATCTCCGCGTACCGCTCCAGGGTCGCGTCGTTGTCCACGCGCCCGTCACCGTCGAGGACCCCGCAGTGGCCGTGGTCGGTGTACTCGTCCAGGCACAGGTCCGACATCACGACCAGGTCGTCGCCGACCTCCTCGCGGACCGCGCGCAGGCCGGCCTGGAGGATGCCGTCCGGGTCCGTGCCCGCCGTGCCCCGGGCGTCCTTCTTCTCGTCCTCCGGCACACCGAAGAGCATGATCCCCGAGACCCCGGCCGAGACCGCCTCGACGGCCGCCTTCCGCAGGGTGTCCAGGGTGTGCTGGTACACACCGGGCATCGACGAGATGGCGACCGGGGCGTCGATGCCCTCCCGCACGAACGCGGGAAGGATCAGGTTCGCGGGGTCGAGCCGTGTCTCGGCGACCATCCGCCGCATCGCCGGGGTCGTCCGCAGCCGCCGGGGGCGGGAGCCGGGGAAGTTTCCGTACGCAGTCATCCTTCGACGATAGACCCGTACGCAGTCAGGTCTTACCGACACCCGCGCCGGGAAAGGCCCGCGAACAGGCCGCGAACAGGCCCGGAGAACGGCGGCGGGCCCGGCCGCCGAAGCGCCCGGGCCCGCTCACCCTCGTACCACTGTCACTACGTCGTCGTCCGGCGCCTGCGCGCGCCCGGGCGTCGCTCGCTCGGCCGGGTCACCGGGTCACCGGCCTCCTTCGCCGCGTCCCGGCGCTGCGCGCCGAAGGCGGCGAGCGCCTCGGCGAGCTTGTGCACGGACGGCTCCGGCGACAGCACGTCGACCCGCAGGCCGTGCTCCTCGGCGGTCTTCGCGGTGGCGGGGCCGATACACGCGATCACGGTCACGTTGTGCGGCTTGCCCGCGATGCCGACCAGGTTGCGCACCGTCGAGGACGAGGTGAACAGGACCGCGTCGAAGCCGCCGCCCTTGATCGCCTCACGGGTGTCGGCCGGCGGCGGCGAGGCGCGGACCGTGCGGTACGCGGTGACGTCGTCGACCTCCCAGCCCAGCTCGATCAGGCCCGCCACCAGGGTCTCGGTGGCGATGTCCGCACGCGGCAGGAACACCCGGTCGATCGGGTCGAAGACCGGGTCGTAGGGCGGCCAGTCCTCCAGCAGCCCGGCGGCCGACTGCTCACCGGACGGCACCAGGTCCGGCTTCACGCCGAAGTCGATCAGCGCCGCGGCGGTCTGCTCGCCGACGGCGGCGACCTTGATGCCGGCGAAGGCACGGGCGTCGAGCCCGTACTCCTCGAACTTCTCCCGGACCGCCTTGACGGCGTTCACGCTGGTGAAGGCGATCCACTCGTAGCGCCCGGTGACCAGGCCCTTGACCGCGCGCTCCATCTGCTGGGGCGTACGCGGCGGCTCGACGGCGATCGTCGGCACCTCGTGCGGCACGGCACCGTAGGAACGCAGCTGGTCGGAGAGCGACGCGGCCTGCTCCTTCGTACGCGGGACGAGCACCTTCCAGCCGAACATCGGCTTGGACTCGAACCACGCGAGCTGGTCGCGCTGGGCGGCGGAGCTGCGCTCTCCGACCACGGCTATGACCGGCCGGTGGCCCTCGGGCGAGGGCAGCACCTTGGCCTGCTTGAGGACCTGGGCGATCGTCCCGAGGGTCGCCGTCCAGGTGCGCTGGCGGGTGGTGGTGCCCGCGATCGTCACGGTGAGCGGGGTGTCGGGCTTGCGGCCCGCGGAGACCAGCTCACCGGCGGCGGAGGCCACCGAGTCCAGCGTGGTGGAGACGACGGCGGTCGCGTCGCTCGCGCCGACCTCGCTCCAGCACCGGTCGGAGGCGGTACGGGCGTCGACGAAACGGACGTCCGCGCCCTGCGCGTCCCGCAGCGGTACCCCGGCGTACGCGGACACGCCGACGGCGTTCGCGACGCCCGGGACGACCTCGAAGGGCACCCCGGCGGCGGCGCAGGCGAGCATCTCCGCCCCCGCGTTCCCGTCCAGGCCCGGGTCGCCCGCGACAGCACGGACCACCCGCCTGCCGCCCTTCGCGGCCTCCATGACAAGATTGGCCGCATCCCTGAGAACGGGTACACCGACGGTTGTTGACGGGGTGTCAACGACGGTCAGCTCAGGCGTGCTCACGCCTGCCCGCGCATGGCTGCGAACGACGTCGAGCACATCGGGCTCGGCGACAAGGACGTCCGCGCTCGCGAGCGCCTCGACGGCGCGCAGGGTCAGCAGTCCCGGGTCGCCGGGACCGGCGCCGAGGAAGGTGACCTGACCCTGTGCGGACAGGACCGGAAAGTCGGATGCGGCGGGGCCGGTGGGGCTCAAAGTGCTCGCTCCCCCATAAGACCGGCCGCACCCTTGGCGAGCATCTCGGCCGCGAGTTCGCGACCGAGGGCCGCCGCGTCGTCGTGCGACGTGGGGACGGGACCGGTGGTGGACAGCTGTACGAGCGAGGAACCGTCGGTGGTACCGACGACTCCGCGCAGGCGCAGTTCGTTGACAACCTGTCCGTCGACCAGGAGGTCGGCCAGCGCACCCACAGGTGCGGAGCAGCCGGCCTCCAGGGCGGCGAGCAGGGCACGCTCGGCGGTCACGGCGGCCCGGGTGTACGGGTCGTCGAGCTCGGCGAGCGCGGCGGCGAGGTCGGCGCTGGACGCGGCGCACTCGATCGCCAGTGCTCCCTGGCCGGGAGCGGGCAGGACGGTGTCGACCGGCAGGAACTCGGTCACCTCACCACTCCGGCCGAGACGGCTGAGCCCGGCGGCGGCGAGAACCACCGCGTCGAGCTCCCCGTCGCGCACGAACCCGATCCGCGTGTCGACGTTGCCCCGGATGGGGACGGTCTCGATCCGCAGTCCGTGGGAACGGGCGTACGCGTTGAGCTGCGCCATGCGGCGCGGCGAACCGGTGCCGATGCGGGCGCCCTCGGGCAGCTGCCCGAGGGTCAGCCCGTCCCGGGCGACCATCGCGTCACGCGGGTCCTCGCGCTGCGGCACGGCCGCCAGCACGAGGTCGTCGGGCTGGGCGGTCGGCAGGTCCTTGAGCGAGTGGACGGCGAAGTCCACCTCGCCCCGCAGCAGCGCCTCGCGCAGGGCCGCGACGAACACGCCGGTGCCGCCGATCTGCGCCAGGTGCTCGCGGGAGGTGTCCCCGTACGTGGTGATCTCGACGAGCTCGACGGCGCGCCCGGTCACCTCGCGAACCGCCTCGGCGACGAGTCCGGACTGGGCCATGGCGAGCTTGCTGCGCCGGGTGCCCAGCCGGAGCGGCGCGGAGCTCCGCGCGCCCGGGGATGAGTTGTCGGTCATGACCGCCCTCTATTCGGGTCGTTCAGGTCTGCCCGGGAGACGGCGGCCACCGTCTGCGGGTCGAGGTCGAAGAGTTCTCGCAGCGCGTCCGCGTACCCGGCGCCGCCGGGCTCGCTGGCGAGCTGCTTGACCCGCACGGTGGGCGCGTGCAGGAGTTTGTCGACGACGCGGCGCACGGTCTGGGTGATCTCGGCGCGCTGCTTCTCGTCCAGGTCGGGAAGGCGGCCGTCCAGCCGGGCGATCTCGCCGGCGACCACGCCGGCGGCCATGGTGCGCAGGGCGACCACGGTCGGGGCGACGTGCGCGGCGCGCTGGGCGGCGCCGAAGGCGGCCACCTCGTCGGAGACGATGGTGCGGACCTGGTCCACATCGGCGGCCATCGGGGCGTCGGCGGACGCCTCGGCGAGCGACTCGATGTCGACGAGGCGCACACCGTCGATGCGGTGGGCGGCGCCGTCGATGTCCCGCGGCATGGCGAGGTCGAGCAGGGCGAGCCGGACCGGACCGGTCGACTGGGCGGGCACGGTGACCCGGCGCAGGGCTGTCGCCGGACCGGCCGGTGCGGCGGAGACGGCGGAACCGTTCTCCACCCAGGCGGCGTGCTGGTCGACGTCGGCCGGGGCCGGGGTGACGGTGGCCGCCGGCCGCTCGGGCGCGGCGCCCAGGGTCACGCCCAGGGCGTCGGCGAGGGCGTCGGCGGTGAGCACGAGGCCCGTGGAACCGGTGCAGGAGACGACGATGTCGGCACGTGTCAGTTCGTCACCGACCGCGGACATCTCGACGGCCCGGGCACGCACCGCGGTGTCGTCACCCTGCTGGAGGATCTCCACCAGGCGGTCCGCGCGGGAGCGGGTCCGGTTGGCGACGACGATGTCGGCGACACCGGTGCGCGCGAGGGTCGCGGCGGCCAGCGAGGACATGGATCCGGCGCCGATGACCAGGGCCCGCTTGCCCGCGGCCCAGCGCTCGGGGTCGGCCCCGGCGGCGAGCTGCTGGAGTCCGAAGGTGACGAGCGACTGCCCGGCCCGGTCGATCCCGGTCTCGCTGTGGGCGCGCTTGCCGACCCGCAGGGCCTGCTGGAAGAGGTCGTTCAGCAGCCGTCCGGCGGTGTGCAGCTCCTGGCCGCGCGCGAGCGCGTCCTTGATCTGGCCGAGGATCTGCCCCTCGCCGACGACCATCGAGTCGAGGCCGCAGGCCACCGAGAAGAGGTGGTGGACGGCCCGGTCCTCGTAGTGCACATAGAGATACGGAGTGAGCTCTTCCAGACCGACGCCGCTGTGCTGGGCGAGCAGGGTGGACAGCTCGGCGACGCCCGCGTGGAACTTGTCCACGTCGGCGTACAGCTCGATGCGGTTGCAGGTGGCCAGCACGGCGGCCTCGGTCGCGGGTTCCGCGGCGAGGGTGTCCTGGAGCAGCTTGGCCTGGGTCTCGGCAGCGAGGGAGGCCCGCTCCAGTACGGAGACGGGGGCGCTGCGGTGGCTCAGTCCGACGACGAGGAGGCTCATGCCGGCATCACGGCGGGCATGTCCCCGTCAGGTCCCTTCCGGCTGGCGGGCGTGGCGCGCATCGGGGGCGCGCCCTCGTCCTCGGCGGCGGAGTCCTCGCCGGCCTTGCGCTGCTCGTGGAACGCGAGGATCTGGAGCTCGATGGAGAGGTCGACCTTGCGCACGTCGACGCCCTCGGGCACCGACAGCACGGTCGGCGCGAAGTTCAGGATGGAGGTCACACCGGCGGCGACGAGCCGGTCGCAGACCTGCTGGGCCGCGCCGGGCGGGGTGGTGATCACACCGATGGACACACCGTTGTCGCTGATGATCCGGTCCAGGTCGTCCGTGTGCTGGACGGCGATCCCGGCCACCGGCGTACCGGCCATGGCGGGGTCCGCGTCGATCAGCGCCGCGACACGGAAGCCGCGGGAGGCGAACCCGCCGTAGTTGGCGAGGGCCGCGCCGAGGTTACCGATGCCGACGATGGCGACCGGCCAGTCCTGGGTGAGCCCGAGCTCGCGCGAGATCTGGTAGACGAGATACTCGACGTCGTACCCGACACCGCGGGTGCCGTAGGAACCCAGGTAGCTGAAGTCCTTGCGCAGCTTCGCCGAGTTGACGCCGGCCGCCGTGGCCAGCTCCTCGGAGGAGACCGTGGGCACCGATCGCTCGGAGAGCGCGGTCAGGGCGCGCAGGTACAACGGAAGTCGGGCGACGGTGGCCTCGGGAATTCCTCGGCTACGGGTCGCCGGTCGGTGAGTTCGGCCAGTTGCCACGGTGCTCCTGCGGGATGAGCGGGGCTGCAGGCGGCCGTATGTCCCAGGACCGCCCCGTCGAATGCAGGCTATGTCTTTGTGAACGCGTGCACAAAGATAGTGTCCGATTTGTCTGGTCAAAGTGACCGGGGTCACGCACATTCCCCGCGCGATCCCGGAACCGGGGACCGCATCAACCCGTTGCAGCCTCGAAGGGGGCAAAGCAGTACACACTCCTCACAGCCAAGCCCCCGAGGCCACCCAAAACGCCCACAATGTTAACCGGGTTTCGCGTCCGCACCCAGCGCCTTGCGCAGTCTCGCCGGGTCCACGCGCCAGAACGTGTGCTGTTCGTCATCGATCAGCACCACCGGAATCTGCTCCCAGTACTTCTTGTACAGCTCCTCGTCCTCGGTGATGTCCTTCTCCACCCACGACGCACCGGTCTCCTCGCACACCGCGCCCACCACCGCCCGCGCGTCCTCGCACAGATGACACCCGGGCTTCCCCACCAGCGTGACCACCCGCTCGGCGGGCTTCTTCCTCTTACGTCGCAGCAGAGCACTCATGCCTTCATTCTGCGCCCGTCACGCCCGCTTCCCGAGCCCGCGATGCCCTCTTCATCCCTCGCAGCGAAGATTGAGCATGGTCACCGAAGGTTGAGTGGTCGTTCACGGCCGCCCCGGGCGCCCCCGGGGGCCACGAGGTTGTCAGTGGCCAGAACTACCGTTGCCGGCGTGACGGATGATGAACTTCGAGAAATGCTGATTCCCTTCCGTACGCGGGCGGTTGAGGAGGGGCACCCGTGGGAGGACATTGACCCGCTGCCGGCCGAGGAGGTGGACCGGTGGATCGGCCACGTCCGGCCGTGCGCGGTCCTCACCGGTGGCGGAGACGGGCCGGTCGCCGGCAGGTTCGGCGGGCCGCTGCTGCTGCCCGCCGGGACCCCGGACCCTGAGCACCCGTACCTCGCGTCCGTCGACTTCGCCGCGCTGCCGAAGGACGCGACGGACCTCCCTCTGCCGCCCGACGGACGCCTGCTGCTCTTCGCCTCACTCGATGAAACGGACGGCGACGGCAACTGCGGCCAGGCCCTTTATGTCCCGGTCGGCACACCGGTGGAGGAACGCGACAAGAACACCTGGAGCGGCTACCCCGGCGATGACCACTACCAGGAGATCGTCGATTCCTACCCGCAGGGCGAACTGAGAGCCAGAACCGCACCGGACCTGCCCTATCACTCACTTCCCGGGTTTCCGCACGCTGACGAGCTGGTCACTGTCTGGTGCGACGCCTCTGGCAGAGGAGGGCATCTGCAGATCGGCGGATACGCGGACCAGGAGGACTCCGACCCGGACCCGCTGGAAAGCGTCGCCAGCCGCGCCGTCCGGCAGGCGGACCGGGGGCGTCGGGGCGTCGATGAGCCGGTGTCGGGCACCGTCGAGGACTGGGTCCTGCTGGCCCACTGGAACCCGGACATCAGCGGTCGGGACGGCGCGGACGTGCAGTGGGGAATCCAGCGCGCGGACCTGGAGGCCCGTCGCTTCGACCGCACTTTCAGCACCGTCCACTGGAACCCCTGACCTGGCCCGGCGGATGGCGTCCCTGCGCCGCCCCGGGCCGCCCGGAATCAACCGATTCACCATTCCGACCCACAGCGTTCACGCCCACGCATCGCGGCAGGTCGGGCAGGTGCGGACGGACTGGCTATGCTCACCGCATGGCCGCTCTTGGATGGCTCACACCCCGTAGGCGTTCCGCTACCGCACGGAGCGTCCTGGCAGGCGAGGCCGCCGCCGAGGCCGCGCGCAAGACCTCGGCCGCCGACGACGAATCCGCCCTCCTGACCAAGGCCCCGGAAGAAGCGGGCGCGACACCTCCCGAGGAGCCCGCGTTCCCGGTCGCCGGGGACGACCGCGCCGCCGCCTTCTTCGACCTCGACAACACCGTCATGCAGGGCGCCGCGATCTTCCACTTCGGCCGCGGCCTCTACAAGCGGAAGTTCTTCGAGCGCCGCGAGCTCACCCGGTTCGCCTGGCAGCAGGCCTGGTTCCGGCTGGCCGGCGTCGAGGACCCCGAACACATGCAGGACGCCCGCGACAGCGCCCTGTCCATCGTCAAGGGCCACCGCGTCTCCGAGCTGATGTCCATCGGCGAGGAGATCTACGACGAGTACATGGCCGACCGCATCTGGCCCGGCACCCGGGCCCTGGCCCAGGCCCACCTGGACGCCGGACAGAAGGTCTGGCTGGTCACCGCAGCCCCCGTGGAGACCGCCACCATCATCGCCCGCCGCCTCGGCCTGACCGGCGCGCTCGGCACCGTCGCCGAATCGGTCGACGGCGTCTACACCGGCCGCCTGGTCGGCGAACCCCTCCACGGCCCCGCCAAGGCCGAGGCCGTCCGCGCCCTCGCCACCGCGGAGGGCCTGGACCTGGAGCGCTGCGCCGCCTACAGCGACTCGCACAACGACATCCCGATGCTCTCCCTGGTCGGCCACCCCTACGCGATCAACCCCGACACCAAGCTCCGCAAGTACGCCCGCGCCCGCGACTGGCGGCTGCGCGACTACCGCACCGGCCGCAAGGCGGCCAAGGTCGGCATCCCGGCCGCCGCCGGGGTCGGCGCGCTCGCGGGCGGCACCGCCGCCGCCGTCGCCCTGCACCGCCGCCGCCGCTGACCCGCGCCCGCACCCCCCGCTCTGTCTCTTATACACATCTCTGAGCGGGC
>NZ_NTGZ01000027.1 GCF_002551245.1 Streptomyces sp. rh34
CCCGCTCAGAGATGTGTATAAGAGACAGGGCGTGGTGAGGGGGTGCTCGGCGAGGTAGGCGGCGTAGTCGCCGTATTCGCCGGCGTGGAGGCGAGCAGTGAAGTCCGCGTGAGCGCGGGTCATTTCGGCCTCGCGGTTGGGCTTGACCCAGCCTTCGGGGATGGTGGGGGTGGGGTCGCCTGCGCGGGCGGCTTTGGCCCAGGCTTTGACGAAGGCGGTCTCTTCGGGGGTCTGGCGGATGCCGACGTTGTGGGTGGCCGCGCCGATCTTGTGACCGTCGGGTGCGAAGAACATCTCCCACTCGTACTTGCGGAGTACGGCGAACTGGGAGCGGTACATGGCGCAGAGCTGCTCGGCGGTTAGGCCGAGCATGACGGCTACGAGCGCGTCGATCTCGACTAGGGCCATACGGCGGTCGTACTCGGTGCGGAGGGGTGTCGCCATTGACCAGGTGGGCTCGACGGCCTGGATCAACGGCCGAGATGACTTGGGGTCTGTCCATCGATCGCTCAGCCATCCAGGCTCGAAGATCTCCTCCCACAGTGGAGTGTAGTCACGCGTCAGGCAGTTCAGACGAAGAGTGCGAAGGAGGAGGGGGGCGGCGAGGGGGTGGGCAAGGGGCGCAGGGAAACGCTTGACCATTTCAGCCGAAAGATTTTCTGTGCCGGAAACTTTGACCAAGTAGTCGAGCACCAAGCTCGCCCACAGCCCCGAGGTGATGGCAGTTGCGCGATTCGAAGGAAAAGCCAGGCTCCCGATTCCATGGATATGCGTTGGGCCGGGCGGAAAAATTGCGGCGTTGAGTGTTCGCTCTGTGATCGGATCCACTCGCCGCCTCCAAAAGAGACGAAAGTACTCATTGAAATTCTTACCCGCCCATGTTGGCTGCTCCGCAGTGAACTGGGTTGCGGAGCAGGACCTTGCGTAATTCGTTCGCTGAATTACGCGTTCAGGTAGGGATTCTAGTGCGAGTTGCGAATAGTCCTTGTAGGAGCGGCAACCAACGTTCGGCTGCTGCGCGAACGGATTGGCCACCGAGAAGTGGGGCCCTTGAATTACTACCTCAGTGAGGTCCTCCGAGATCTCGGTTCTCCATTCAATCACCCCGTCTTCCTTGGCGATTTTCTCGTTGAGAGCATAAGTGCACCACACGCCTTCCGGAAGCCTTTGAGGGAATCGCGAAAGAGACCTAGAGGCATCACTATCCAGGATAGTCAAAGGGCGGAGCATTTGAGCTTCCCGGCCATCAGAAGTCGCCTGATCCATCAATCGCGCCCAGTCGGAAAGCACCGCGTCATCTACTATGACCACACGATCGCGGTGAGGGCGCAGGTCCCACCCTCCTTCAGCGAATTGCCGACCCGGCGTTTCCCCGGCCCCCTGATGCTCTATCGACGAATCCGAAGTCGCGGGATGCAGGAGTCCGGAAAGGTTGAGGAAACGTACGTCTTTGTTATGGCCGTAGATGTGAATTCCATAATCTCGCGTATTTCCAATTTCGAAAAGCTTAAGTTCGTTGCGGAATTGGAAGTGACGTCGTAGGTGACCGTAGGTGACGGCGCGAAGTGACCCTCCAGAGGATGCATAGAAATGCGATTCCGGGTGAATTAGGCCAATAGTGCCAGATGGTGCCAGATTCCGCCAAGTCCTTTCCATGAAATTCATGTATAGATTAGTGCGAAGTCCTTCCAAAATGGAATACTCGACTGATGACCCCAGGAAGGATGTTAGCCCGGCCCAGGAGTTCAGATCGGCAAGGTAGCCCGTCAATGCCAATGGATCTGAGAGAACCCCAACTCGACGATCGGCCTTGTCCCTCTCTGGTGCTCTTTCATTCAGTCCGAACCAGGAATCATGCTCTGCCAGCGAAACGTGGTCTTCCCAGTCGAGACGCACCCACGGAGGGTTTCCTACTTGGAGGTCGAAACCGCCCCGAGTGAATAGATGGGCAAACTCCAAGTCCCAGTGGAAGAACCCTTCCCGTCGCGAGATTGCGTCCACTTCGCCCAGCCAGGAGAACCGCACGGTCACCGATGGCAAGTCGGCGCACTGGCTCATCACTCGGTCGAACTCATCGTCCGCCGCCAACCTTTCGAACTCGCCAGTGTCGCCGAACAGTCCTAGCTCATCATCAAGGCCAGCCGCACCACCGCCGATGCGGCCGGAAGGCCTCGCCCTCGCCTTGGCGGGCGGGACTCCCAGCACTGCCTCGCAGAAGGTCAGCCACTCGTCCATGCTCGGGGGCACTGTGGTGCCAGGCTGCCCAACCGGCCAGAACCACAGGGAGCACCAGGCGTCCATGACCAGCTTCAGTCGGCCGCGCGGTGAGCCCGGCTCGTTCAGTGCGCTCTCGATCTGTTCGCGGGTCACGTCTCCCGACGCCTTCTCCAGCGGTTGGCCGGGGTCGACCTCCCACACGTCGATCTGACGCCGTACCTCCCGCTCGCTCACGATCAAGCGGCGCCGGGTCAGCTCCCAGAGCCGCTCGACTCGGGTCGCCAGTGCCAGCAGCCGCTTGCCTTGGGCCACTGATGGCGTCGATGTGACAGCCGTACGCCACTTTGCCAGGGCGTCACGTTCGTCTTTCGCCAGCTCCTTCGCCTGCTTGGCGTCGGTGACCGCGCCCCAGCCCTTGGCCGGCAGCAGGAAGTGATGGATCTCCTTGCCCGCCTGGAACTGGCCTTCCTCGGCTCCTGCCCGCAGCGGCCGGTCCGTCGGGACCGTCGTCAGCCATGCCTTCCTCTTCAGCGCCTCCGCCACGTACACGGCCCGCCGCGCCCCGATCAGCGAGTTGCCGCGACGCAAGTGCAGGCCGAACCAAGGGGCCTTCAAGCCCTCATGCATCGAGTTGAGCCACAGCGAGACCTCGGCCAGCTCAACAGCAGTCTGGTTGAGGTCGACGCCATAGCAGTTGTGCAGGGCCAGGTACGCCTTGACCTTTTGCAGCTCCGCCTCGTACCGGTCCGGAGGCAGTTGTTCACCACCCAGCTCCGCCATCCTGCGCTTCAGGTACTCCGCAGCCAGCTGATTGATGGCCTCATTGAGGAACGCGCCCGAGCCCAGGGCGGGCTCACACACCGTCAGGTCCAGGATCGCCCGCGCAGGCGTCGTCTCACCGCCCTGGTCCAGCAGCTCCGCCAGCGCGTGCTTGACCGTGCTCCGGGTCAGTACCTCCGGCGTGTAGTACGAGGCCGACCGCTGCCGTTCCCGCCCTGACAGGCGGTAGACGAAGCTGCCCTTCTTGTGCAGGACACGCTTCTTTACGCCCGTCAGCTCGTCCGTCCGTTTGACGAAGACGTCCTCGTCGTAGTTGTCGGCGTCCTTCAACGGCACGACCCAGGTTCCGCTGAGTCCGTCGGAATCCGGCTTGGCAACCTCGTACAGGTCATCCCAAGCGAAGAAACCGGTGTAGGACATCAGGCCCTCGTACACCGCACCAAGCTGGTTGATGCCAAGCTGCGCGTACGAGATGAAGCCCTTGCCGGTGCCACCGCCGGCCTTGCCGCGTCCGCTGCGCCGCCCCTGTGTGAGCATCAGCAGGTTGAGCACCCGCCACAGCACCCTGTTCCGCAGCTTCGTCTCGATCCGCTCGCCCTCGACCGACACCGAGCCGATCAGCGGTGTGGCGTCGGCCTTGAACAGGTCGCTGCGCAGGGCCTCGAAGCGCAGGCCGTCCGCGTCGAGGACGGTCACTCCGTCCTCGGTCGGCGCCGCGTCCGTGCCCAGAGGGCGGTGGCCCTGGTCAACCAGCCGGAACAGCAGGTCCAGCGAATCGGCGAAGTGGGTGCCGTCCTGAGCTTCCTCCGGAAGGTCGTAGGAGACCAGTTCGCCGAGTCGGGCCAGGCCATAGCCGTCCTGATAGGCGTCGTCCTTGCTCGGCAGAATGCCGAGCTCGGGCCGCGCCTCCGCGTAGAGCAGGAACAGGATCCGGTACAGATACCGCAGCGACTCCCGAGTGAGCCGGCTCGCCAGGTCGGCCGGGTCGCCCAGCTCCGCCGGATCGGCACCCCCCTCCTTCAGCCGGTCCAGGATCTCCTGAGCGATGAGCTCGACCGACTGCCGCAGCCCTTCCCGCAGCTCCTTCGAGACGCCCACCGCGTGCTTGCGGCCCTTGTCGACCAGACCGTCCAGGTATCCGGCGACGCCGCCCTCCGTCAGCAGTGACTCCGCGCCGAACAGCGCTGCCACCGCCTCCAGTTCCTCGCCATCCGCGCTGAGGTTGCGGTCCAGGGCCTCGTCGACGCTCACCGCGAGGAACCGGCCCTCGTGCCAGGCCGTGCGGTCGGCGAGCAGTACCGCGCCTCCCGCGAGGAGCAGGACGTAGCGCGGGGCGTAGCCGTCCTCGCAGCCGAAGAGGAAGGTGACGGCGTCGGCCGCACTGGTGATGAGCTGCTTGCCGTCGAGCTGGATCGGGGCGAGGAGCTGTGCGCCGCCGTCCTCGACGTCCGCGACGACGAGTTCGCCGTCCACCTGCCAGGTGACGTCCAGGGCGACGAGTTCCAGGCCGCCTGGGCCCGTGACGGCCAGCGTCACCGGCACCGACCGTTCCTTGTCGCCTTGCATCACACCGAAGTCGCCCCGGCGCAGTCGGGTGTGGGTGGAACCCGCGGGCTCCGGAGCGGCGGGCTTAGCGTCCTTGCCCTCGCCCTCCGGTTCGACATACGCCAGCGCCGCCAGCAGGCGGTCGTTGAGCTCCCGTACCTCGGGACCGTCGAAGGCCTTGTTCTCGGTGATGCGGACCTTGGCCTTGAAGTACTCGCGGCGCAGGCCCTTCACGCCCGAGCGGGACGACGGAGCGCCCGCCCGATCGGCGGAGGTCCAGCGCTTGCGCAGCTCGGTGAGGTCCTTGGCGAACAGCTCGGCGAGGTAGTGGGCGGAGATGTACTCACCGCGGTTGGTGATCGCTTCGAATGCCACGGTGTCACGCGCCCCTCTGCTGCTGAATCACGTTGCCGCCAGCCGCCGCGGGCGGCGCCAGGACGCCGATCACCCGCACCATCGCCTCGCCCTGCGTGGCCAGCTGCTCGATGAGCTGCTCGACCTCCACCGCGGTCTTCTGCACGCGCGTCTCCTCGTGCTTCCGCCGCATGCCGCTGAAGCTCAGTTGCTCGAACGTCGACAGGCTGGCCTTCCGCCATGCCTCCAACCGCTGTTCGTACTCGATGAGTTGCTCCACCAGCGGGGTCTCCTGCTCGTTGCGCAGCTCGCCGATGTGGTCGCGGCTCGCCCGTACCGCCGCCGGGACCAGTGCCTGGAGGGCAGTCCTGTCGCCGGTGAAGGGCCGGTTGAGCATCCCGGGCTTGACGCCGGCCCGTTCGAGTACGCCCACCAGGTCGTCGTCGAAGGTGGGCGTGCCGCTTGCCAGGCCCGTCACGCATGTCCAGGCCAGGACGGTCGGGTGGCCCTTGGCGTTGGAGTACATGCCCTGAGTGAGGAACACCGGTTCACTGACGCCCGCCGTGATGATCGGGGCGGTGTTGCGGGTGAGTCTGACGAGGACCTTGTCGGTGAGCCACTCCACCACCGGGTGCTGGTCCGTGAGGTAGCTGACGTCGGGCCAGCCGGAGGTCTCGGTGCGCTCCTGCTTGGTGATCGCGCCCTTGGCACGGTTGCCGCTGCGCTCGCGGGCGCGGTCCAGCCGGTCCTGGCCGAACTGCTTGTCGAAGGTGACCCGGAGCTGGTCCAGGACCTGCCGTTCGTCCAGGTACGACTTCGGGAGGACCAGCAGGCGGCGCTGGAGTTCCCGGTCCGGGGTGAAGACCATCATCTTGGGGTGGTCGGCGTCCCAGTGCTTGCCGATGCGCTGCTCCGGGTTGTCGTAGACCTCCTCCAGGGCCTCTTCTACGAACGCGCGCGTGGAGGCGAACAGTTGCGGCACCCGGTAGCCCGGTGATTCGCCGTCCGGGGTGTGGTCGGCGAGGAACGCCTCGAAGGGGTCCAGCGGGACCGACGGAACGGCAGTGTCGAACGGTTCCTCGTTCGCCAGGAGCCGTTCCATGATGGCGTTCGTCTCGGCGTCCTCGTCGCGCAGGCCCAGGATGGAGGCGGCCTCGCCGAGCGTGCGGTGGACCTCATCCTCACGCCTGAGCAGGCGCTCGGACACGGCTCGGTCGGCCGAGGGGTGGTCGGGATCCTCGTCAGCAGTGAGGAGCAGCAGCGCGCGGATCTCCGGGGAGTGCTGCTGGCCGTAGCGGTCGATACGGCCGTTGCGCTGCTCGATGGTGATCAGCGACCAGGGCAGGTCGTAGTGGATCATCTGGTGGCACTGGCGGTGCAGGTTGACGCCCTCGGCGGCGATGTCGCCGGTGAGCAGGACCCGCAGTTCGCTGCTCGCCAGGCCGAAGTCCTTGACGGTGCGCTGCTGTTCGTCGTCGGAGAGGCCGCCGTGGAGCTGGCGGACGGCGCCGCTGGTCTTTCCCTTGCTCGGTGCGAAGCCGAGGGCCGAGGGCAGAGTGTCCTGCAGTATCTGGAGAGTGGCGCGGCGCTCGGAGAAGATGACGACGCGGGTGTCGGAGCCGGGGCCGACCTTGATCTCCTCCTTGAGCACCTTCACCAGCTGCCGGAACTTGGCGGCGTCCTCGATGTCTGTGGCCTCGGCGATGGTGCCGAGGTTGACCAGTGCGTCGCGTTCGGCCTGGCGTTCCTGTGGGTTGGTGCTCCGGTCGATGCTGTCGATCCGGTTGTCGACCGTTTCGACGAGCGCGGAGTGGGAGGAGAGGAAGGACTTCAGCAGCGTGTAGGGGAAGAGCCGGGCGCCCTTGCCGGAGACAGGGGCCTTGCGGCCGTCCTTCGGGTTGATCCAGACGTCGTACAGCTCGTCGAAGACCCGCTGCTCGGCCGGGGTCGCCGTGCAGTCGATGGCGACCGGCGGCTTGCGCGTGGCCCACATGTGGCCGATCTCGGCCGAGACGTCGGGGGACATCTTGTGGCGCCGGATGTAGAGGTGCTGGAGCTGCGTCTCGTCGTAGTCGCTGGTGTTGGGGATGGCCGTCGGGTCGAGTAGGCTCAGCAGCTCGCCGAAGGACTCCCGCTGGCCGTTGTGCGGTGTGGCGCTGGCCAGGATCAGGGCGTCGGTCTTCGGCGCGAGGAGCTGCGCGAGGCGGTTGTTCTTCGTCCCGGTGTTGATGAGCTTGTGCGACTCGTCGATGACGACGGCGTCCCAGGTGACCTGCATGAGATGGCTGCGCCAGCGGTCGGAGCGCAGGGTGTCGATCGAGATGATCGCGCGCTTGTAGTACGAGAAGGGGTTACGGCCGGCCGGGATGTCGTTCTTGATCCGCTCGATGCCGGCCGAGTCCAGCCGCACCACCGGGATCGCGAAGCGCGTCCACAGCTCGTGCTGGAACTGTTCCAGGATGTGCTTCGGCGTCACCACCAGGATGCGCTCGCCGCGCCCGCGCCTGATCAGTTCGGACAGCAGCAGCCCGACCTCAAGGGTCTTGCCGAGGCCGACCGCGTCCGCGATCAGCAGTCGGGGGCGGAGCGCGCGCAGGGCGGCCTTGGCGGGTTCGCGCTGGTAGGCAAGGTCGTCGACGAGGTGGGTGCCCACGGTGGCGAGGCGCTGCTCAGAAAGGGGCAGCGGGGTCTTGCGGATCAACGCGTCGATGAACAGGCGCGAACGGCGGCACTCGGGGGAGTCGTCGGGGACGAGCTCGGTGTCCTCGGGGCGCAGTGGGGTCACCTGGTCGAGGCTCTCGTGCGCGAAGAAGACCGCCCGCTGGTCGCGGACCAGGGGCGAGATGCCCCGTACGTCCAGGCGGGTGCCGTCCTTGGCGGTCTCGGCGGCCTCCACGACCAGCCAGTCCTCGTCGCGGGCGCGGACCTGCATCCCGGCGGCGAACCGGACGCCACCGGACGCATCGCCCGGGACGTCGCCTGACGCACTGTCGGCGACGGTGGTCATTGGCGGGTCTCCTTCGATTGCTGCTCTGCTGCTGTGCCGTTCAAGCACTGTGCGTTTGTGGTTTGTGCGTGGGTCTGACGGGGTCAGCCGCCGTAGTCGCCGCGGCGATCCTCGATACGGCTGCGCCATCGTGCGGCCCAGCGGTCCGGGATGGCGTCCGGCTGGGGCCCGGGATCGAGCGGCCCCGCGGGCCTTGGGAACGGCGCTGCCTCGGGCACCTGCTCGGGGGCGATGTCCGGAACGTCGTCCGGCTCGGCGTCCACCGCGGCATCAGGATCCGGTAGCGCATCCGGTGCCTCGACCGGTGTGGCCTGTCGCTCCAGCACCGCCGCGAGGAACGCCTCAGGCAGCGGCGGGTACGCCTGCGCCTCCGTCGGCACTCCGAAGTCGAGCAGGCGTCCCATCGCCTCTTCCAGCACGTTCTGTGCCGTCGGCCGGTCCTCGGCGTCGAAGGCCAGTGTGTGGGTGACCAGGTCGAGCAGCGCGGGCGGGAGGCCGGTCAGGTCGGGCTGGATGTCCAGCGTCCGCTGTGCCGGCATCTGTGCGTAGAAGGGGACGTGGCCGGTTGCCGCGTGCGCCAGCGTCGCGCCGAGGCTGTAGACGTCCGATGCCTCACTGGCCTTACGGGAGTCCGCCGCCTGTTCCGGTGCCATGTAGGAGAGGGTGCCGAGGGCCGCGCTCGCCGTGGTCAGGCCGGTACCGCCGCTGACGTGGGAGATGCCGAAATCTATGACCCGGACGCCGTCCGTGGCGACCAGGACGTTGCCGGGCTTGAGGTCCCGGTGCAGTAAACGCACCGAGTGGATGTGCATCAGGGCGTCCGCGAGACCCGCTGCCAGCCACCACGCACCCAGCTCGCTGACCGGGCCGTGCTGCTCCACCAGCTCCAGCAGCGAGGGCGCGTTGATGTACTGGGTCGCGATCCAAGGCGTCGCCGCTTGCGGGTCGGCGTCCACCAGAGCGGCGGTGTGGAAGCCGCCGACGCGGCGGATCGCCTCCAGTTCCAGGGCGAAGCGCTTGCGGAAGTACTCGTCCTCCGCGAGCTGCGGTCTGACGACCTTCACCGCGACCGGGCGGGTCGAACGGTAGCCCAGGTACACGACACCCATCGCGCCTTGCCCCAGTCGGCCGACCAGTCGGAAGTTCCCGACCGTCGTCGGGTCGCCCGCTCTGAGCGGCTGCAGCACCTTTGCCCCCGTACTGTCCTGACCTGGCTGGACGAGAGCGAGGTTATCAGCGGGTCGGTTCACTGATCCTGCGCCTCCTGGGACTCGCTCTTCCCTGAAGAGGCACTGGTGGCCGACGGCGGCAGCAGGGCGCCCTTGGTCAGCCCGTCGTACGCGAGTGCGCCGACCCGGTCGCCGACGGCGGCGGCCTCGCGCAGCAGTTCCTCGAAGGCGGCCAGACGCCGGAAGGCCTCGCCGTACTCGCGCTGGCGCCCGATGTCCATCTGCGGAAGCTGCGCGCCCGAGGCGTTCAGGCGGAAGGTGCCACTGGCGGTGGTGCTGCGGCGGGTGTTGGCGGCGCTGCGCAGGAAACCGCGCAGGTAGTCGGTGTCGAGCTGGTCGGTTCGGGAGGTCGGCTCGGTGCCGTCCAGGTCGACCAGACCGCCCCGGACGAGATCGCCGAGTCCCAGCGGCGCGGCCTCGATGCAGCCGGGGCCGGCAGGGAGCTCGGGGAGCAGGTCGAGCAGGTCCCGGGCGAGGCTCTGGATGCGGTCGCGCAGGGCGGCGTACTCGACGGGGTAGTCGCCGTGATGGGGGGTGACGTAGCGGCCGGGGCTCAGGTCGACATCGTCGTCCAGGATGTCGACGGGCGGAACGTCCGCGATCTGCTCCGGCGCCGGTGCGCAGTCCTTCATGCCGATGCCGTTGCCGATGTGGTCCGGGTCGGCGGAGCTGAGGTCGATCATGCGGATGTGTGTCGGGGCGGGGTCGCCCTGGGCCGGTCGCCGCAGGATCCACAGGTGCACGGGCTGCGAGTGGCTGGACATCAGGCCGGGCGGCAGTGCCACCACGGAGGCCAGCAGTCCTCGGCGGACCAGTTCGGCCCGGATACGGCGACCGGCCTTGCGGTAGGCGACGGATGAGGGCAGTACCAGCAGCGCCCGGCCGCCGGGGGCGGTGTGGGCGTAGCAGTGCTGGACCCAGGCGAGTTCGCTCTCCGAGCGCGGGGGTACGCCCAGCTCCCAGCGGGGGTCGAGCAGCAGGTCGTCTCGCCCCCAGTCGGCCACGCCCACCGAGGGCTCGCAGACGACCAGATCGGCACGCAGGTCGGGGAAGGCGTCCTTGCGCAGCGAGTCTCCACCGGCCAGCGTGGCGGTCCTGCCGCCGAGCCGGGCGCGGAACTCGGCGATGGCGGCGGTCGCCGGATTGAGTTCCTGGCCGTACCGGTGAGCACCCGGGACGGTAGTGAGCAGCAGCGTCCCGATGCCGCACGCCGGGTCGTAGACCGTGCCGATTGTGCGGTCCGATGCTCCGGCTGCCTCGTCGGCCGGCCCGGCGAACGCCGCGACGATCCGCTCCAGGGCGAGGGTGGTCATCTGCTCACCGCCGCTGCGGGTGGTGGAGGCGATACAGCGCTCGACAAGGTCGGCGTAGAGGGCGTGCGCGCCACGCTCCGCGGACAAGGCGGTGAGGGCAGTTGCGGCGGGCTCGGCCAGCGGCTGCTCGGCGGTGGTTCCGAGCAACCGTGCGCCGACCGCGCCGAGTGCGGTGAGCAGGTCGTCGCCGTACTGAGCGCGCAGTTCATGCCACAGGTCGACCTCAGCGGAGGTTTCCCGGCCCTTGCCCTGTCGGTCCAGCCACTGCTGGACTTCCGTGAGTGCGAAGAGGGGGCTGGTCGCGGTGCCGGCGGCGGGGCGTGGGAAGTCGGGGTGACGACGGCGCCAGTTGGAGACGGCGGCACGGGTCACCCCGGCGAGGCGTGCGATTTCGGCAGCCGTAACGACCGCCGCGGGAGCGGATTCGTCGGCGGCCATGACGGGACCGTACACACCTCAGAGGGCATAGACAAGATGCCTGCGTTAACGCCGCTAACAGTGTGACGACATTCCTGCCCATTTCGGAACTCAAGGGGCGCGGAACCGCATATCAAGGGACAAACGGTCAGCCGACGAGTGAGAAGGTCAACCCTCGCTGTCGTGGCACGCGGCGAAGCCGATGAAGGCCGCCCATGCGGTGCGGTCCATGGTGAGTGCGGGACCGGTGACCGCCTTCGAGTCCCGGACGTGGACGGTCCCTGTCGAAGCCGCCACTTCCACGCACTGGCCCCCCTCCGCGCCGCTGTAACTGCTCTTGAACCACCGCAGATCCTGAGCGACGGCAGTGATCCTTCGGGTGTTCATAGCTCCCCCAGCGACTTCTCGATGTAGGCCAGCGACTCACACGGGGTGAGGGCCTGAGCACGGATGATCCCATAGCGTGAGGCGAGTGCGCGGACCTCTTCGCGATCGGTGACCAGTGTGCTACGTCCCTGCGCCTCCGTGTAGCCGATCTGTTCCCCTCCCTTGCGGGTGAACAGCGTGAACCCACCGTCCACACCGGCGTTGTCCTCCCGGTCGAGCGGCATCACCTGCACCTCGACGTTCCGTTTCTGGCCGATGAGGAGGATCTGCTCCAACTGCCCCCGCAGCACCGAGGTTCCGCCGAGCCGCCGTAGCAGTACGGACTCCTCCATGACGAAGCTGAACAGGGGCGCGGGCCACTTGTTGAAGATCTCCTGGCGGGCCAGTCGTGCCGCGACCCGCTGCTCGATCGTCTCCTCGTTCAGGAGCGGCCGACGCATGGTCAGCAGCGCCCGCGTGTATTCCTCGGTCTGCAACAGGCCGTTGACCACATGGGTGTCGTACGTCTGAAGCTCGACGGCCTCGGCTTCCAGTCGCGCCGCATCCCGGAAGAACGCTGGATAACGCGCCCGCGCCACCTCTTCCTTCATCGCCCGCAGGACGCCGCCCGCGTTCAGCACCTCGTCCGCCCTGTCGATCAGCTCGGGCTTGGGGATGCGTCGGCCGAGCTCGACCGACGTGATCTGGTCCTCCCCGTAACCGAGCCGGGAGCCCAACTCGGCCCGGGTCAGCCCGGCCCGCTCCCGAAACAGCTTCAGCTGCTGCCCGAAACACCGGAGAAAACCCGCCCCGTCGTCCTGCTCCGCCATGACCCACCTCCCGTCTCCCGCCGCCCACCAGCCCACCCGGGCCGTGCCGCAGGGAAGTTCACACGCACGCAAACCGTCACAGCAAGCTACGCGCAGTAACGGCGTCCCGCGCCGAAAACGCTCAGCAGCACCCCGTACGAGTACTCACCTCCCGCCTGTACAGCGTCCTCGACGAGCTGTACAGACCCGGCCCGTACGAGCGTCGTTGCTGGTCAGCGGCGTACCGTCGTCGGCAGGCTCGCCGGCATGGAACCCATCGAGACCACGACGGCACGCCTCCCTCAACACCAGCCGATCGAGCACGAGTTCGCCATGCGTTTCACCTCCACGTCGCGCGGTGCCCGCCTCGCCCGGCGCCTCGTCTTCCACCGGCTCGACCAGTGGGGACACGCCTACGACTCCGCCGCCAACGAGACCCTCACTCTCATCGCTGCCGAGCTCGCCGCCAATGCCGTGCGGCACGGGCATGTCCGCGGGCGCGACTTCCACCTCCGGCTGACGATGGCGGCCGACACCCTCCGTGTCGAGGTGACTGACACGCGCGCCGAGCGGGTGCCTCCGTCGTCCCCGCAGGAGCCGCCCGGTGACGCGGAGTCGGGCCGGGGCCTGCGTCTCGTCGCCGGGCTGGCCACCCGCTGGGGTAGTGGCCCGCGACTCGGCGCACCGGGCAAGACGGTGTGGGCCGAACTCGCCCCGCAATAAGGAAGGGTGACGTGGGGGCCGTACCGGACTCGTTACCGCGACGCATTGCAAACAACGTCGCCGGGGACCATCCTGAGCTGCAGTCGAGTGTGTCTCAGCCGACTCGGCGGCTGAGGCAAGAGGGGGCGACATGACCGGCTTCGGGACTTGGCCCGGGCAGACGCCGGTGATCGGCAGTCGGAGCGTCGGAGGCCCGGGGCACCGTTGATGAGGTTCGTCCCACTGGACCATCGAAGGGTCCAGACCGCGGTCATCGGAGACAAATACTCCGGCGATCCTGTGATCCTGCCCATGGATCATCACGAACTGGACCACTGGCGCAAGCTGCACCCCGACTACACCTACTGGTGCGGGATCCAGCTGGGCGGCTGCGGCGGTGAGTTGAGTGACCGGCGCTACACCGACAAGGTGTGCCACTTCGCCCACCACCCCAATGCCGTGTGTCATCGCACCGCCAACGGTGAGTCCAGCGCCGATCACCTCTTCATCAAGCGCGGTGTGGAGCGACTGCTCGAACGGCAGGGTGTGCCGGGCAAGGTCAGCATCCGGGATCTCGGCGCCGGCCCGGGGGGTGCCGTGGACCTGCTTGCTCCGGGCATACGACTCCGAGTGAGGTTCCAGCTCGGTGCTCTCGACTTTCCGGCCTGGCGTCGCGCCGCCGACGAGTTCGACGAGGACGCCGTCGGCGTGGACTGGATCCTCGCGCAGGACGGCCCCGTGACCCAGGAGCTGCTGGACCGTCAGGGTTTCCTGCTCCGGGTCCGCCTCGTCACCCACGGCGGAGAACGTCGCGTCCACATCGGCGTGCAGGAACACGGACATCCGTTGCACTGGGCGCCGTTGGAGGAGTGCACGCTGTCGCCGACGGGCCTGCTCACTCCACACCTGGAGAGAGCGCGCCCGTCCCGGCCCCATCACGAACCCGCTGGCTTCCCCGTCCAGGGTGCTCTGCTCTTCGCTCCAGTACCGGGCGGCGAGGCCACGGCAAGCGCGCCCGTCGTGGTCGGCGGGGACCGGCGTCTGCTTGCCGCTTACGTCAAGCCTGTCGGCAGCGCGGTCACCCGGGCCTTTCTCTCCGTTCCCGCGGACACCGAAATCCCGCTCGCGGGGCAGGTCTACCTCGTACCCGACGGAGCGCGTGTTCTTGTGGCGGAGGGCGGAACGGGCTGGATCGTGGCCGCTGAGCGCTACATCCGCCTGAACGCCGACGAGGCGCAACGCACCGGGCTGTGGTCACCTTCCGCTGTCCCGGCCGTTGCATGCGAACGGTCTCCTGCGGGTGGGACAGGCCAGGCCGGCGCAGTCGCGGAGAGTTCCGCCGACGCTTCGAGGCCCACGTCCACGTCCACGGCCGGGACCGCGGCTGATGACGATGGGCCTTCGGGCGGGGCGAATCACCGGTCTGGGCACAGCAAGCGGGCCAGGGACCTGATCAGTCAGCTTCGCCCGCTCGAAGGCGCTCTGGGAGAGGCGGCCGGGAAGCAGGTCACCCGGGCCATCAACGGCGCCGAGTTGTGGCTGGCCGCTGCGGCGAACGATCGTGGAGGCGCGGCGAACGAGGGTGGGCGGCATGTGCGGCAGTTGGAACTCGCGCTCAGGGCCGCGAAGCGCGACCTGCGGCTGGAACACGAGGCGCTTCCCTCGGTGCGCCCGCTCAGTCCCTGAGGGCGGCATCGGTAAGCCCTCCCGAACCGGGTGTTCCGTGCGACCCGGTCGGCACCGCAAGGGCGGAAGCGTCGAGGAATCCGGGGTTGCCGTGCGAGCCCGGGGCGAGGGTCCCGCACGTGCCGACGTTCACCGCGAGGCTGCGGGTTGGCGTGGCCAAGAGTTGACTGCCCCGGGAACAGGCGCAGTTCGAGACGCATGTCAGTGGTGCCGGATAACCTGCGGGGGTGTATGAGATGACCGACCCCGTGGCGGCCCGGCAAGCCGCCATTGCGGCTGAGAGACGTCGTCTGGCCGAGCAGAGGCAGCGACGTGAGGCTGCCCCCTCGCACGGCACCAGTGGATTCGTCGTTCGCAAGTGGCGGTGGCTCGGCGTGAACGGCGCCGAAGCCGTGAGCGCCGTGCAGGAAGTGCTGGAGGAACTGCAGCAGGCGAGCGGCGGTGAAGGTGCGGACGGCGGTGGTCGTCACAAGGAGGAGCTGCGCAAGGCGGTCGAGGGTTCTCCCGGGGCGGACACCTTGCTGCCCGCAGTCGGAGCACTGCTGACGCAGTGCACGCCCACGGACGCCCTGAGGCACCTTCGCACTCTGCACTCCGCGGGAGTGGAGTGGCTCACCCCTGAGGGGACGGACCGCCTGGCGGTCATCTGCTCGACCGCCCCCAGTCTGCTGCTGGCCCGCTCGTCCCGAAGCCTGACCGGTGGACCCGCGTACTCGCTGTTCACCTCGGTCGCCATGGGCGGAGCCGTGCCCGTGCCCAGGACACTGCTTCCCGATGTGCTCCGCTGGGCTCCACTGCCCGTCGTCGACGACCTCATCGAGCACGGCGGGATCCTGCCGGAGGACGACCCGTGGGCGTACCGGGGCGACGACGAGGCACTCTACCTGCGTGCCCGACTGGTGCCGGGGCAGGTGACGCGGGACGAGGCCCGGGCCCTGGACTGGACGTGGTTCCTGCGTCGCGAGGAATTCGTGTCCGGCGAGGAACCGGACACCGACGGGTCCGCTGTTGACGGCCGGCCGGACGTCTGGGACTTGCTGTTCGAGGCATCCGTGGGAGACGCCACGCGCCTTCAGGAGCTGGATGCCGGGCTTCCCCAGGAGCAGCGCATCCAGCTGCGCAATCTCAAGGCCGGATCCCAGGAGGGGAACTGGCCCCGGAACTTCCTTGTCGACCGCGGCCTGTGGGCGCTGATGTCCACGCTGTGGGACCCCCAGTCCACCGTCGATCCGCGGCTCAGCGACTTCCACGCCTGGACGGCCATTCGCAGAGCGTACGACCTCGTGATCGAAGGCCGGGTGGAGGAGGCGGGACGGCAGTGCGCGGCATTCGACCGCCCGTCGAAGCCCGGCAAGAAGCTTCCGCCGAGTATGCGGGGCATTCTGCCCGAAGCCCTCAACATCGCCGCCTACGCCGCTCTCGCACGTGAGGATCTGCCGGACGCCGAGGCGTTGACGGAACGCGCGGTGGCGCTGACCGACGAAGCGACGGGCAACCTCCGGCTCATACGCGTATGGCGTGCGACGCCCAAGAACAGCCGTGATCCCCTCACCAATCCGTATCTGGATCTCGGCCTGCCGCACGGCTCCGCCGACTGGGAGACCCGCTACCGCGAGCTCGTCCGCGAGTCACGCTTCGACACGGCGAAGTACGCGCGGCTCAACATGATCCGCGGTCGTCTCGACGAGGCGCGCCGGAACGAAGCCGGAGACGCGGTCTTCTTCAGGTTGCCCTTGACCCACTCGGTCTACGAGGCACCCGACGACGTGCCGCGGTCCATCGTCCCGCCGTTGGAGCCGTTGCCGCGGCGTACACCCGCCACCAGCGGGGCGGACATGGAGGCCGTGCGTGCGCGGGCCGCCGTCGAGCTCCTCCAGGACTTCCGTACCACGCCACCACGTCTTGACCGCCACCGATCCAGGTAGTGCTCGCACACGCCGTCCGAGAACACCCTTCGCCAAGAGAAGTCAGGCCACTCAGCGATGCCGCACACGCACCGACGTACCAAGATCAAGAAGCGCCCCAACAAGGCCGAAAAGCGTCTCAGGTCGCACAAGGTGTGTCCGCACTGCGGGCAGATCCGCCCCGAGGCCACGCAGAAACGTCCGAAACCCACCGCGACGGCGATACGCCGGGCGAAGAAGGCCGAACAGTCGCAGCGGACGGCATGGTCGGCCTCCGAACCACTGGACGCCACTCAGGTGATCAAGGGCATCGTGGCTGCCATACCGGCGGCACTGGCAGAACTCGGCGAGGAGCACCTCGCAGGAGGAACGAACAGCGCGCTGCCCCAGGCCGTCCGGACCGCGGTCATCGCAGAGTTCCGCACCCGCGCCCAGTTCGTCGGCAGGCTGTGCGAGATCGACGCGCTCCTCCACGCGCAGGGCGCTTCCCGAGCCGTGGCGGATGCCATGACCGAGCACCTCGGCCAGCTTCAGCTGCGTCGGGTCACGGACACCGATTCACCGGAACTGTTCGTGGTGACCGAGGGACAGGGCGAGCACTTCGAGGTCTTGCGACCCGCCTACGTGGACGAGGCCACCGGTAAACTCGCCCTCGCCGGCCAGCTGCGTCGCGTGGAGATCACCGGCGACGGAACGAACGGCACGGAGGGGGGCCGGTGACCGCGACGGGCATCGACTTCGGAACGACCAACTCGGTGGCCGCTCAGTGGAACGGCGCATACGTGGAGGTCCTGGAACTCGGCGGCTACGGACTCGACGCCGACTGGCGAAGGCCCGGCTTCGAGTGTCTCTTCCCCTCCGTGGTGGGCACCAGCTCGCTGCGTCCCGGAACGCTGTTCGGCTGGGAGGCCAAGCTCCGTTCAGAGAGCGCCGTGGAAGCGTGCAAGCGCATGCTCCGTGACGAACAACTGGTCACGATCGGCAACCGGCGCTTCGCGGCGACCACGGCTGCCGCAGGAGTGTTCCGCACCATGGCCAGGGTGGCGGAGGAGGAGGCGGCCACCGACATCTCACCGGCCGTCGTCACCGTCCCGGCCAACGCGACAGGCGCGGCGCGCTACCGGACACGCGAGGCGGCCAAGGTCGCGGGCGTCGCCGTGCAGGCCCTGCTCAACGAGCCGACGGCAGCGGCCATCGCGTACGCCCATGCCCTGGAGGAGATCGGGGAGTTCCTGGTCTTCGACTGGGGCGGCGGCACCATGGACTCCACCATCCTGCTCCACGAGGACGGATTCTTCGACGAGAAGGCGTCCCGCGGAGTCAACCGCCTCGGTGGGCTCGAAATCGACGAACGTCTCAAACGCCTGGTTCTCGAACGGGCACCGCGACGCCGTCAGTGGACCCCGTCCGAACAACGCCAGTTCGGGCTCGACATCGAGCGATCGAAGATCCTCCTGTCGCAGCAGAGCAGCGTCCACGTCATTACCCCCGACGGCAACGGAGTGGAGATCACCCAGGACGAGTTCTCCGAGGAGATCCAGGACCTCATCTCCCGTGCCCTGGACCCCGTCGAGGCCTGCTTGGAAGACCTCCGCATGGACCCGGGTGAGCTCACCGCCGTCCTGATGATCGGGGGGAGCAGTCAGATCCCGGCCGTACGAGCCGCGGTCGCCGAGGCCCTCGGATGCGTGCCGGTCGGCGCGGAGCTGTGCAACCCGATGACGGCTGTGGCGGAGGGCGCCGCGATTGCTGCCGCTTCCCTGAACGGCGAACTCGACAGTATCGTCCAGGTGGTCAACGCCCATGCCTTGGGCACGGTGACGACCGAGCGTGGTGGTCGGCGCAGCTTCAGCACCATCATCCCGCGGAACCAGCCGCTTCCGCAGATCCGCAAGAAGTCGTACACGCCGACGAAGGACAACCTGGCGTCTCTCGAGGTCGAGGTGTGGGAGGGCGATCCGGACAAGCCGGTCGACCACCCGGACAATGTCCGGCTCACCGTGCTCACCCTCGAGTACAAGAGACGGTGCTCAGCGCAGGACGGAACGTTCGAACTCGACTACACCTACACCAAGGAAGGGCTGCTCGAAGTCAAGGCGACGCTCGTCAAGACCGGCGAGGTCGTTCTCAACGAACCGGTGTCGAGCTTCGGCACCACCGGGGCATCGCCCGAGGTCGAGAAGGAACTGGCTCACCTGATGTCCCTGCGCGGGGCACCCCATCGCAGCGCCCCGCTGCCCACGCATCCTCACCGGGCCAAGCCCGACGTCCCCTCGGCACAGGCAGGCTCGACGCGCGGCAAGGCCTCCCCAGAGGTCCTGGCGCGCCTCGCCGCGACGGCGGACAACCGTCCGCTGGTGGTCGACGGCTCGAACCTCGCGTGGATCTCCAGCGCCAGCCGGGCCGCCGGCGGCCGACCGCGTTTCGCCATCCTGGAACAGGGCGTCGCCACCCTGCAGCGCCGCTATCCCAACCGGGACATTCACGTCGTCGTCGACGCTACTCTCCGCCACGACGTGGCCGAGGAGGAGCGAGCGGCAGTGCAGGCAGCGATCGACGCACGCCAGGTGGTGCAGCCGCCGGCGGGCACCGAGGGGCGTGGAGACGCACTCGTCGTCGACATCGCCAACGCCGTGGACGGGGTGATCGTCTCGAACGACAACTTCGCGCCGCTCCAAGCCTCCAATCCCTGGCTTCGAACCTCCGGGCGCATGCTCGGCGCGACGCTCTCCCAAGGGGTCTGGGTGTTCAGCTCACGGATCCCGCCGCTCAACAACAGTGCGCGCTACAAGAGATGACCACCTCGGCCGGTGCGGCCCCGGCTGATCGGCAGGGATGAGGCCCGCTTCACATCAGAGGCGGGTTCTCTGGTACCACGGCTGCATGGGAATCGAACGGTTCATAGGCATCGACCTCGCCTGGGCGCGGAGCGGAGCCCGCACCCGGCCAAATGAAACAGGCGTGGCCGCCATCGACGCGCACGGCGTCGTGATCGAATGCGGCTGGACCCGCGGCCTCGACGAGACGATGTCATGGCTGGCCAGGACAGCCGTCGACGGATCGACCCTGGCATTCGTCGACGCACCTCTGGTCGTCGACAACCCGGCCGGCCAGCGGCTCTGCGAGCGGGAGGTCGGACGACGGTACGGCCGTTGGAAGGTGAGCGCGAACAGCACCAACCAGAGCTCTCCCCGACAGGCCGGAGTGCTGCTGCTTGAACGGCTGGAGGAGTCGGGCTGGTCCTACGACGACGGCAGGGGCGGGCCGCCGACCGGGGGTCTGGTCTTCTCCGAGTGCTATCCGTACACGACCCTGGTCGGAGCCGCCGAGCTGGGCTACGACCGGGAACGCCCCACGTACAAGCGCCGACCGGCACGAGTTCCGACTGCACAGTGGCGGGCGGTACGGGCGGCGGAGTGCGACAGGCTGATCGGGCACATGACGGGCCTGGCCACCGCCGATCCGCCCCTCCTGCTCTCATCCCACCCGGTCTCCCGTCAACTGCTCTCCGAGCCCTCACCTCAGAAGACGGCTGACTACAAGCACCGGGAGGACCTCATCGACGCGCTGCTCTGCGCGTGGACGGCGGCACTGTGGTACCGGCACGGACTGGCGCGCTGCCAAGTGCTCGGAGCGGACAGTTCACTGCCCCCGGGCCAGGCTCCCACCATCATCGCGCCTGCCCGCCTTGAGCAGCGGCGTGACGGTGAGACGAGGTCGACCGGGGGAAAACAGCCGCTCGACGGTCCGTCGCCGGTGGCGTCACGGCACTGATCGCTTCTTTCCCCGTCACGTGTCGAGTGTGAACAGGCGACTGACCAACTCCGGATAGGTGAGGCCTACTTCGGCGAGAATCTTCCTGAGAGCTTCCGGTGGGCCCTTCTGCAGCGGGGCCGAGCCGATGCGGCCGGGTACCGCGGAAAGGTCGCCGCCGCTGAACCGTGATTCCGGTGTGGCAGGGGGGCGTACCTGGTAGGTGAACCAGACGCGTGCCGGGGGATTCAGCAGGACCAGGTAGGGGTCCGCCCACGCCATGAAAGCCCAGCGGTTCTTGCTGCGGGCTCGCACGAGCACGCCGTCGGCGTGGTGCCGCCCGAGTCGTTCGGCGGCCTTGGCCACGACCGGAAGCGGATTGCCGAAGGAGCCCGCGATCTCCCAGAGCCCGTCCTCGCACACGACCGACCAGCCGGCCGCCGTGAGCCCCTCGATCGCCTCCGCGTAGGGGTCGTCCGCCTGCGCCAGAGCGATGAGTCTGTCCACCTCGCTCCAGGGCGCGACGCAGGCGAGCGCCCGCTCCGGCGGGATCATCAGGTCCTCCGCCTCGGCGGGCTCGGCACGCGCGATCATCGCCTTGCCGCCGTGCCAGGCGCGGGCGGCGAGTACGTCGTGCTCGCCGCCGCCGGTGAAGGTGGCGTCCTGGACGAGCAGTGTCATCACCACGGCCGCCACCGCGTCCAGCCGTCGCAGGGTCTCGGGCGGAGCATCGTGGTCCGCGTCGCCCGACAGGTCTTCGGAACGGAGTGCTTCGAGGAGGCGGCTGAGTCCGTCGCGCCAGCTCTGGTCCTGCTCGTCCCAGACTCCGGCGGCCAGGAGCTGGACGTACAGGTTGGCCACGAGCAGCCGGACCGGAACCGGTGCCGCGGCCGAACCGTCAGGGCTCGTGAGCGCCTTGACCCAGCGCTGGGCCCAGGCGCGGCAACGGGCACGCTGCTCCGGCGCGACGTACGGGGCGAGAGGCTCGCTCGTGGTGGGGAGGTCCACCTCCTCCGTCTCGTCCTCGTGCTCCTCGTCATCCTCCTCCCGCACGCCAAGGGTGACCGCCGACACGATCCACCGCGACGAGGGTGCCTGCGGCAGTTCGAGCGGCGAGGTCCCGAACGCCAGATCCGTCAACGGCGCCCCGATCATCCGGCGGCAGTCGGCGAGGTAGGCGTCCCAGCGGTCGACGCCGCTCGATGTCACCGAGCCCGTTGTCGTGTTTCCCGCCGGGCTCACCCGGGGAGCGGACGTTCCGGCGATGAGCTCGCGCAGGCGCAGCAAATCGGCTTCGAAACGGCGTGCGGCACGCTCGTCGGCGAACAGGGTCTGCGCCGTGTAGTCGTATCTCAGCCGGGGACCGCTGTCGGCGCTGTGGCGCCGTGCGCAGTGCACGGGGCTGTACACGAAGACGACGGCGGATTCGGCTGTGGTGCCGTCAGGACGGGCGCACGTGGCGCGAACCGCCGCACCAGGAACCTCGGGCAGCGGGAAGGAGCAGGCCGCCGCCCCCGCTGGAATGGTTCCGGTCCGTGTCCAGGAACCCGGTGAACCGTCCGGAGACGTGCTGATCACCACGGGCAGGGGCTGGGGGTGCGCCAGAGAGACGTGCAGGCCTTCACTGTCCGTCTTCGCGCCCAGCAGGACGAGCGTGTGACCGGTGGACTGGAAGGGCCGGATGGTGCGGCCCGTCAGGCTCGCGAGTGAGGTGATGCGCCCCTGCTCTGGAAGCAGCGGCGCGGTGTCGGCGGCGAGTACGGCGAGCTCGCAGTTGCCGCCGTCCCGGGTGCTGGTGCACAGCGCGGCGCGGGTGAGATTCGGGCTCCCGGTGAGAGCGTATCGGCGGCCGCCGGCCTGCCACTCGACGAATTTGCCGTGCCGCATCCGAGTCTCCTCGAGGAAGCGGATATGCGCGTCGAAGCCGCCGAGTGCCCTCTTGATCGCTCCGGCGTCGTAGCTCGACCAGCGAGGCTGGAGCCCGAGGATGGTGCGGCGGGGTGTCAGACGGCCGAGCAGCCCGCTGAGGGCACCACCGGCCTCGTCGACGAACGGGGCGTACGCGTGCAGTTCGTCGGCAGGACCGAGCGGCAGTTGGTCCAGCAGACTCTCCTGGAGGTTGTGCAGAAGCCGAGCACCGGTTTCCGGACCGGCCGGGGCGTTGACATGCCGCTCGGTCAGAAGGGCAGCCAGTTCCGCCAGATGACTCGCCGACCAAGGGGCCAGTTCCACGGCGGAGGGCAGTGCCTCCAGCCAGTCGGCGAGGTCGGCCAGGAGCGCGTGGGAGTCGTCGTCCTCGGTTTCCAACACCGTCCACAGTTCGTCGTTGGCACCCCAGCCGGACAGCGTCGGGTTACCCGAACCCACTGCGAGCCGGCAGGCGTGTTCTCCGATCAGAAGGACGACCTTGGGGTGGAACGCACGCCGGCAGGAGGCCAGACCGTGCAGATAACTGCGGCCGGCCATGCGCACATCGACCGGGTCGTACAGCCCTTGGGCCGCATCACCGATCACTGCGGTGCGGGCACCCAGGCCACGGGCGACGGGTATGGCGACCTTCTCCAGGAAGGGGAGATCGACTGTGAAACCGAGGAAGAGCGCTTCGTGCAGCGCCTGCTGATCGCTGCGTTCGCTCCACTCTCTCAGCAGCGTGACGGGGGATGCGAACCGGGTGTGCTGTGCCGCGCTCATGGGTTTGTCTCCAGGATCCGCCGTCCCTCCGCGGTGACGGTGTGGCAGTTGTCGCGGACGGCGAAAAGCCCCAGCTGCGCTGCCAGGGAGCCCAGTTGGGGGATGCGCGTGCCGATGTCGGAGTCTCCTTCGTCACCGGTCTTGAAGTAACGCTCGTTGCGAAGGTGCAGACGGGAGAAGATCTTCAGCCCGCCGGTCGCGGGGTCGATGCGCAGCTTCGCGAGGGCGACTCTGCGGGACTGGGCGAGCATGTCGTCCACCAGTCGGGCGGCCAGGTCGCGTACCGGCCGGTCGGCGTAGTCGTCGATGAGGCCGTCGACCCACGTCGGGTCGAGGAACTCGGCCCAGCGCCGCTGACGGCCCAGGAAGACGGCCCGTACGTCGTCTGGCAGATGACCCTCTCGGGAGCGCAGCGCACCCACCATCAGGAGCAGCACATTGGTCATCGGGGCATCGGCACCCTGCGTCAGGAGTTGCCGTTCGACCGGCAGCAACTGACCTGCCGCGTTCTTGAGCGGAGGCAGGTCGTCCAGGACCCGCCGCACATTCGCATCCGGGGCCTGTTGCGCCAGCCAGTCACGTAGTTCCTCAGCCGACCGATCGGCCTCGCCGTCCTTGGAGCCGACACCGGCCACCAGTGCCGCCCACAGCCGACGCCAGGCGCCGACGGAGTAGTGGCGCAGCAGCACTCCCCGCCAACCGGCCGTCTCGGGAATCGCCGCCAGAACGGGATCCGTTGTCGCCTCGCCACCGAAGGCCACCGCGGAGCGCAGCGTCTCCTGATACCCGTCGCCCTCATGACCGTGGAGATCGATCGCCCGGCCGAGGATACGGAGGGTCGCACGCCGAGTGCGGTCTGACGCCTCCCAGTCCCCCTGCGCGTGGGTTCCTCCGCCGTGAGTTGCGGTCAGCACGTCCGTTAGCCATTCCCGCTCGGCCGGACACGGGACACCAAGAGCCGCCTGCCTCGCTGTCTCCAGGTCGGCGAAGGACACGACGTCCCGCTCCGCGAGAGACAGCAGAGGGGCGAAGAGCCCCGTGACCGAGGGAGGGCACGGGTGCCGGCCGGGTCTGAGCACTCCGTCCCGGACGTCCACGGTGCCGAGCACCGTGGCGGGTCCGCCGTACTGGTCCCAAAAGCCCCAGAGGCGGGGCGAGTACGACTGGCTCAGGTGCTCCTCGTCGGCGGCTCGCGCAAGTTCCAGTTCCTCTGTGCAGAAACGCCGCACCCGATCGACCCCGTGGGCAAGCCACGCCGGATTTGTCTCCGTGTGGTGCTGGAGCGCCGCCAGCAGGACCTCGCTGCGGCGGACAGCCCGGCGGCACGCGGTGATGTCCCACGCGTTCCGTTCCGCGTGCGCCGCGATCGCCGCATACAGCGAGTGGTAACGGATGTAGCGGGTCACCGTGGACACTCCAGGAACCAACCGGTCCACCGCCCGCATCACCGGGCCCTCCACCGCCAGGGGATAGCGCCCGGATCGCACGCCCAATCCCTCGAGTGCCCATGCCGGCCCACGGACATCGGCTGTCACTTGCCACCCCTTGTTGGTTGCCGGAGCGTTTCATCGGCAGGAGACACCTGACCCTGCCTCAGAATAGATGCTGATTTCGGACGAGGGGCCAGTACCGTTGACTGGATTCGGGAAGTTGCCGGGACGCGCCCGATCTCGACTCAAGGCCGTCCGCGACTTGGCTTTCGGTAACGCCCGAGTTGAGTTCGGTGCTGACGTCGGCGATCGATTCACGAACTCCATGGGGCAGCGACGACAGACAGCGCATTAACGGGCTCCGCCATGTCGTCTAAATCCAGGGCGGTTGCAAGTTCCCGGTTCCCAGATGCCCTGCGGGAGCGCTGTGGGGCAGGGCGACTCTGAGGCTGCTACGCGGCCGTCGGCGGTCCGCGATCTTTCGCAGCGTGCGATTCCCGCGTGCTCAATGGGTCTCGTCGGCCCGCACCACGAGCCGCCGGTCCCGGCCAGATCATTGCAGGTGGGCGCCGTGCCTACGTTGTGAGATCGTCAGTTCACCGGGAGACAGAGCCCGTAGCTGCATACACGAGGTTCATGCCGTTCTTGTCGGACGTCAGCCGTACGCTGTTGCTGGAAAACAAGGGGGAGACGATGACTGACCATCGCAAGGCAGCGGTTCCGGTGTGGACGCTGGCGACCGATGACGTCCGGGTGCCAGCTTTGGCCGGAGACGGGCTGATGACGGCTGAGCGCCTGGCTGAACTGCGCGGCGTGCTGGCTGCCCTGGCCGACGCGCCGATCGCCACACTTGAGGTGCATCCGCTGCCCGACAAGCTCGACCGCAGCCGAGGTATCCCGCTCGATGCCGCGAGTCCCCTGGCGCAGCACCTGTCACAGTTCATCACGCAATCGACGCGAAGTTCCCTTACGGCGGCCAGGGCGACCGCTGCAGGCGAAAACCTGTATCGCATGGTGGTTCCGGCGAAGGTTGCCGCCCAGTTCGGCCAGGGCATCGTTCGCCCGATGGCGTCGAAGGCGGCGGCCGGCGGCATCCACAGTGCACTCATGAACTCGACGGGCATCGCCGCCAATGCGACGTTTGTGCCAGTCGGTAAAGCGGCGGCAGCAGGCGCGGTCGGCGGAGCCGGTGCGACAGCTGGCGTCGCGGCCGCTGGCAGCGCGGCGCTCACCGTGGCCGCGCCGCTCGTGCTCATGGCCGTAGCGGTGGGCGTGAGCGCGCATGCCGACTACAAGCGCCAGCAGGCTATCGAGCACATCACAGAACTGCTGGAGCAGCTGCACGAACAGAAGCTCGAACAGGAGCACAGCGAACTCGACGGCTGCCGCGATGCCATCGACAAAGCCACCGCCATTCTGCTCGACCAGGGCAAGCTCGGAGCCTCCCTGGGACTGGACTCGGCAGTGCACGCCATCAACACGGCGCTGGGCGCCGCTGACCGCCGCCTTGCCCGGTGGCGGAGCGCACTCGACAAGCTGCCCGAGGGCAAGTCCGTCGAGATCAGCACGCTGGCCAAGTCATTCCCCGGCGTCGACGAGCATGGCGGCATGTTCCGCGCCCACCTCGAACTCGCTGCCCTGGCCATTGCGCTGAAGCGGCGGGTCGTCGTCCTGCAGGCTGTCGAGCATGCCCAGGACCACCCTGACAACTTGTTCGAGAACTTCACCCGCGAGCTCAAGCGCGACCAGCAGCGCCTCGACGAACTGGAGTCGAGCATTGCCGGTGTCCTGGAACGCTTGTCGGCGCTGGAGCTGGCAGGTCCGCAAGGTCTGCGCCCCGTCTTCACGACCGGTGAAGTCGATCGCCTGATGCGCGCGGCAAACCGGATTCACAGGCTGGGCGACGGCGTCATGGTCGACAGCCGCACGACCGACGTGGCGATTGAGATCGCCCGCAACAAGGACGGCTCGGTGGTCGTGTTTCCTGCGTTGTCCGCGTAGGCGTAGGCGCGCTCGCACTCACGTGGTGCGGGGTTGCCCGAAACTTCGAACGCGATGGTGGCCCCTACGGCCACGCAGTCGACGTAACTGAGGGTGATGCCGGCCTTTCGCGACCGGCCTAGCTTGGTCCAAGGCGCAATCGGGCATGGGACGCTCCAGCTCATGCTGCCTGCGCGAGCTGTGAGACGCAAAGAGTGCCTGCATGGAAGCTGCGCGGACGGGCCACCTCAGGGGCACGGTGCATCCCATCAAAACAATTGCGTGTGCATATTCTCGGGGGATGATCTTGCGACTCGCGGGAACCTCAACATCAATAAGCCCTGTTGCGGCTGGTCGAAGGATCTCGTGAACGACCCACTTGACTTGCTTTACACGGGTGCTGGCCTCTTCGGTCAGCACCCGCAGTGCTTTCCGGCCGTTTCTCCAGCTCCCCTCCAGGTCCGCCCCGGCGTATGCCGCCCGGCCCGGAATCGGACGCCGCGAGCAGTGACTGTCAGAGGCGCCTCTTACTGTGCGTACATGAAAGACAACACAAAGCAGCCTGTGGTGGCCCGGCGCGCGGCCCGCTCCGAGGACACGCAGAACGCAGCCCCTTCCGAGGGGCCGGAAGGCGATGCGAAGCCGAAGAGTATCGCGCTGTACCACGACATGCGGGTCGAAGAGGACTTCGCCAAGTGCGCCACCCGCATCTTCTCGATCCTCAAGAAGGCCGCTGCGACGAACCCCGGAGCCCCGCGCTACCTGTACCTCGACATTCAGGGACACCGCAACGCCGCCGGCGGTTACGACGCCGACGCCTTCGAGATCATCCAGGACTTCCTGATGGGATTCCTCGGCCCGTATCTCACGGAGATCAGCACACCGCTCTACCAGGCACGGAACACGAACGCGCAACGCGAGGACATCCCTGACGTCCTGAACATCCGGGACCCCGACCGTGAGCACGCCTTCGACCATCGTGAGCTGCGCGTACGCAACCGGGACAGCCATCCTGACGAGCGCCGGTCCAGGCCGCCGGTCCGGGCCATCGCTGAGTACCTCGGTCTCGATGATCCGATATGTCTGATCTGTTGGCAGGCCCCAGTGGAAAGGGCCCACGTGGTCCCGGAGTCGCTCGGCGGTTCCAACGATGTGCGTAACTTCGCTCTTCTCTGTCCGCGCCACCACCGCGAGGCGCCCGATGTCGTGGACGCCGAGGCGTTCTGGTCCTGGGTTGACTACGCCTGTGAACGCGACGGCCATATGAAGTGGCAGGGCGTGGAGCCGGAAATGGTGGCCCAGGCGGAGAGCGTCGGCATCCACATCGACACCCGTGGGCCGGTGCGGAAGAGTCTGCAGCACTTCGACCGGGTCCGTGACGAACTCGTGCGCCACTACGGCTGGTGCCCGGAGGACTTCGCCGGCGGCTCCCACTGGGGAGCGCTGATGGAAGAGTTCCACACGGTGGTGGACGCGGCGACCAGTACTCACTTCAACGTTGCCAAGAAGGCGTCCACCGAGGCGTGGGCCTTCGAAGTCGCCCGCAGGCGACTGAGGGACGGGGCTCCGAAAGGGGATACCGACGATGATCGGCCGGCGCTGTCCGGCACCCCGTCGGTCGAACTGGCGGAACGGGCGATACGCAAGGTATCGGGCAGCGGCGGTGCGCAGAGCTTGGTCGATGCCGCGCGGCGAGCCGACAGCGCGGTCGAGGCTGTGGCGCTCGTCCACAACCTCATGGGTTCGGCGGGGGTTTCCAGCGCCGAGGAGGTGCTGCGAGGCCTCAAGGAGGAGGCGGCGGACCGCACCGCGCAGTTCGAACGGCTGAACGCCGAGTTGATGGGGCATGCGGTCTGCCGGCACTGCGGCCACGCCATAGCTCGGATCGGGGACGCCGACTGGCGTCATGCCGCTGCGGCGCCCATGTCCCGCGGCTGCCGAGCCGCGAGTTTCGACCGGGACGGCACCTGGGATGACTCCCTCGACCGAGCGTGGAAGGCGAGCCCGCCGAAGACGCATCGCTGAGCCACCAGCGGCTCGCTCCTCCACCCCTGCGCCCCTCCCGTCACGATCCGGTCTCGGACGCGGGAGGGGGGCTTGTTTTTGGCCATGGAATCGATTCCAATCATCCGTGTAATCGATTCCACGGCGTCGAGCCACCGGTCCACCACGGTCGGCGCCAGAGTTTCGAGGTGTACGGAAACCACAAGGAGGTGGTCCGGACATGGCGGGCATCAAGGATGTCGCGGCCGAGGCGGGTGTGTCCGTCGCCACGGTGTCGCGCGTGCTGAACAGCCATCCGTCCGTCAGCGAAGAGGCGCGCACCCGCGTCCTCGCCGCCGTCGAGGCCCTCGGCTACCGGCCCAACGCGGTGGCCCGCTCGCTGCGCACCGCGCAGACCCGCACCCTCGGCCTGGTCATCAGTGATGTGCTCAACCCGTACTTCACCGAGCTGGCCCGCTTCGTCGAGGAGGAGGCCCGCGCGCTCGGCTACAGCGTCATCATCGGCAACGCCGACGAGCGGCCCGAACTCCAGGACCACCACATCCGCACGCTCATCGACCGCAGGATCGACGGGCTCCTCGTCTCGCCCGCCGACGGGGGCTCCCCACTGATGCGGGACGTCGCCCTGAGCGGCACCCCGATGGTCTTCGTCGACCGCTGGATCCCCGGCATCGACGTCCCCGTCGTCCGGGCCGACGGTACGGGCGCGGTCGGGGAGCTCGTCGCGCATCTGCACGGCCTCGGTCACCGCCGACTCGCCATCATCGCCGGGCCCGCCGCCACCACCACCGGCAACGAGCGCGTCGAGGCCTTCCGGGACGCTATGCGCGAGCTCGGGCTGGCCCTGCCCGACGCCTACATCGGGCAGGGCGACTTCCAGGCAGCCAGCGGCCGCCGGGCCACCGAGCGCTTCCTCGCCCTGGCCGAGCCGCCCGAGGTCGTGTTCGCCGCGGACAACCTGATGGCCCTCGGCGCACTGGACGCGATCCGGGCCCGAGGACTGCGGGTCCCCGACGACATCGCGCTCGCGGCCTTCGACGACATCCCGTGGTTCGTCCACACGGACCCACCGATCACCGCCATCGCCCAGCCGACCGCCGACCTGGCGCGAGCCGCCGTGCGCGCGCTGGCCGACCGCATCGAAGGACGGACCCCGCAGTCCGTCACCCTGCCCGCCCGCCTCGTCGTACGCCGCTCGTGCGGCGGGGCCGCACCGAACCAGAGGAGCGACCGGTGACCGCACCGGAAAAGCCACGGGTGACCGCACCGGACGAGTTGCTGCGCATCGAGGGTCTGCGCAAGACCTTCCCCGGCGTGGTGGCGCTCGACAACGTCGACTTCGACCTCCGCAGAGGCGAAGTACATGTCCTGCTCGGCGAGAACGGCGCGGGCAAGAGCACCCTCATCAAGATGCTCTCCGGCGCCTACCGCCCCGACCGCGGCCGCATCCTGGCCGAAGGGCGTGAGGTGCGCATCGAGGGTGCGCAGGACGCCGAGCGGCTCGGGATCGCCACCATCTACCAGGAGTTCAACCTCGTCCCCGACCTGACGGTGGCGGAGAACATCTATCTCGGCCGCCAGCCGCGCCGGTACGGACTCGTCGACCACCGCCGGATGCGCCAGGACGCGGCAGAGCTGTTGCGCCGGGTCGGCGTCGACGTGCGCCCCGACGCCAAGGTGCGTGAACTGGGCATCGCCCGGCTCCAGATGGTGGAGATCGCCAAGGCGCTCAGCCTGGAGGCCCGTGTCCTGATCATGGACGAGCCGACCGCCGTGCTCACCTCCGAGGAGGTCGACAAGCTCTTCGCGATCGTCCGCCAACTGCGCGAGGACGGCGTCGGGATCGTCTTCATCACCCACCACCTGGAGGAGATCGCCGCTCTCGGTGACCGCGTCACCGTCCTCCGCGACGGCCGCAGCATCGGCCAGGTCCCGGCGTCGACCCCCGAGGACGAACTCGTCCAGCTCATGGTCGGGCGCAGTATCGAGCAGCAGTACCCGCGCGAACGTCCCGACACCGGCGACGCGTTGCTGTCCGTGCGAGGGCTGACCCGTAACGGCGTCTTCCACGACATCAGCTTCGACGTGCACGCCGGTGAGGTCGTCGGCCTCGCCGGACTCGTCGGCGCGGGGCGTACGGAGGTGGCGCGCGCCGTCTTCGGGGCCGACCCGTACGACGCGGGCACCGTCGACGTACGCGGCGCACGCCTCGCCCGGCACGACGTCCCCGCCGCGATGGGCGCCGGGATAGGCCTCGTACCGGAGGACCGCAAGGGCCAGGGGCTCGTGCTCGACGCCTCCGTGCAGGAGAACCTGGGCCTGGTCACCCTGCGTTCCGCGACCCGCTTCGGGCTCGTGGACCTCAAGGGCCAGCGCACGGCCGCCGACCGCATCGCCCGGCAGCTCGGCGTCCGCATGTCCGGCCTCGGCCAGCACGTGCGTACCCTCTCCGGCGGCAACCAGCAGAAGGTCGTCATCGGCAAATGGCTGCTGGCCGACACCCGGGTGCTCATCCTCGACGAACCCACCCGGGGCATCGACGTCGGGGCCAAGGTCGAGATCTACCAGCTCATCAACGAGCTGACCGCCTCCGGCCACGCCGTCCTGATGATCTCCAGCGATCTGCCGGAGGTCCTCGGCATGAGCGACCGGGTCCTCGTCATGGCCCAGGGCCGGATCGCCGGGGAACTCCCCGCCGACCGGGCCACCCAGGACGCGGTGATGGCGCTCGCGGTCGGCACACCGGCCATCACCCCGGGCCCCGCGCCCACCGACGTACCGACGCCCACCGAACACCCCGCACCGAAGAAGGAAGAGGAGGGCCCCCGTGGCCACTGAGACAGCCAAGAGTGACGCGGGAACGGGCGGCGGTGTCTCCGTGATACGCCGCGTCCTGCTCGACAACGGCGCGCTCAGCGCCCTGGTCGTCCTGGTGGTGGCGATGTCGCTGCTCTCCGGCGACTTCCTGACCACCCAGAACCTGCTGAACGTCGGCGTCCAGGCGGCCGTCACCGCCATCCTCGCGTTCGGCGTCACCTTCGTCATCGTCTCGGCGGGCATCGACCTGTCCGTCGGTTCGGTGGCGGCCCTGTCCGCGACGGTCCTCGCCTGGTCCGCCACGTCGGCCGGCGTGCCGGTCGTCCTGGCCGTCGTGCTCGCGATCGCCACGGGCATCGCCTGCGGCTTCGTGAACGGCGCCCTCGTCTCGTACGGCAAACTCCCGCCGTTCATCGCCACGTTGGCCATGCTCTCGATCGCCCGCGGCCTCTCCCTCGTCATCTCGCAGGGCAGCCCGATCGCCTTCCCCGACTCCGTCTCGGTGCTCGGCGACACGCTCGGCGGGTGGCTCCCCGTGCCGGTCCTCGTGATGATCGCGATGGGCCTGGTCACCGCACTGATCCTCGGCCGCACCTTCATCGGCCGCTCGATGTACGCGATCGGCGGCAACGAGGAGGCGGCCCGGCTCTCCGGGCTCCGCGTCAAGCGCCAGAAGATCGTCATCTACGCGCTGTCCGGCCTCTTCGCCGCCGTCGCGGGCATCGTCCTGGCCTCGCGCCTCGTCTCCGCCCAGCCGCAGGCCGCCCAAGGGTACGAACTCGACGCCATCGCCGCCGTCGTCATCGGCGGGGCGAGCCTGGCCGGGGGCGTCGGCAAGGCGTCCGGCACCCTGATCGGCGCGCTCATCCTCGCCGTCCTCCGCAACGGCCTCAACCTCCTCTCCGTGTCGGCGTTCTGGCAGCAGGTCGTCATCGGCGTCGTCATCGCGCTCGCCGTCCTGCTGGACACGCTGCGCCGCAAGGCCGGTTCGGGAGCGGCCTCCGCCGCGGGCAGCGCCCCCGGCGCACCCGGGGCCGGGCGCAAGGGTGTACTCAAGCTGGCCGGTGCCGCACTCTGCGTCGCCCTCGTCGTCGGCGCGGTCTCCTTCTTCAACTCCGGCTCGTCCGGCGGCACGACGAAGGTCGGCATGTCCCTCTCCACCCTCAACAACCCCTTCTTCGTGCAGATGAAGGAAGGCGCACAGGCCGAGGCGGAGAAGGCGGGCATCGACCTCACCGTCACCGACGCCCAGAACGATGCCTCCCAACAGGCCAACCAGCTCCAGAACTTCACCAGTTCCGGCGTCTCCTCGATCATCGTCAACCCGGTGGACTCGGACGCCGTCGGACCGGGCGTCCGCAGCGCCAACAAGGCGGACATCCCCGTGATCGCCGCCGACCGGGGCGTCAACAAGGCGGAGACCGCGACGCTCGTCGCCTCGGACAACGTGGCGGGCGGCAAGCTCGCCGCCGACGCACTGGCCGACAGGCTCGGCGGCAAGGGCAGCATCGTCATCCTCCAGGGCACGGCGGGCACCTCCGCCAGCCGTGAGCGCGGGGCCGGCTTCGCCGAGGGACTCAAGGCGTACCCCGACATCAAGGTGGTCGCCAAACAGCCCGCGGACTTCGACCGCACCAAGGGGCTGGACGTCATGACCAACCTCATCCAGTCGCACCCCGGCGTCACCGGCGTCTTCGCCGAGAACGACGAGATGGCGCTCGGCGCGGCCAAGGCACTCGGCGGCAAGGCGGGGAAGTCCGTCTCGGTCGTCGGCTTCGACGGGACCCCGGACGGACTGAAGGCGGTCGAGGCCGGCACGCTCTACGCGTCGGTGGCCCAACAGCCCGCGGAACTGGGCAAGATCGCGGTGCGGAACGCCGTGAAGGCCGCGAAGGACGAGAAGGTGGAGAGCACGGTGAAGGTGCCGGTCAAGGTCGTCACCCGGGCGAACGTCGCCGACTTCTCCTGACCGCCACCCGGCTCGTGAACCGGCCCGATTGGCCCAGGTTTGTGAACCGGCCTGTCGAACCCGGCCCATGCACCGTCCTGTTGATCCCGGACCGATGAAAGCAGGAAGCACGCACATGCACGACAACGCCCCCGACGACCGGTACGACCTGCTGGTCGTCGGGTCGGCCAACGCCGACCTGGTGATCGGCGTCGAGCGCCGCCCCGCGCCCGGCGAGACGGTCCTCGGCTCCGACCTGGCCGTCCACCCCGGCGGCAAGGGCGCCAACCAGTCGCTGGCCGCCGCCCGTCTCGGCGCCAGGACGGCTCTGCTCGCCCGGGTCGGCGACGACGACCACGGACGCCTCCTGCTGGAGACCCAGCGCGCGGCGGGCGTGGACACGGACGGCGTCCTGGTGGGCGGGGCCCCCACCGGCGTCGCCCTGATCACCGTCGACCCCTCGGGCGACAACAGCATCGTGGTCTCCCCGGGCGCCAACGGCCGCCTCACGCCCGAGGACGTCCGGGCGGCGGCCCCGCTGCTGGCCGCCGCCCGGGTGATCTCCGTACAGCTGGAGATCCCGCTCGACACGGTGGCCGAGACGGTACGCGGCCGGGGGCCGGACGCCCGCCTCGTCCTCAACCCGTCCCCGCCCGCCCCGCTTCCCGAGGAGGTGCTCGCCGCCTGCGATCCGCTGGTGGTCAACGAGCACGAGGCGCGGTACATCCTCGGTGACGGCGCGGGGGAGGCCCCGCACGACTGGGCGCCGGCGCTGCTCGCGCTGGGCCCGCGCTCGGTCGTGATCACCCTCGGCGCGGCCGGGGCCCTGGTGGCGGACAGCCGTACGGAATCCCTGGACCACCTGGTCAGCCCGAAGGTCGAGGCCCTCGACACGACCGGCGCCGGGGACGCGTTCACGGCTGCCCTGGCCTGGCGTCTGGGCCGTGGCGACGAACTGCGGGAGGCGGCGGCCTTCGCGGTCCGGGTGGGCGCGGCGGCGGTCACGGCGCGGGGGGCGCAGGAGTCGTTCCCTACGCTGGAGGAGGTCGACGCGCTGTGAAGAAGTCGGGCATCCTCAACCGCCACCTGGCGGGCGCGCTCGCCGAACTCGGCCACGGCGACGGCGTCCTGGTCTGCGACGCCGGCATGCCGATCCCACCCGGCCCCCGCGTGATCGACCTGGCCTTCCGCGCCGGGACCCCGTCGTTCGCCGAGGTGCTGGACGGCCTGCTCGACGAGCTGGTCGTGGAGGGAGCGACGGCCGCCCAGGAGATCCGTGAAGCCAACCCGGAGGCCGCGGCGCTTCTGGACGGTCACTTCCCCTGGCTGGAACTGGTCCCGCACGACGGCCTCAAGGCGCTCACATCGGCGGCCCGCCTGGTCGTACGGACGGGGGAAGCCCGGCCCTACGCGAACGTGCTGCTGAGATGCGGGGTCTTCTTCTGAGCGCGTGCGCTCCTTCCCGACCGGTCGCGACGACGGTACGGGACCTCGGTCCGGCGGGACGGGCGTGCCTGGGGCCGCACGTTCCGCCGGGCTGAACGTCCCGTTCGTCGAGTGGTCACCCCCACCGAGAGGTGACCTGATCTGCGCGAGGTGAAGTGCGCGACGGAGAGGAGGAGTTCGGGCCGCGAGGATATTCCTGGCGCATCCTGCCGGGGCGAGCTAGGCTCCCCGCGATGACTCACTCCATGAACAGATTGGGGGACCCGTCCGCGCAAGGTGAGTGCTGATGCTCACTTCGACCGCGAACCGGGATACCCACCCGTCCCTCCCGTCCTTCTGGCCGCGCGTACGCGAGTTCGCCGTGCCGGCCCCGATGATCGAGACCGCGACCGCCCGCCGTGAGGCCGGGGACTGGGCAGGAGCGTGCGCCGCCGCAGGCGTCGACATCGATTTCCGCCTCCGGTCCGTGGCGCGCGGCCACGGCCGGGAACTCGCCGCCCGCATCCGGGCGGACCTGCGCCGGCTGGCTCCTGACCTGCTGCGCTGGCACATGCCGAGAATCGCCCCGCACGGGCTGCTGCGCCCGGGGCTGACGATCGCCCTGGCCCGCTACGACCCACCGGAGCGCGACGGGCCGGGCCCTCTGCACCTGGTCGTCCGGACCCCGCCCGCCTGGGCGGACGCGGGGCAGCGGATCAGCCTCGCGCTGTGGGACGGTTCCCCTGCCGAGCCCACCGCCCGCCGTCATCCTCACCCGCGTCCGAACCGGCGCTTCCGCTTCGATCTGCACCGCCACCTGTGGGACGCGCGCAGGACCGATGAGCTACGGATCCGCTCCGGCCCCGCCGCCCGGCCCGCCGGCCGGGAAACCGAGGCCGCCGCCCGGGACCTGTGGGGCTCCGTCCCGCCGGACCTCCCCTGCGCCGTCGACCGCTGGGCGGCGGAAGCGGCGATTCTGCTCCGCGCCGAGGGGCAGGGGTCATGCGGCACGGTGAGCGTGCGGCTGGGCGGCCGGCACCGGCTTCTCCTGGAACTGGACGCCGGCGCGGACGGTCGGGGGACGCCTGTCGCGCGGGTCGCGGCGGCGGTCCCGGGCGCGTCGGCGTCACCGGTGCTCCCGGACGCGGCCACCTGGATACTGCCCGACCTCGACCTGCTCCGCACCGGGGCGATCGAGGCCGGTCAGCTGCACCCGCTGGTCGCGCGGGCCCTCGTGCCGGATCTCCCGCCGCCCGCTCCGGCGTCGGCCCCATCACGTACCGGCGACCGGGCGGGAGCGTCACGCCTCGTGGCGTGCCGGGGAGCGCAGCACCGGATCGGCCTGGTCGAAGGGGCGCTCGCTCCGCTGGACCACGATCCGGCCGAGGTCCGCCGTGAAGAACTGCTGGTCGCCCTGACCGGCACGCCGCTGCCCTGCCTCCAGGCCATCGACGAGGCGCACCGACGTCCGGACTGCCTCACCGGTGTCCGCGAACGCCTCGACCACGGGGACATCGCCGGTGCGCTGGCCGTCGTCGAAGGGCTGCTCGGGCCTGGGGCGGTGCTGCGCGACGGTCCTCTGCGGGACGAACTGGAGGCTGCCGCGCAACGGCGGATCACCTACGGGCTGTTCCGGGCCGACCTGCTCGGTCCCGGGCCCATCCGCCACCGCTCCGACCCCCGCCGTCCCGTCGACCCCCGTCCTCGGCGAGCCCGGCGCCCGCGCCACACAGCCGTCCGCTGACCCCGGGGTTGCCGGGTCTGTCGGTCCCCGCACCGTGACCGCCCCCCGCCCGCTCCCGTACTCACCCATGCTCATTCGCCCTTCGCACACCCTCAGGTGATCACCCATGCTGATGAACACTCCGTCCGCCGTGCCCCCGGATGCCGCTCCCGTCTCCCAACTCGCCGTCGCCGACACGCTGATGAGTCTGCTCCGCGACACCACCACCGAGCCGCGTCCCGACATCCAGCTGGAGGCGCTGACCCTGGCGGTCTCCGCCGACCTGCCCGTGCTGCTCTGGGGCGAGCCGGGGATCGGCAAGACCGCGGCCCTCACCCAGCTCGCCGCCTCCCTGGACCTGCCGCTCACCACGGTCATCGCCAGCGTGCACGAGCCGTCCGACTTCTCCGGGCTGCCCATCGTCGGCGACGACCCCGCCGAACAGGGGGTGCCGATGGCCCCGCCGGACTGGGCCGTCCGCCTCGTGCGCGCGGGACGCGGGCTGTTGTTTCTCGACGAGCTCTCCACCGCACCGCCCGCCGTGCAGGCCGCGCTCCTCCGTCTCGTACTGGAGCGGCGGATCGGAGCACTGCGGCTCCCGCCCGGCGTACGGATCGTGGCCGCCGCCAATCCGCGCTCCTCGGCGGCCGACGGCTGGGAGCTGAGCCCGCCGCTCGCCAACCGTTTCGTCCACCTCCAGTGGACCCACGACCACGAGGTGGTCGTACGGGGGCTCGCCGGCACCTGGCCCCGTGCGACGCTGCCCCGCCTCGACCCCGGAAAGCTGCCCGAGGCCGTGGACTTCGCCCGGCGCGCGGTGTGCGGGCTCCTCTCCGCCCGCCCCACGCTCGTGCACCGGCTGCCCACCACGGAGACACGCCGGGGCGGGCCGTGGCCGTCGCCGCGCAGCTGGGACATGACGCTGAACCTGATCGCGTTCGCGACCGCCGCCGGATCCTCCCGGGACGTGCTGTCCTTGCTGGTCCGGGGAACGGTGGGGGACGGCCCGGGGCTGGAGCTGCTGGCGAGCCTGGACCGGATGGACCTTCCGGACCCCGAGGAGCTCCTCGCCGACCCGGCGCGAGCCGTCCTGCCCGAGCGCGGCGATCTCCGCCAGGCCGCGCTGGACGGGGTTGTCGCGGCGGTCCGTACCCGCCCGGACAGAACCCGTTGGGACGCGGCGTGGGCGCTGCTCGTCCGGGCGCTGGAGTCCGGAGCCCCGGATCTGGTGGTCGTCCCGGCGACCACCCTCGCAGCGTTGCGCCAGGAGGACTGGGACGTACCGGCCTCCATCGAACAGCTCGCAGGCGTCGTGTCGCTGTCCGGGCGAGCGGACCGCGCGGCGGCGCGGGTCACGGCGAAGGCGAAGGCGGCGGCGGGCCGATGACGACGACGGACACGTCGAGCGCGCTCGACCTGGACAAACTGTTCGCCGCCCGCCTGCAGGCGGCCCGGGTCCGTCCCTACCTGGCGACCGCGCTGTTCGCCCTGCACACCGTGGAGTCACGGCAGGTCCCGACCATGGCGGTCGACCGGCACTGGCGGTGCTACGTCTCGCCGACCTTCGTGGCCCGTACCCCCGTCGAGGAGCTGGCCGGGGTCTGGGTCCACGAGGTGTCGCACCTGCTGCGCGACCACCACGGCCGCAGCGACCGGGTCGCCCGGCAGCGCGGCCTGACCGGACCGGGGGAGCGACTGCGGATGAACATCGCCGCCGACTGCGAGATCAACGACGACGTGTACGGCGACGGCCTGGCCCGGCCGAAGGGCATCGTCTACCCGTCGACGCTGCACCTGCCACCCGGCGAGCTGATGGAGGACTACCTGTACCAGTTCCGCCTCGGCACGCGCACCCAGAACCTCGCCTGGCTGGACTGCGGAAGCGGCGCCGACGGGCTGGAGCGGGAATGGGATCTGGGGCCCGACGGCGCGCACGGGCTCAGCGCGCACGAACAGGACGCGGTCCGCTTCCGGGTGGCGCAGGGCATCACCGGCCGGCCGGGAAACGCGTCGAAGGGGTGGAAGCGGTGGGCGGAGGAGGCGTTCCATCCTCCGCAGCCCTGGCGGGATCTGCTGGGCGCCGCCGTCCGTTCGGCCGCCTCGGGGCTCGGCGCGGGGGAGGACTACACCTACGGCCGCCCGTCGCGACGAGCCACCGGACTGCCCGGTGTCGTCCTGCCCAGCCTGCGGCGCAGACCACCCCGGGTCTCCGTCGTCATCGACACCTCCGGCTCGGTCAGCGACGCCGAACTGGGCAGCGCCCTCCTGGAGGTCGCCGCCATCGCGCGTGCGGTGGGCGGCCGCCGCGACCTGGTCACCGTCCTCGCGTGCGACGCGGCGACCCGGGTCGTGCACCCGCTGTGCCAGGCCGAGGGCATCCCGCTGGTGGGAGGTGGCGGCACGGACCTGCGTACGGGATTCGCCAAGGCGCTGCGGGCCCACCCCCGGCCCGACGCCATCGTGGTCCTGACCGACGGGCAGACACCCTGGCCTGCCTCGCGACCGGCATGCCGGACGGTCATCGGCCTGTTCCCGAGGGACCACAGACACCGTTCCTGGGACGAGGACAACCCCGACCACGTTCCTCGCCGACCGCCGGCGTGGGCGCGTGTGGTGGAGATCGGGTAGCGGGCGACGCCGCTCCCCGGCGGAGCCCGTCGAGGCGTGGGCGCGTTCGTGCCGCGCCCATGGCTCGCTCCGATCCCACGGCTCGCTCCGATCCCGCCTGCGGCTGGGCCTTACTCACCGAACCGCGGGACGGCGGCAGTGGTCTTCCATCACGATGGAGGACGGGTAACCGATGGAGTGGCTGTCATCGGTCGTCGACGTGGAAGGAGCACCTGTGGAACCGATTTCGGAGGGACTGCTGATGGCGCTGGCCGGCGGGGCGGCGGGAAGCGCCGGCCAGCAGGTCTGGCATTCGCTGCGCGGCCTGGTCGTACGGAGGGACGCGACAGCGGGGGGTGAACCGTCGCGGAGTTCGATCGAGGGCGAGCTGACGCTGCTCGAACAGCGCCCGCACGATACCGAGCGGGCGCGTTCTCTGGCAGAGGCCCTCAGGGAGCGGGCCGAGCAGGATCCTACCTTCGCCGCCGCTCTCGCAGGCCTGCGGGAACAGGGCGAACGCGCGCACCGGACACCGGGGGCCGCGAGGTTCGAGATCAGTGGAGGGACCCAGCACTCCGTCGTCCAGGCTCAGAACATGCACGGTGACATCACCTTCAACTGAGAGCGGAGACACGGCGTCGCGTCATCCGGCCGGCGACGGGCCCCGCTTCGAGGTCTCGGGCGGGCGTCAGCGGAACGTGATCCAGATCGCCCATGTCGACCGGCTCGAACTGGCGGCGGTGACGGGTGGCCCGTCCGAGGGACACCGCCGACCCGGGGCGGACGCCTGGTTCGGCTGGGTCGCCGGGCTCGCGGGAGCCGCGTTCGCCGTGATCCTGCTCCTCGCCCGGCCGGACCTGCCGCTCCCGCGAGGGCTCGATCCCGGCCCCGTGGCAGCGGGTTGGCTGCTCCTGACAGGCGTCGTCGTTCTGTCCGCGGGCCGATGGGTCCTCCTCCGCGCTCGTGACCGCCGTATGCGCCGGTGGTTGTCGGACCCCCATCTGGCGCGTGCTGTCGAGGATCTCACCGAGGACCTGTCACTCCGCTACGGCGGGGACGAGCGCTGGGAGCTGATCCGCAACCCGGAGCCCATCGAGGTCCCGTGGCGGGAGGAGGAGCAGGGAGGCGGCTCCGGCACGCCCGGCAGCGGCTCGGTCGCCGCGTACTTCCGTGCGACGCCCGCCCGTCGTCTGGTGATCACGGGTGGCCCTGGTGCGGGGAAGTCGGTGTTGGCCCTGCGCCTGGCGACCGAACTGCTCCAGGAGCGGCAGACCCGTGAGGGGCGGGAAGGACCCGTACCGGTCATCGTTCCCCTCGCGTCCTGGGACCCCCGGGAGGGCCTGTACCCGTGGATCGCGCGGCACGTGGCGGCCGAGCACGCCCGCGCCTGCACTCCCGTGACGGGTGCCCCACCGGTGGCGGTCGCCCTGGTCCTCCTGCGGACGAGGCGGGTCCTGCCCATCCTGGACGGCTTCGACGAGATCCCCGCGGATGTGCGCAAGCGCGCCATGCGCCGGCTCAGGGAAGGCACGAAGGGCGGCTTCCCGTTCGTGCTCACGAGCCGCCGGGACGAATACCACGAACATGTTCCTGAACAGAACGTGTTCTCGCGCACGGAGATCACCCTGTGCCCCCTGGCGGACAGCGCCGTGGCCGCGTATCTGAATCCCGGCGGACGGCCGGGGTCGCGCTGGACCGAGGTGCTCTCCCGGTTGGAGGGGGCCGCCGACGGTACTCCGGAGGACCGTTTGCTCAGCGTGCTCCAGGTGCCGCTGATGGCGAACCTGGCCCGCGAGGCGTTCAGCGAGGAGGGCGCGGACCCTCGCGAACTCCTCGCACCGGGTGCCTTCGCCGACACCACCGCCATCGAACGTCGCCTCTACGACGCCTATCTCGATGCCATCTACAGCCCGTCCCACGAGGAACGAACGGGCTGGGATCCACAGACCGCACGCGGCTGGGCGGGCTTTCTGGCCGCACGGATGAAAGCCGACAGCCTGGAGTACCTCGCGTGGTGGCGTCTCGACGAGCACGTGCCCCGGCACGTCCGCGTCCTCGCTCTCGTTCCGGCCTTCACGCTGAGTGTCGCGCTCATGGTGCGACTCGATCTGGGGTCGTGGGGCTGGCCGGGCAGCATCGGCCTCTCGCTGTGGCAGGCGTACGCGATCGTGTGCGCGCTCGCCCTTCTTCACACGGCGCTCTCGGCGGCGGACGAGGAGCACCGTCCGCCCCAGCAGATCGTCCGCCCCACCGGTACGCGCCTGCGCGGGGCGGTGAGGGGGTGGCGCGGCACGACCCTGGCGGTCTTCACCGCGGCCTGTCTCACGGCGGGTTGGTCGACCGCGGTCTCCACACGCTCCGGACTGTGGCTGTGGGCCATGACGGCGATCAGCTGGGTGACGGTGCGATGGTGCGGCCGACGACTGTTCCTCGCCGCCGACGACCCGTTCCTGGCGCGCTCGCCGGGGGCACTGCTGCGGTCGGACCGGCGCTCCACGTTCGCCCTCGGCTGGCTCTTCACCGCCGGGCCACCGGCTCTGACCGTCCTGTGCGGCCTGCCTCTTCTCCTGCTGGGGTTCTGGTTCGCGGCCAGGGCCGTAGACGCTTCCGCCGGATCCAGCGCCGACGAGAGCGCGGTGGGGTTTCTTGTCGATGTGCTGACGGAGTCTCCGTTCATCGTCGTGATCGTCGCGTTGAACGGAGCCTGGTCCTACCGCGACCGGCTGGTCCCGCTCACGCTCGTGCTGCCGTTGATCATGCTGGCCCTGTATGCCGTCACCCCGGCGGCGCGGGGCGCCGTCACCACCGGCGACTGGGCCTTCACCGTGCTGGCAGCCCTGGTCTGCTGGCTGCTCCACGGGACGGCCGTCTCGGCGTGGGGCCGGTTCCAGGTGGCCCGTCTGTACCTTGCGGCTACGGGCAGCCTGCCCCTGGGACTCATGGCGTTCCTGAAGGACGCACACCAGCGCGGTGTGCTCCGTCAGTCCGGAGGCGCCTACAGCTTCCGCCACATCGAACTGCGGGACCGTCTGGCGCAAGCAGTGGCCGAGGAGACGCGGAGAGAGGTCCGACATCCGTTGCCGGGGCGACAGCTGATGTCCGGAGCGTTCGCCCTCGCGCTCATCGTGGGAGGCTACGCGGTGACGCTCCAGGGCGCCGCACAGGCTGCGCCCGGCTCCGGACCGGTACGCTCACTGCCCGCCGCGTGCCGTCTCCTCGACGCTGAGCACGTCGCCGAACTCACCGGCGGTGCGGACACCTCCCCGTCGACGCCGACGACGACGTACGTGCTGAGCCCGTGGGAGCCGGGCTGCGTCGTGACTGAGCAGCCGTCGTTCCCGCGAGCAGTACGCATCGAGGCCGGCACGCGGATATTCGAGCCCCTCTTCGACCAGAGCGCGGTGATCCTCGCGTCACGTCAGTTCGCGTCCTGGCGGAGTTCCTCCTTCCGGTTCGGGCTGGTCACGGACGGGGATCCGCGAAGCCTGGAAGGGCTCGGGGACGAGGCACGCCTGCACACGGGACGCCACTTGTTCGACGACGTCGGCCGGCAGATCCTCATGGCCGCTGTGGTGGAAGTGCGCAAGGACAACGCGGTACTCACCGTTCGCTACACGGAGGAGCACGCGGACCGGGAGCGAGTCGCCACGGTGGCACAAGCCCTCGCCCGCACCGCGCTGCGCAGGGCGGGGCTCGCTCCCGCACCCGCTGACGGCGGGACGCCCACGCCGCAGGCGTCACCGGCCGTGGGCGCGGGGGAAGCAGCCCCGGTGGCCGACCGGGGCGGCGACGAGGAGAAGCCCCCGGCCGCCTTCCCGTCGGCCGACGGATCGTCGAGCATGGGCGGTTCGTCGGAACAGCCCGAGCGGAAGGGAAGGCGAGCGGAGGGGGACGGCGGACCGGATGGTGCGGCTACTGGCCGGAGCCGACCACCGGGTAGTGGTCGGAGAGGTTCGTGTAGGTGTAGCTCTTGCCCCAGCTGGACACCGTCCAGGGTGCGCTCCGCTCCTTGATCACGTCGTTCTTCCAGCCCGACGGCTTGGCGTGGCCCGTGCGGTGCAGGACGTGGTCCAGGTCCTCGCGCGGGTCGTCGGGGTAGCGCTCGGACGCTATGGAGTTGTCGCGGGTGTCGAAGGAGTACGGGTGGCCCGTCCGGGCCTCCGGCGCGGTCAGGCCGGCGTCGGAGAGGAACGACGCGTACTCGGCCGAGTGCCCGTCGACGTTGAAGTCGCCCGCCACGACGACCTGTTCGGAGGCCGGGATGTTCTTCGCGTCGAGGAACGCGTCCATCTGCCGGAACTGCCGGCTGCGCATCTGTGCGGCCTCGCCCGCCGAGCAGCCCGGGTCGGTCGACTGGGCGTGGGTGCCGACGACGTGGACCCGGGCGCCGTTGACGTTCAGCACCGTGTAGGCGAAGCCCTTGTTCGAGAACCAGTCGCCGCCGCACGCGTCCTTGAAGACGAACTGCTCCTTGCGCACGATCGGCCACTTGCTCAGGATCGCGACGCCGCCGTCCTCCGGCGTCGCCGCCGCGTACGAGCCGCCTGTCGCGTCCCAGCCGCTCTTGCTCCGGCCGACCACCGGGGTCTGGTACGGGTACTGGGACGCGGAGTTCCGCAGCAGCGCGTCGGAGGCCCCGTTGTCGAAGGCCTCCTGGATCACCACGACGTCATTGCCCTGGAAGAACGACGTCTTCGGGATCTCGGCCGCTCGGTGGTCCTGACCCCAGTTGGGGTAGAGGGACTTGCTGAAGATGAACGCGTTGTACGAGAGCACCCGCAGGGACGGGGTCTCGGCAGCCGCCGCCTGCGGAGCGTTCACGGCGAGGGTGACGGTGGCGAGGGTGGCGGACAAGGCCACGCCGGTCAGGCGGCGGAACGCGGTGTTCGGCACGAGGTCTCCTGTGGTCGAGTGGGGGGCGTACCGGGCGACCCCCATCCAAGCAGCGGCAGTTACCCACGGGTAGACATCGGGTGGCACGAGTCTGTCCGGTCGGCTGCCATCCGGGTTCCCGGGCGGGGCGCCGCTTCGCCGCCGAGCACACCGATGCTCAGGCGAGTGCGCCGTACACGATGAGGTTGTCGACCGTATGACCCCGGGAGTCGAACTCCCCGTCGCAGGTGATGAGCCGCAGGGTGCTGCCCTTCGTCGCGCCGTAGACCTTCTCGGTGGGGAACGCCTTCTTGCTGACCGCTTCCTTGCCCGTGACCGTGAAACGCAGGGTCTTCCCCGCCCCGTCGCGGACCAGTACCTCGGCACCCTTGCGGATGTTCTTGAGGTCGTGGAAGACGGCCCGGCCGAAACGGGTGTCGTTGTGGCCGATCAGCACGGCGGGGCCCGGCGCCCCGGGCACGGACCCGCCGGTGTACCAGCCCACCGTCATGCCCTTGTCCGGCGGCGGGACCTCGACCGTGCCGTCCGTGTTGAGCCCCAGCTCCATGAGCGCGCTCCGTATGCCGATCGAGGGAATGGAGACCTCCGTGGGAGCCTGCCGGTCCGGCTCATCGGTCCCGGTGGATCCGCTCGCCCCGGACGCCGACCCGCCTTGCGCGGAAGAGGCGGAAGAGGTGGAAGAGGTGGAGGGCGCGGCGGACGTGGCGGCGGGGGAGGACGCCGAGGGCTCGGCGGACGAGCACGCGGCCAGGGCGGCGCAGGTCGCGAGGGCGGTCAACAGGGCGGCGGTCCGCCGGAGGCGGCGGGGTGTACGGGACGGCACAGAGGACTCCGGAATCGGTGCGGTGCGGGGAGGGCGGCGAGCAGGCGTGGCGCCGCCCCGGTGCGGGGCGGCGCCACGGTCAGCGGTGGTGAGCGGTGCGGGTCAGCCGTTGAGGCCGGCCGCCGAGCGGCGGCGCAGCACGATCGTGCCCACGCCCGCGAGCAGCACGGTCCCGGCCACCGAACCGGCCAGCACCGCGGTGCTGTTGTCGCCGCTGCCGACGGGACGTTCACCGGCGGCGACACCGCCGCGCGGGGTGACCACCGGGGCGGCCTCCTTCGTTGCGGGCGTGGGCGTGGGCGCGGGGCCCTCGCCCTGTCTCTTATACACATCTCTGAGC
>NZ_NTGZ01000270.1 GCF_002551245.1 Streptomyces sp. rh34
GACCGCGGCGGCGGTGCGGTGCAAAGCCTGGAGCAGGGCGCCGCGCGCCTCGGGCTGGGCGGTGAGCGCGCCGGGGACGGTGGCGGCGGGGAAGCGCGGGTCGGTCAGCCCGAGCCGCAGCGCGTGGACGTGGCCCACGAAACGCGGGTCGACGAGGGCGACCCGGCGGCCTGCCGGGACGGCGGCGAGGAGGGCCGCGGCGTCAGCGGCGTCAGCGGCGCTCTGCACGTCGAATCCCAGGGATCGCAGATCGTCCGCGAGCGACGACCCGGGTACCGGCGTACCGGTGAGAATGGCGGTCGACAGACGAACTCACTCCTTGGCACTGACGTGGACGACACACGGTGGCACGGCCACGAGGCGGGCCGGCGGCGTGTCGGCTGAGGCTATCGGATGAACGGAAGGCCGAGTTCACCGCCCGTTCGCGCGCTGTACGCGTGGACCCGCACGCCTGGGCGGCGTTGGCGATCATCATCATCGATCGGGGGCCCGGCCCACAAACCGCCGGCCGACGCCGGTGGGCGGGCGGGGCCAGGGCCCTGCCGTCGGACGAGCCCGGCATGATCCGAACGACGGGCCCTTAGGCTGGCGGTCATGACATGGCTGATCACAGGCGGGGCGGGATACATCGGGGCACACATGGCGCGGGCCATGGTGGCGGCGGGCGAGCGGGTCGTGGTGCTCGACGACCGCTCCAGCGGCATCGTGGACCGGCTGCCGGACGCCGTCACGGTGGTCGAGGGATCGACCTCGGACCGTGCCCTGCTGGACCGGGTGCTGACCGGTCACGCGGTGAGCGGTGTGGTGCATCTCGCGGCGAAGAAGCAGGTCGGCGAGTCCGTGGAGAAGCCGCTGCTGTACTACCGGGAGAACGTCGCCGGGCTGGGCGTGCTGCTGGAGGCCGTGGTCGCGGCGGGCGTGCGGCGCTTCCTCTTCTCCTCTTCGGCGGCCGTCTACGGCGTACCGGACGTGGACCTCATCACGGAGGAGACGCCCTGCCTGCCCATCAACCCGTACGGCGAGACCAAGCTCACCGGCGAGTGGCTGGTGCGGGCGACCGGGAGGGCCCACGGGCTCTCGACCGCCTGCCTGCGGTACTTCAACGTGGCGGGCGCGGCCGCGCCGGAGCTCGCGGACACCGGGGTCTTCAACATCGTCCCGATGATGTTCGAGCGGCTGACACGCGGCGAGGCCCCGCGGATCTTCGGGGACGACTACCCGACGCCGGACGGCACCTGCGTCCGTGACTACATCCACGTCGCCGATCTGGCGGAGGCTCATCTCGCCGTCGCGCGGCGGCTGGACGAGACGGGCGCCGGCGACCTGACGCTGAACGTCGGCCGGGGCGAGGGCGTCTCGGTACGGGAGCTGGCCGAGGTGATCGGCGAGGTGACGGGCCACACCCTGAAGCCGGTGGTCGAGCCGCGCCGGGCCGGTGACGCGCCGAGGGCGGTGGCGTCGGCCGCGCGGATCACCGAGGAGCTGGGCTGGACGGCGCGGCGAGGCGTGCGCGAGATGGTGGAGTCGGCCTGGGAGGGCTGGTGCCTGCGCCATCCCGAGGCCCGTTCGTGATCGGTCGCGGGTGGCGTCGGTGACGGCGCCGACGCCCTGACCTGCGGAACGTTTTCGCAGGTCAGGGCACATGACAACGGTGTTCAGTACCGTGTTGCCTCATACCCCCCACCCGTAGTTCACTGGCCTCGTCGGGCGGTTTCGCACCGGCGCCGTCGCACGGACCTGGAGGCGTTTCGCATGGGGGCTGGCCACGATCACGGGCATACACACGGCGGGCCGCCCCCGACCGGCACGGCGGCCGCCGCGTACCGGGGCAGGCTCCGGGTGGCCCTGGGGATCACGCTGAGCGTGATGGTCATGGAGATCGTGGGCGGGGTGCTCTCCGACTCACTGGCCCTGATCGCGGACGCCGCCCACATGGCCACCGACGCCCTGGGACTCGGGATGGCGCTGCTCGCCATCCACTTCGCCAACCGTCCGGCCGGGCCGAACCGCACCTTCGGTTTCGCCCGCGCGGAGATCCTGGCGGCGCTCGCGAACTGTCTGCTGCTGCTGGGGGTCGGCGGCTATCTGGTCTTCGAGGCGGTCGAGCGGTTCATCGCCCCGGCCGAGACGAAGGGCGGCCTGGCCATCATGTTCGCCGCCGTCGGTCTGGTGGCCAATGTCGTCTCCCTCTCCCTGTTGATGCGTGGGCAGAAGGAGAGCCTGAATGTGCGGGGCGCGTATCTGGAGGTGCTGGCCGACACCCTGGGCTCGCTCGCCGTGATCATCTCGGCGGGCGTCATCATGGCGACCGGCTGGCAGGCCGCCGACCCGATCGCCTCCCTGGTGATCGGCCTGATGATCGTCCCGCGGACCGTGAAGCTGCTGCGGGAGACCCTGAACGTGCTCCTGGAGGCGGCGCCCAAGGGTGTGGACATGGCGGAGGTACGGGCCCACATCACGGAGCTGCCCGGGGTCCTGGACGTCCACGATCTGCACGCCTGGACGATCACCTCGGGGATGCCGGTGCTCTCCGCCCATGTGGTGGTGCGCCAGGAGATGCTGGACTCGATAGGGCACGAGAAGGTGCTGCACGAGCTGCAGGGCTGCCTCGGGGACCACTTCGACGTGGAGCACTGCACCTTCCAGCTGGAGCCGAGCGGTCACGCGGAGCACGAGGCGCGGCTCTGCCACTGAGGCGACCCCCGAGCGCCGGGCTCAGCCGGTGCTAATGTGGGATCGCCGAGACGTTCGAGTCTCGCGGTGGAGCGGAACCCGGTGCCACCGGGACCCTTTCGAGAGGAGCTGAGGTTGATGACGGTCGCGACGACGCCTTCCCGGCGCGGCAATCGGTCCTTCCTCATCTCCCGGGTTTCCGGCTAGGTCCCCTTCTTCCCGGATCGGGCCGGAGCCCTCACACCCAAGGGTTCCCACGTTGACCGACCACACCGACAGCGCCTCGCGCACCGAGGCGCTCTTCACCCTGCACCACCGTCTCCCCCGGCAGAGCCCCGGCTCCGACGCGACCACGCGTCGGCTGCTCGCTCTCGCCGGCCCACTGCCCGACCGTCCGCGCGTCCTCGACCTGGGCTGCGGGCCGGGCCGGGCCGCTCTGCTGCTCGCCGCCGAGGCGGGCGCCGAGGTGACCGCGGTCGACCTGCACCAGCCGTTCCTGGACGAGCTGCGCGAGGCGGCCGGGGCTCGCGGCCTCGGCGACCGCGTCCGCACCGTCCGGGCGGACATGGGCGACCTCACCGGCCCCCGGTTCCCGGCGGGGTCCTTCGACCTGATCTGGGCCGAGGGCTCCGCGTACTGCGTCGGGTTCGACACCGCCGTCCGCGACTGGCAGCGCCTGCTGGCCCCGGGCGGCTCGATGATGATCTCCGAGTGCGTCTGGACCACGGACGCGCCGTCCGCCGGGGCGCGCGACTTCTGGGACCGCAACGGCTCCCTGCGCACCCTGTCGGAGACCACCGCGGCCGCCGTCGCCGGCGGCTGCACGGTCGACGCCGTGCTGGTCCAGCCCGAGAGCGACTGGGACGCGTACTACGTGCCGCTCGCCGAACGGGCCGCCGGCGCCGACCCGGGCGCTCCCGGTATGGAGTGGGCGCTCGCCGCCACCCGTGAGGAGCTGGCGGTGCGGCGGGAGCACGGCACGGAGTACGGCTACGCCGCGTACGTGCTGCGCCCCGCCGACCCCCGGTGGACCACCCGTCCGGAGACACCGGCGGACCGTGCGGCCGTGCACACGGTCAACACGGCCGCGTTCCCGACCCGGGACGAGGCCGACCTCGTGGACGCCCTGCGGGCCGACACCGAGGCCTGGCTGCCCGGCCTCGGCCGCATCGCCGAGGCCCCGGACGGTTCCCCGGCGGCGTACGCGCTGCTGACCCGCTGCCGGGTCGGCGACGCCCCGGCGCTCGCACTGGCCCCGGTGGCCAGCTCTCCGGCGTACCAGCGGCAGGGTGCGGGGCAGGCCGTGGTGCGAGCGGTGCTGGATGCCGCCCGGCTGCGCGGCGAGGCGCTGGTGCTGGTGCTCGGTCATCCCGAGTACTACCCGCGCTTCGGTTTCGTGCCGGCTTCGCGCTACGGGATCCGGCCAGGTTTCGAGGTGCCGGACGAGGCGATGATGGCCCTGGTACTGGACGATTCCGTCCCTGTTCCGGCGGGCGTGATCCGTTATCCGGCGGCCTTCGGGGTCTGACGGCCCGTCCGTCCCGCCGCGCTCGGGGGCCGCGGCGGGGCGGACATGCCTCCACCCGAAGTGCGGACAAGCGGCTTTTGTACGGCAGACTTGACCGGACTCCAGGGGCCCGGCGCACGAGGCCGGGGACCAAAGCGAAGGATGGGTATGCCGATCACACCAGCCACCGCGACGCACAGCTCGTCGAACGGCACCGCAGAAGCGATCATGCTCGAACTGGTCGACGAGAACGGCACCACCATCGGCACCGCGGAGAAGCTGGCGGCCCACCAGGCCCCCGGGCAGCTGCACCGCGCGTTCTCCGTGTTCCTCTTCGACGAGCAGGGGCGGCTCCTGCTCCAGCGCCGGGCACTGGGCAAGTACCACTCCCCCGGCGTCTGGTCGAACACCTGCTGCGGGCACCCCTATCCGGGCGAGGCCCCGTTCGCGGCCGCCGCCCGGCGTACGTACGAGGAGCTGGGGCTCTCCCCCTCGCTGCTGGCCGAGGCCGGAACGGTCCGCTACAACCATCCGGACCCGGCCTCGGGTCTGGTGGAGCAGGAGTTCAACCACCTGTTCGTGGGGATGGCGCAGACGGCGCTGAAGCCGGACCCCGAGGAGGTCGAGGAGACGGCCTTCGTGACGGCGGCGGAGCTCGCCGAGCGGCACACGCGGGCGCCGTTCTCGGCGTGGTTCATGACGGTGCTGGACGCGGCGCGGCCGGCGATCCGTGAGCTGACGGGCCCCTCGGCGGGCTGGTGAACCCTCGCTCGTCTCCGTACGGGGCGGTCAGAGCTGCGTCTTCAACGGCAGCGCCGCCCAGATGATCTTCCCGCCGCTCGCGGTGTGCTCGACGTCGCAGGTGCCGCCCGCCTCCGCGGTGATCACCTTGACCAGCAGCAGGCCCCGGCCGCCGGTCTGCGCGTAGTCCGTCTCCAGCGCGGTGGGCCGGTAGGGGTGGTTGTCCTCGACCGAGACTCTGACCCAGTCGGCGGCGATGGCCACCTCGACGGCCAGCTCGGGCGAGAGGAGCGCCGCGTGCTTGACGGCGTTGGTCACCAGCTCCGAGACGATCAGCAGGAGTCCCTGGAGGATGTCGTCCTCGATCGGCACGCCCTGCCGGTCGAGGAGGTCGCGTACGGCGTGCCGGGCGCTCGGCACGGACGCGTCCACGGCGGAGGCCGTGAAGCGCCACACCCCCTCGTAAGACACGGGGTCGGCAGGGGCACTCCCGAGGCTCTCCATCGTCCGGCACCAGCTCTCACTCGCACTGCACTGACCGTCGAGTAAAGAGTCTTGGGAATGGCCTGGTCCCGACCGTGCCACTGATCGGAAGTAGCCAGGTATCGGCGCTATTTGACCAAACACGGGTATCCCTGGACGCACAGGGACTACTTCTGCCCGTCTTCTGGTGACGTGCTCGGCTCGTCCGGGGCAGTGGTCGCGGCAGGTTCATCGAGCCTCTCCGAGACCATGCTGACGATGCGCCGGCCGCCGACACCGATGGCGATCAGGCCGAGCCCGTCGAACAGCAGGGCCAGCGAGAAGAAGCAGCCGAGAACGTAGAGGCTGCTGTGCGGCCAGTCGAACAGCACCAGCAGGCCCAGCAGCAGGCCGAAGGCTCCCTGCAGCAGCGTCCAGCCCATCTGCGGACCTCGCACGACGACGCTGCCGACCAGCCGGAAGACCCCACCGGTAAGGAAGAGCAGGGCGGCGAACATGGTCAGCGCCTCGGCCGTGCCCTCGGGGTGCTTGATGACGACGACGCCCGCGGCGATGTTGAGGGCGGCGACCACCACGCCCAGCCAGAAGTAGTTCGTGCCGCGTGACTCGATCGCGTGCAGCAGCCCGACCAGACCGCCCACGAGCAGCAGCCAGCCGAAGAGCAGCATCGAGGTGAGAGTGGCGACGCCGGTGTAGACGAGGCCGATGACGCCCGCGATCACCAGCAGAGCCCCGAGCAGCGCGAGCCAGCCGAAACTGCGGCTGAGCTTCCGGCCCTCGGCGGTGGGTTCGTTCATCGACGACTCCTTACGGTGCGTGCCCGCCCCGCGCCCCCTTCTTGATCATAGGTTCGAACCCTCCGGATAGCATCCGGCGCATGGACCGTACGGAACCCCGCCTGATCACGTCCGTCGAGCGCGGCGTCGCCACCGTCGTGATCGCGAACCCCGCCAAGCGCAACGCGATGACCACCGCGATGTGGCGGGGTCTGCCGGAGCTGCTGGAGCGGCTCGCGGCCGATCCGGCGGTCCGGGTACTTGTGCTGACCGGAGCCGGGGACACCTTCTGCGCCGGAGCCGACATCTCCACGCTGCGGGAGAGCCCGGAATCCGCCCGGGACCTGGCGGTGGTGGCCGAGGACGCGCTCGCCGCGTTCCCCCTGCCGACGCTGGCCGCGGTGCGCGGCTACTGCGTGGGCGGCGGCAGCCAGCTCGCGGCAGCCTGCGATCTGCGGTTCGCGGAGGAGGGGGCCTCCTTCGGGGTCACCCCGGCCAAGCTCGGCATCGTCTACCCCGCCTCCTCGACCCGGCGGCTGGTCGCGCTCGTCGGCCCGGCCGCGGCCAAGCACCTGCTGTTCTCCGGCGAGCTGATCGGCACGGAACGGGCGCTGCGCACCGGCCTGGTCGACGAGGTGCTGCCCGTGGGCGGTCTGGACGAGCGGATCCAGGAGTACGCGGGGATCCTGGCGTCCCGGTCCCGGCTCACCCAGGCCGCCGCGAAGGAGTTCGCCGCGGGCCGGACGGACCGGGACGCCCATTGGGCCGGTGAGGCGCGCGGCAGCGATGACGCGGCGGAGGGCATCGCCGCCTTCCTGGAGCGGCGCGCGCCCCGCTTCACCTACACCACGGGCCCTACCGGGTGATGTGACGGCTCCTGGCCCGCCATTCCTCGACGAGGGCGGCGGGGGCCTTCTCCGGCGATCCGCAGTCGTAGGGCGGCTGCGGATCGTACTCCGTGAGCAGCTGCACCGAGCGCGCCACGTCGTCGCCCGCGATCCGGCCGAGCAGGGTCAGCCCCATGTCGATGCCGGAGGAGACCCCGGCGGCGGTGACGTACTTGCCGTCGAGGACGACGCGCTCCCCGGTGGGCTCGGCGCCGAACTCCTTCAGCGCCTCCAGCGCCAGCCAGTGCGAGGTGGCCCGCCTGCCCTTCAGGAGCCCGGCCGCGGCCAGCAGCAGCGAGCCGGTGCAGACGGACGTCGTCCAGGTGCTGGTGACGTCGACCGAACGCAGCCAGCCGAGGAGGACCTCGTTCTCCATCTGGTCGCTCTGGCCGGGACCGCCCGGGACGATCACCAGGTCCGGGGAGGGCACCTCGGCGAGCGTCTTCTCCGCGACGAGCGCGAGGCTGCCGCTGTCGTTGCGGACGGGGCCGGTCCGTTCGGCGACGAGGACGGGCTCGGCGCCGGGCCCCCGGCTGAGGATCTCGTAGGGGCCCACCGCGTCCAGGGCGGTGAATCGGTCGAAGAGCAGAATGGCGATCTGCACGGGAGCTGCCTCTCGGTTCGGTCGGTGGCGGATGCGGTGGCGGTGTCGGTGCTGTCGGCGGTCAGGTGCTGGACGCGGGGGTGCGGAAGCGGCGGCGGTATTCGGCCGGCGCCGTCGCGAGGGTCTTCACGAAGGCGCGGCGCATGGCTTCCGGGGTGCCGTAGCCACTGGCGCGGGCGACCCGCTCGACGCCGTCGGCGGTGTCCTCCAGGAGCCGGCGGGCGTGCTCCAGGCGGACGCGCTCGACGTACCGCCCCGGGGTCGTTCCGGTCTCCGCCCGGAACGCGCGGGCGAAGTGCCGGGGCGAGAGCCGGGCGCGGGCCGCGAGGGCGTCGACCCCGAGGTCGGCGTCCGGGTGCTGGGTGATCCAGTGCTGGACCTCGCGCAGCGGTTCGCGCCGGGCGGTCTGGGCGCTGAGCTGGGCGCTGAACTGGGCCTGGTTTCCGGGACGGCGCAGGAACACCACGAGGTGCCGGGCGATGTCCAGGGCGAGGTGGCGCCCGTGGTCCTCCTCGACGAGCGCGAGGGCGAGGTCGATGCCCGCGGTGACGCCCGCCGAGGTGGCCAGCCGCCCGTCCCGTACGAAGATCGGTTCGGGGTCGACCCGGACGGCCGGGTAGTCGCGGGCCAACTGCTCGCAGTAGTTCCAGTGGGTGGTGACCCGGTGTCCGTCCAACAGGCCCGCCTCGGCCAGCAGCAGCGCGCCGGTGCACACGGAGACGAGCCGCTCCGCCCGCGGCGCGTGCTCGCGCAGCCAGCCGGTCAGCTCCGGGTGGGAGCCGCGGGTGCCCTGTCCGCCGGGCACCAGCAGGGTGTGCGGTACGGGCGCGTCGGCCAGGCCGCTGTCGGGCATCAGGGTCAGGCCGCTGGTGGACCGGACGGGGCCGCCGTCGAGCGAGGCGGTCCGCAGGACGTAGGAGACACCCGGAGCCCGGGAGGCCCCGGCGAAGACCTCCATCGGGCCGGTGGCGTCGAGACTCTGGATGCCGTCGAAGAGCACGACGAGCACGGTTCGCTGCTTCACGTCCGCCATCCTGGGCGGCGGGCGACGGTGGCCGCAATGACGAGTACCCCACCTTTCCTGCCACCGACCCGCCCTCCTTCCTCCCGTCGACCCTCCGTCGGCCGCCCTCGACCTGTGATCGGCCTACGCTGGACCTGCCGTGGAGGATCGCCCCGCTCCCCGGGGTTCCGCTCCGTACCGACCAGTCGGTAACGTGCCGGTATGAGTTCTCTCCCGGCCCGCGCGGAGCGCCGCTGCCACAACGCCGTCAACCCACTGCACTCCTGCCTCTTCTTCTCTCCCGACCTGGGTGCGGAGATGGCGAGGATCGGCATCGAGGACCCCTCCGCCGTCTACTTCGCGACCCGGGCCGCCGCGCTCGGCGCGGTGGGCGCGGGGACCGTCGGCGCCACCTTCTACAACTTCAACCCCGTGCTGGTGGCCCGCCATGTGCCCGCCGTCTGGGAGACCGCCTCACCCGACGTGGTCCTCGGCGCCCGGATACGGGCGGCGGACGCGACGCTGCGGCGGTTGCTCGGCGAGGAGGTCATCGCCTCCGACGAGATGGCGGAGGCGGCCCGGCTCGCGCTGCGCGCCACCGAGGCCTGCACCCCGCACGCCCGCCCGCTGTACGCCGCGCACGCGGATCTGCCGGTGCCCGAGGAGCCGCATCTGGCGTTCTGGCACGCCGCGACCCTGCTGCGCGAGCACCGGGGCGACGCGCATCTCGCCGCCCTTCTCGCGGCCGGACTGGACCCGCTCGAATCGCTCGTCAGCCACACGGCCACCGGCAAGGGCATGGCGATCGGCTGGATCCTGTCCACCCGGGGCTGGCGCCGCACCGACTGGGAGGCGGCGTCCGGTCGGCTGCGGCTGCGCGGGCTGCTCGACGCGGGCGAGGAAGCGGCGCTGACCGAGGCGGGCACGGCGCTCCGCGCGGAGGTCGAGGAGGCGACGGACCGCATGGACACCGCCCCGTACGAGCACCTGGGCGCGAAGGGCGTGGAGCGCCTCACCGATCTCGCGCGCGGCTTCCTTTTCACGGCCGCCGCCGCGGGCGCCTTCCCGGCCTCGGCGACCGGCCGGGGCTGACCCGAAGCG
>NZ_NTGZ01000271.1 GCF_002551245.1 Streptomyces sp. rh34
CATTGCCAGCCCGCTCAGAGATGTGTATAAGAGACAGCCGCTGACCCGCGCCCGCACCCCCCGCCCGCACCTCCCCGCCCCGTGCCCGCCCACCGGCGAACCGTCACGGGGCGCAGCCACGCCCGGGGCCGGACGGCCGATCGTGAGCCGGTCCGCCGGAGCGGGCGACGCCCCATCCGGCCTGCCGGATCGCCGAGGCCCTGCCACAACCCGTCGCCCCCGTAGACAGATCACGAAGTAATCCGATCAATAAACGGTCACCATGTGCTACTTGATACGTCACTTAGCGATAAGAGAAGCGACGGAACCGGTGATTTAGACAACTGGGTGTAGCGCTGCCTGCACGAAGCGTTATTCTCCTCAGACGCATCACGGAGACCGCCACTCGCCACCACGGGTGACGTTTTTCGAACTGCTCGTGATGGAAGCTCTGCCTCTGGGAGTCCCGTGTACCCACACGTCGGGGTTGACGCCTCGGGCCTGGCTACGCTGCGTGCATCGGTCATTGACCGCTTGCGCGGCTTCGTCCCCACCGCGTACGCCGTCCCCGCATTTGCCACCCCTGCACCTGCCGGCCCTTGCTACGCCCTGGCCGAACGCGGTGCGGCGGTCGGAAGACGCAGCACCCGCGCGGCCTCGACCACGTCGACCGTCCGCCGTCCCACCGCCGACAGCGACAGCGCCCGCATGATGGATCTCGTCGAGCGCGCGCAGGCCGGTGAGGCGGATGCCTTCGGCCGCCTGTACGACCAGTACAGCGACACCGTGTACCGGTACATCTACTACCGCGTGGGCGGCAAGGCGACCGCGGAGGACCTCACCAGCGAGACCTTCCTCCGCGCCCTGCGCCGTATCTCCACGTTCACCTGGCAGGGCCGCGATTTCGGCGCCTGGCTGGTCACGATCGCTCGCAACCTGGTCGCCGACCACTTCAAATCCAGTCGTTTCCGACTGGAAGTGACCACCGGCGAGATGCTCGACGCCAACGAGGTGGCGCGCAGCCCCGAGGACTCCGTCCTGGAGTCCCTCTCCAACGCCGCACTGCTCCAGGCCGTGCGGCGACTCAACCCCCAGCAGCAGGAGTGCGTGACCCTGCGGTTCCTCCAAGGCCTCTCGGTCGCCGAGACCGCGCGGGTGATGGGCAAGAACGAGGGCGCGATCAAGACCCTCCAGTACCGAGCCGTACGGACGCTCGCCCGACTCCTGCCGGACGACGCCCGCTGACCGGCCTCTGCGTGACCGTCCCGTCACGCACTGGTCCGATCATCTTTCGTGCGTAACCCAAGTGCCGAGCGCCTCGTTGTGCCGGTTGCAGGCCCCCTGTCGTCGCCCCCCGTCCGTGTCCACTCACTCCATCGAGTGGAAACGCTCAAGGTGTGCAACCTTCCGGACCGCCAGGGGAGTCGACCGTGATGACGAGAGGAGGTGCCGCCAGTGATCGCAAACGTTTCGGCACACCGGCGGGCGAACGCCTTCGCCCAGGCCCTGGAGGAGCAGACCCTCCAGGGTGCGGCGGCCGTACAGCCCGCGGAGCCGGCCGACCAGGCCGACCGCGGACCGCTGTTGGCCCTGGCGAACGGCCTCGGTGAGCTACCGAAGCCGCAGTTGGACCCCGAGGTCAAAGTGGCGCAGCGAGCCCAGCTCGTCGCGGCCATGGAGACCATGTTCGCCGAGGGCGGCGCGTCCACGGGCCCTACGGTGCCCGTGCAACGGGGCAAGGGGTCCCACCGGGCCTCACCACTGCGGAGACTGCGACCCCGCTCGCGCTGGGCGAAGGGGCTCACTGCCGGCGGGCTCACCGTCGGCGTGGCCGCGGGAGCGTTCGGCGGCGTGGCCGCCGCCAGCTCCGACGCCCTCCCCGGTGATTCGCTCTACGGACTGAAGCGCGGGATGGAGGACATCAGCCTCGGCATGGCCAAGGGCGACGCCGACCGCGGCGAGGTCTACCTCGACCAGGCCTCCACCCGGCTCAGCGAGGCCCGCAGACTCATGGAGCGCGGCCGGTCCGGCGCACTCGACCACGAGTCCCTCGGCGCCGTCAGACGCGCGCTCAACGGCATGTCCCACGACGCCTCCGAGGGCCACCGCCTGCTCCACTCCGCCTACCGGCGCGACGGAGCGATCGGCCCCATCCAGGCCCTGGACACCTTTTCCCGCTCGCACCGCGACGCCTGGAGCAGCCTCCGCGACCGGCTGCCCGTCCAGCTCACCGACGTCCGCGACGAGGTCAGCTCCGTCTTCGACGCCATAGAGGACGAAGTCGCACCGCTCCAGTCCCTCCTCCCCCGCCCCCCGGGCACGAGCAAGGACACCGGACGCTCCGACGCCACCACCCCGGACACCGGCTCGCCCCGGACCGACGCCCCCGCACCCCCCGCCGCCCCCGGGAAGCCCGGAGGCCGGACCGACGGCAGCACCACCCCCGAGCCCTCCGGCTCGTCGGGCTCCGCCGACGCCACGCCGGAGGACGGTCTGCTGGGCGGCGGTACGGACGGCCTGCTGGACGACCTCCCGGCGGACGGCCTCGCCCCGCCCTCCCCCGAAGGCCGGCCCAGCGCACCCGCCGCCCCGGACATCACCCTGCCCCCGCTCCTCCCGGGGCTCCTGCCCGGCCTCGGCATCGACGGCGAGAACCTCAAGCCGTAGAACGACGGGCCCGACGCACACGAAGAACAAGGGGGGGCCGGTACGCGATCCGCGTACCGGCCCCCCTCTCGTCGCGGCTCAGCAGGTCAGAAGAACACCGACCGCCGCTGCACCAACAGCTTGTACAGCGTGTGCTGGATCTGCTCACGCACCTGGTCCGTCAGGTTGAACATCAGCATCGGGTCCTCCGCCGCCTCCGGCGGATACCCGTCCGTCGGAATCGGCTCACCGAACTGGATCGTCCACTTCGTCGGCAACGGCAGCGCGCCCAGCGGCCCCAGCCACGGGAACGTCGGCGTGATCGGGAAGTACGGGAAACCCAGCAGCCGGGCCAGCGTCTTCGCGTTCCCGATCATCGGGTAGATCTCCTCCGCCCCCACGATCGAGCACGGCACGATCGGCGCACCCGCCCGCAGCGCCGTCGACACGAACCCGCCGCGGCCGAAGCGCTGAAGCTTGTAACGCTCGCCGAACGGCTTGCCGATGCCCTTGAAACCCTCCGGCATCACCCCGACGATCTCGCCCATCTCCAGCAGCCGCTGCGCGTCCTCGGCACAGGCCAGCGTGTGCCCCGCCTTGCGCGCCAGCTCGTTGACGACGGGCAGGTGGAAGACCAGATCGGCGGCGAGCAGCCGCAGATGCCGGTCCGCCGGATGGTTGTCGTGCACCGCTACCTGGAGCATCAGCCCGTCCAGCGGCAACGTCCCGGAGTGGTTGGCCACGATGAGCGCCCCGCCGTCCGACGGGATGTTCTCGATGCCCTTCACCTCGACCCGGAAGTACTTGTCGGCCAGCGGCCGCAGCATCGACATCAGGACCTGGTCGGTGAGTTCCTGGTCGTAACCGAACTCGTCGACGTCGTAATCACCGGTGACCCGCCGCCGCAGGAACGCGAGCCCGCCCGCGATCCGCCGCTCCCAGCCGCCCGCCGGGGAACCGTCCGCGTCCACCTCCACCGCATCCCTACCGGGCTGCCCGGGCTCCTGGCCCCCCTCTTCCCCCGCCTCGGGGACCTGCGCCCCCGGCAGGGCGCTCACCGGAGCCGCGGAGCCGTCGCCCCGGCCGCCGCCGGGACCGCCCGCCCCGGTCCGGCGCCGCGCCGGACGCGACGCGCCACCGGACCGCGAACGGTCGTCGTCGAACGGAATGACCTTGGCGTCCGCCATCGTCGGTGCGCTCCTCTACCTGGCGCCGTGAGTCGTCTGTACCGCACCGGCCCCGCGCTCCCGCGGCCCGGCGCCTCCCGGAAGCGGCAGCGCCGCCAGCCGGTCCACCGCCCTGCCCACCGTCTCCGGCGGCAGCAGCCCCGGCGCCCGGCTCCGCGCGAACTCCGCGAACGTGTCCGCCGTGGTGAACTTCGGCCGGAAACCGAGGGTCTCGCGCATCTGCACCGTCGAGACCACCCTGCCATGGGTGAGCAGCCGGATCTGTTCCGGCGAGAAGTCGGTCATGCCGATCGTACGGAGCGCCGAGCCGACCCACGTGACGGCGGGGAGCAGCACCGGCACGGTCGGCTTCCCCAGCCGCCGCGAGCACTGCGACAGCAGCAGCACACCGTCGCCGGCGATGTTGAACGTGCCGCTGTTCAGCGTCCCGCGCCGGGGCTCGCCCGCCGCGACCCCCAGGACGTCGATCACATCGTCCTCGTGCACGAACTGGAGCCGGGGGTCGTAGCCGAAGACGGTCGGCAGGACGGGCAGCGACAGATAGTCGGCGAGCGGCGAGTCCGGCCGGGGCCCCAGGATGTTGGCGAACCGCAGCACGCACACCGCCACGTCCGGCCGGCGGCGGGCGAAGCCCCGTACGTACCCCTCGACCTCCACCGCGTCCTTCGCGAAGCCGCCGCTGGGCAGTGACTTGGGCGGGGTGGTCTCGGTGAACACGGCGGGATCACGGGACGCCGACCCGTACACGCTCGTACTGGACTTCACCACGAGCCGCCGCACCGTCGGGGACTTCTGGCAGGCGCCGAGCAGCTGCATGGTGCCGATGACGTTGGTCTCCTTGATCGCCGTCCGGCCGCCGGCGCCGAGCGCCTTGCCGGAGACGTCCAGGTGCACGACCGTGTCGACGGCGTGTTCGGCCAGGATCCGCGCCAGGGCGGACTGCCGGATGTCCGCGCGCACGAACTCCGCGTCGCCCAGCTCGTGGGCGGGCGCGACCGCGTCGACGGCGATCACCCGGTCCACCCCGGGCTCACGCTGGACGCGCCGGACGAAGCGGCCCCCCAGCTGCCGGGCCGCTCCTGTGACGAGCACGACCTTTCCCAAGACCAGCGCCTTCCGTCGGCCCGGGAAGCCTGACCCGGCTCCCCTGCTTCCCGCGGTAACTTCCCTGGCCGTCACCGTAGCGGGTGGACGCCGCCCTGTGACGACCTCGTGCTCCGAAACGCACCGCAGCCCCTCCACCGGAACGGCGGAGAGGCTGCGGATCTCACGAACTGCGTTCGCTTACTTCTTGTTGCGACGCTGAACGCGCGTGCGCTTGAGCAGCTTGCGGTGCTTCTTCTTGGCCATCCGCTTGCGCCGCTTCTTGATAACAGAGCCCACGACTACCCTCGCTCACTTCATTTTCACTGGTGCGGGGCGTCTGGGCCCACACGACCTACGTCGGCCTAGCCTACCCGCCACCGTCCGAGGGACGTAATCCGCAGGCAACCTCAGGCTGATTCCACCCCCACGAAGGATTCGCGGAGATACGCGTGAACCGCTTGTTCCGGCACCCGGAAGGACCTGCCCACCCGGATCGCCGGCAGATGACCGCTGTGCACCAAGCGGTACACGGTCATCTTCGACACTCGCATGACCGAGGCGACTTCCGCCACGGTCAGAAACTTGACCTCGTTGAGAGGCCTCTCGCTGCCAGCAGCCATGACCCACCTGTACCTTCCGCACCGGACGCGCACCGGCTTCCCCTCCGGTGACTCTTCGTCGCTGTGCGCTCACTCCACAGATTAGGGGCGCGTGATGCGAGTGGGGAAGAGGAGAGACAGCCGACGGCCTACGGTGACAGACGGGCCCGATTGAGCACATAGCGCGTCAACGGCCGGTAAAACGGCGCCCGTACGCCGTCGTCGAGCGGAACGACGACGGACACCCGCCCCTCGGCCTCCCCCACGAACAGCGCCGGATCATCCGTGTCCGCCGGCCCGATCGCCTCGATACCCAGCTGACCTGCACCGCAGACCCAGCCGTGATCCCCGATCACCAACTCCGGCAGCACCCCGAGCCGCTCCACAGCGTCCTGGAGCGCGAGCCGCACCGGAAGCGGCGAATGCGTGTGCGCGCCGATCTCACCCCCCGTGGGCCGCCCCCCCGGTTCGCGCACCAGGGCGACACCCCGTACGTAGTCGAGGTTGTACGTACGTACGCCAAACCGGGTCGTTATGTCGACACATCTCCCCTGCGCGGGGGTGAGAACAGGACAGCCCGCCGCCGACAGAGCGTCTGCCAGCCCGGCGTAGAAACCGAGCAGCCGGTGCGGATGACCGGTCCCCAGCAGCACCGGAGCCCTTCGCTCCGCCACCACCGCCAGCCGCTCGGCGAACGCGTCCAGCGCGGCCACGGTCCGCTCCGGATCGATCGCGTCGGGACCGCTCACATGCGTGGGATCCGCCGAGACCCCACAGCGGTCCGCCATCAGCCGCAACAGCTCGCCCTCGCCCCAGGCCCGCTCGGGCGCGAGCCCCAGCATCACCCGCGGATCCCGCGCGGCGAACAGCCGGTAGCTGCGCAGACTGGTCTCGCGCGAGGTGGCCACGGGCCCGGCCAGCCGGGCCGCCAGCAGATGGGCGCGCAGCGCCCCGGTGCTCAACACCCCTGGGATGCTGCCGTACCGCGGAGTCCCGGCGGGCGGGAATCCCGTTACGCCCCACCGTTGGCGTAACGCACGGCACAATGCCCCCCGCGCCGCCCGGACCTCAGGTCAGCAGCCCCCGCAGCGGGAACGCCGCCTTCCGGGACGCCAGCACCGCCTGGTCCAGCCGGTCCGCCGGGTCGTACCCGTCCTCCCAGCCCTTCCAGGACGGCGTACGCCCGTCCGTCATCCTGCCCGGCCCCAACTGCCGTGTACGGGCGTAGACGAGATCCCGCCAGGACGACGGCACCACCGACTCCGGATCGACGGGAGCGTGCGCCGCGATCCCGACGAGATGCGTCCACGACCGGGGCACCACATCCACCACCGCGTAGCCGCCGCCGCCGAGCGCGACCCACCGCCCGCCGTCCGTGTACCGGTGCGCCAGCTCGTGGCAGGACTCCATGACCGACCGCTGCGCGTCCAGGGACACCGCGAGGTGGGCGAGCGGGTCCTCGAAGTGCGTGTCGGCCCCGTGCTGGGTGACGAGCACCTGGGGCCGGAAGTCGGCCAGCAGCTCGGGCACCACCGCGTGGAAGGCCCGCAGCCACCCCGCGTCCCCGGTCCCGGCCGGCAGCGCCACGTTGACCGCACAGCCCTCCCCGGCCCCGGACCCGGTCTCCTCCGGCCACCCGGTCTGGGGGAAGAGGGTCCTCGGGTGCTCGTGCAGCGAGATCGTCAGGACGCGCGGATCCTCCCAGAACGCGGCCTGCACCCCGTCCCCGTGGTGGACGTCCACATCGACGTACGCGACCCGCTCCGCGCCCAGCTCCAGCAGCCGGGCGATGGCGAGAGCGGGGTCGTTGTAGACGCAGAACCCGGCGGCCGACCCGGGCATGGCGTGATGCAGCCCCCCGGTGAAGTTCACCGCGTGCTCGCACGCACCCCGCCACACGGCCTCGGCCGCGCCCACCGACAGCCCGGCGATCAGAGCGGACGCCTCGTGCATCCCGGCGAACGCCGGATCGTCCACGGTCCCGAGCCCGTAGTCCTGGTCGGCGGCCCGCGGATCCGCGGAGGCGGCCCGCACCGCGGCCACGTAGTCCTCGCGGTGCACGAGCCGCAGGGTGGAGTCCCCGGCGGACTTCGCCGACCGCAGATCCACCGCCCCGTCGAGCCCGAACGCCCGCACCAGCCCCATCGTCAGGGCCAGCCGGACCGGGTCCATGGGGTGCGTGTCCCCGAAGTCGTATCCCGTGACTGCGTCATCCCACATCAGCTGTGTGCGGCCGCTCATGCCCGCCACCGTATCGTTCGGGCCCGGGCCCGAACGCGCGGGCATACACGAGCGTCGTCAGCACCAGAAACATCGGTACGAGCATGGCTCCGCGATAACTCCACGCATCCCCCAGAGCTCCCACGAGCGGCGAACCCACCAGGAACCCGACATAGTTGAAGATGTTCAGCCGGGCCACGGCAGCGTCGCTGTTCCCCGGGAACATCGGCCCGGCCGCCGCGAAGGTCTGCGGCACGATCACGCAGAGCCCGAACCCGAGCATCGTGAACCCGAGCATCCCCACCCCGGCCCCGGGCGCCGCCGCCACGACCGCGAACCCGCCGGCCGCCAGCAGGCTCCCTCCCCGCACGACAGCGACCGCCCCGAACCGCCGCACCCCGAGGTCCCCCACGGCCCGCCCCAGCAGGGTCGTCACCATGTAGACGTTGTACGGAACAGTCGCGAGCTGCTCCGAACCGCCGAGCACGTCCTGGAGGTACTTGGCACTCCAGTTGGAGACGGTCGAGTCCCCGATGTACGCGAAGCTCATGACGAGGCACAGCGGCAGCAACAGCCGGAACGACAGGGCCCCGCCGGCGCCGGCGGGGCCGGGCCCCGTCTCCTCTGTCCCCCTGCCCTCCGTGTACCACCGGCTCCCGGCCAGCGCGGCGGGCAACAGCACCACGACGACGGGCAGGTAGGACACGAGCAACGACAGATCCCACCGCGCCCCGACCCACGCCAGGGACGCCCCCGCGATCCCGCCGAGGCTGTAGGCGGCGTGGAAGCCGAGCATGATGCTGCGCCCGTACGCCCGTTGGAGGCTGACGCCCAGCATGTTCATCGAGGCGTCCAGCGCCCCGACGGCCAGCCCGAAGACGCCGAGCGCGACGGCGACGTGCCACACCTCCCGCCCCGCGCCCACTCCGAGCAGGGCGAGCAGGACCAGGGGCTGGGACCACCGCAGAACGACACCGGGCCGCACCCGCGCGACCACCTTCTCCGTGGCCACGCTGCCGGCCCCCGCCAGGACCGGGACAGCGGCGAGGAAGACGGGCAGCAGCCCGTCGGATATCCCGTACCGGTCCTGAATGGCGGGGATACGCGTCACCAGAAGGGCGAAGGCCACCCCTTGAACGCCGAAGCTCAACCCCAGGGAAGCCCTGCCGTGCCGCAAGCCCGCATCCGTCATGGCCGCGAGCGTAGAGCCGGGTTCTACCCAGGGGTAGACGGATCAGGCGAGCAGTTCGGGAAGCTGAGCCATGTCGGAGAAGTGCCCGGTCACTCCGACGAGCCGGTCGGCGGGCATCATCGACGTGAACCCGTACACGTCCATCCCCGCGGCGCGGGCCGCCTCGACCCCGAGCGGGCTGTCCTCGATGACCACGCACCTCTCCGGCGCGACGCCCATCCGCTCGGCCGCGTACAGGAACAGGTCCGGTGCCGGCTTGCCCCGCCCGACATCCTCCGAGCTGAAGATCCACTCCTCCTCGAACCACTGGTCGATCCCCGTCCTGCGGTGCCCGACCCGGATACGCTCGTGACTTCCGGAGGAGGCGACGCAGTAGTCCACCCCGTCCGCGACGAGCTTCCCGAGCAGTTCCTCGACCCCGTCGACCGCGACGAGCTCCCGCTGGAAAGCGGCGAACGTACGGGTGTTGAGCGTGGAGTCGAAGTCCTCGGGCAGCTTCTGCCCCGTCCTCTCCTCGACGAGATCGTGGACCCGGTGCACGGCGGACCCCATGTAGTCACGGAGCGATTCGTCGTACGAGGTGGGGTGACCGAGTTCGGTCAGGTAGCCGGAGAGGACGGTGTTGGCGAGCGGCTCACTGTCGACGAGCACACCATCGTTGTCGAAGATGACCAGTTCGTAGCGCATGGTTCGACCCTAGACGTTCAGAACGCAGAAAAGCCCCGTGCCACAAGGCACGGGGCTTTCCCGGAAAAATTGTTCGGCGGCGTCCTACTCTCCCACAGGGTCCCCCCTGCAGTACCATCGGCGCTGAAAGGCTTAGCTT
>NZ_NTGZ01000272.1 GCF_002551245.1 Streptomyces sp. rh34
CTTGATCTTTAACGTGCGATGTCGAACGGTGTGTCGTACTTGATCACTCGGTTCGGGAACCGCCGTACGCGGAAGCGGCCTTCGTCTGAACATGTGCTCCGACCAAGGAACACACACGTCCAGCACGAAGGCCGTGAGGATGAGTCTGCAGCATCGCGATGCCCGACGAGAGCCGCTGGCGGAACTGTCACGCTTCCGGGGTGAGTTCCACTCCTGTCTCACCGCCCGTTCGGATGCCCTGTTCGAGCTGGCGGATGCAGTTATGTGCGGGGACGGGCCGGTGAGATCGCTGGCTGAGCTGTCACTGGTGGGCGAACACCGTCGCGGGCACGGAGGGCTCTACGCTGCGCTCGCCCAGGGCCGGGTCGACGCGGACCGGATGCGGCAGGCTCTGGCCTCGGTTCCGCTGCCCCGGTCGGCGGACGGCCGGCTGGTCCTGGCCGTTGATGTCACGTGCTGGCTGCGGCCGGACGCCCACACCTCACCGCAGCGGATCCTGTGTCACACCTACGGCCGGGGCAAGGACCAGCACATCCCGGTCCCCGGCTGGCCCTATTCGATCGTCTGCGCGCTCGAGCCGGGCCGCAGTTCGTGGACCGCACCGCTGGACGCGTTGCGTCTGGCACCCGGGGACGACACCGCCACCGTCACCGCCGGGCAGCTGCGTGACCTGGTCGAGCGGCTGATCACCGCAGGTCAGTGGCAGACCGGGGACCCGGACGTCCTCGTCATCGCGGACGCCGGATACGACGCACCCCGCCTCGCCTTCCTGCTGAAGGACCTGCCGGTGCAGGTGCTGGCCCGGATGCGGTCGGACCGTGTCCTGCGCAGGCCCGCACCCTCGCGGCAGCCCCACACCAGGGGCCGGCCTCCCCGGCACGGAGGCGAGTTCGTCTTCGGACAGCCCGACACCTGGGGCACCCCGGACACCGAAACAGTCACCGATACACGCCTCTACGGCACCGCCCTGGCCCGGTCCTGGGACCGGCTCCACCCCAAGCTCACCCACCGCTCGTCCTGGGCCGCGGCCGACGGCACCCTCCCGATCGTCGAGGGGACCGTGATCCGCCTGGACATCGACCATCTGCCCAGCGGAGCCACCCCGAAGCCGGTCTGGCTGTGGTGGTCAGGCACCGACGCCACCGCAACGGACGCCGACCGGCTCTGGCAGGCATACCTGCGGCGCTTCGACATCGAGCACACTTTCCGCCTCTTCAAGCAGACCCTCGGCTGGACCTGCCCGAAGATCCGCACCCCCGAAGCGGCCGACCGCTGGACCTGGCTGATCCTCGCCGCCTACACCCAACTCCGCCTCGCCCGGCCGCTGGCAGCCGACCGGCGCCGTCCATGGGAAAGGCCCGTTCCCCCGGACAGGCTCACGCCCGCACGTGTCCGCCGCGACTTTCGGCACATCCGCCCGACGGCCGCCTGCCCCGCCCAAGCACCGAAAGCTGCCCGCCCCGGACCCGGACGACCACCCGGGCGAAAGAACACCCGGCCCACCCCACGCCACGACGTCCACACACCCCGCAAGACGGGCACCACCACGTCCCGAAAGAAGAAGTCGACCACCCCACGACCCCGCCGCACAGGTTAAAGATCAAGCTAGGNACGACGTCCACACACCCCGCAAGACGGGCACCACCACGTCCCGAAAGAAGAAGTCGACCACCCCACGACCCCGCCGCACAGGTTAAAGATCAAGCTAGGACCAAAGACTCAGAGGGCGGCCGCCTTCATCCCATGATCGGGAGCTTCACAAAAGGCGACAAACCCGACTCAAAGGGTGTCTCAAAATAGCGTCCACCATATGATCGGTCCCTGGAGAGCCACCTACGCGGACGTAGGGTGGCCTCTGGGATCGCCGGCTGGCCGGACGGTTCCGAACCGCCGCCCCAAGGGAGGTCCAGTTCAGTGACGAGCCAGGTCAGTAGCGCGACAGAGAAGGCCGATGAGGCCAACGACGCCGTCCTCGGGGGTCAGCGAGCCCCCCTGTCAGGTACGACGGGAACCACGGGCGGCGACGGGAAGGAGATCCGTCGCCTGGACCGGGTGATCATCCGTTTCGCGGGCGACTCGGGTGACGGTATGCAGCTCACGGGTGACCGGTTCACCTCGGAGACCGCCTCCTTCGGCAACGATCTCTCCACGCTGCCGAACTTCCCGGCCGAGATCCGCGCCCCCGCGGGCACCCTGCCGGGGGTCTCTTCCTTCCAGTTGCACTTCGCCGATCATGACATTCTGACCCCGGGCGACGCCCCCAACGTCCTGGTGGCGATGAACCCGGCCGCGTTGAAGGCGAACATCGGCGATGTTCCGCGCGGCGCGGAGATCATTGTGAACACGGATGAGTTCACGAAGCGGCCGATGGCGAAGGTGGGGTACGCGACCAACCCGCTGGAGGACGGTTCGCTGGAGGCCTACAACGTTCATCCGGTGCCGTTGACGACGTTGACGCTGGAGGCCTTGAAGGAGTTCGGGCTGCCTCGCAAGGAGGCGGAGCGGTCGAAGAACATGTTCGCGCTGGGTCTGCTGTCGTGGATGTACCACCGGCCGACCGAGGGCACGGAGACGTTCCTGCGGCAGAAGTTCGCGAAGAAGCCGCAGATCGCCGAGGCGAACGTGGCGGCCTTCCGGGCGGGGTGGAACTTCGGCGAGACCACCGAGGACTTCGCGGTCTCGTACGAGGTCGCGCCGGCCTCGCAGGCCTTCCCCACCGGCACCTACCGCAACATCTCGGGGAACCTCGCCCTGTCCTACGGGCTGATCGCTGCCGGGCAGCTGGCGGACCTGCCGTTGTATCTGGGGTCGTACCCGATCACTCCGGCGTCGGACATCCTGCATGAGCTGTCGCGGCACAAGAACTTCGGTGTGCGAACGTTCCAGGCGGAGGACGAGATCGCCGGGATCGGTGCGGCACTGGGCGCGGCGTTCGGCGGCGCGCTGGGCGTCACGACGACGTCCGGTCCGGGGGTGGCACTGAAGTCGGAGACGATCGGTCTCGCGGTCTCCCTGGAGCTGCCGCTGCTGATCATCGACATCCAGCGGGGCGGGCCGTCGACCGGCCTGCCGACCAAGACCGAGCAGGCGGATCTGCTGCAGGCGATGTTCGGCAGGAACGGTGAGGCCCCGGTGCCGATCGTGGCTCCGCGGACTCCGGCCGACTGCTTCGACGCCGCGATCGACGCGGCCAGGATCGCGCTGACCTACCGCACCCCGGTCTTCCTGCTCTCCGACGGCTATCTCGCCAACGGCTCCGAGCCGTGGCGGATCCCGGAGACGGCGACCCTGCCCGACCTGAAGACCTCCTTCGCCACGGGCCCGAACCACACGCTGGCGGACGGGACAGAGGTGTTCTGGCCCTACAAGCGCGACCCGCAGACGCTGGCCCGCCCGTGGGCGGTCCCCGGGACGGCAGGCCTGGAGCACCGTATCGGCGGGATCGAGAAGCAGGACGGCACGGGCAACATCTCCTACGACCCGGCCAACCACGACTTCATGGTCCGTACCCGCCAGGCCAAGATCGACGGCATCGAGGTCCCCGATATCCAGGTCGACGATCCCGCCGGGGCCCGCACCCTGGTGCTCGGCTGGGGATCGACGTACGGGCCGATCACCGCGGCGGTGCGCCGGCTGCGGGCCGCGGGAGAGCCCATCGCCCAGGCCCATCTGCGCCATCTCAACCCCTTCCCGAAGAACCTCGGCGAGGTGCTGAAGCGCTACGACAAGGTCGTCGTCCCGGAGATGAACCTCGGCCAGCTGGCCATGCTGCTCAGGGCGAAGTATCTGGTGGACGCCCACAGCTACAACCAGGTCAACGGAATGCCGTTCAAGGCCGAGCAGCTCGCCACGGCCCTCAAGGAGGCCATCGATGCCTGACACCGACGAACTGCTCCACAACGACCTGCTGCAACTGGTGCCCAAGGCCGAGGCGAAGCAGTCCATGAAGGACTTCAAGTCGGACCAGGAGGTGCGCTGGTGCCCCGGCTGCGGCGACTACGCCGTCCTCGCCGCGGTGCAGGGCTTCATGCCGGAGCTGGGCCTCGCGAAGGAGAACATCACCTTCGTCTCCGGCATCGGCTGCTCCTCCCGCTTCCCGTACTACATGAACACCTACGGGATGCACTCCATCCACGGCCGCGCCCCCTCCATCGCGACCGGGCTCGCCACCTCGCGGCGCGACCTGTCGGTCTGGGTCGTCACCGGCGACGGCGACGCCCTCTCCATCGGCGGCAACCACCTCATCCACGCCCTGCGCCGCAACGTCAACCTCAAGATCCTGCTCTTCAACAACCGGATCTACGGACTGACGAAAGGCCAGTACAGCCCCACCTCCGAGCTGGGCAAGATCACCAAGTCGACGCCGATGGGTTCGCTCGACGCGCCGTTCAACCCGGTGTCCCTCGCCATCGGCGCGGAGGCGACGTTCGTGGCACGCACGGTCGACTCCGACCGCAAGCACCTCACCAGCGTGCTGCGCGCGGCCGCCGAGCACTCGGGCACGGCGCTGGTGGAGATCTACCAGAACTGCAACATCTTCAACGACGGCGCTTTCGAGGTCCTCAAGGACAAGGAACAGGCCGCCGAGGCCGTCATCCGCCTCGAACACGGTCAGCCGATCCTCTTCGGCTCCCAGGAGCCCAAGGGCGTCGTACGCGATCCGGCCACCGGTGATCTGAAGGTCGTCGCCGTCACGGAGGAGAACCGCTCGCAGGTCCTCGTCCACGACGCCCACGCACAGTCGCCGACGACGGCGTTCGCGCTGTCCCGGATCGCTGACGCGGACACCCTGCACCACACCCCGATCGGGGTGCTGCGCAGCGTCGAACGGCCCGTGTACGACACGCTGATGTCCGACCAGCTCGACGCCGCCGTCGAGCAGAACGGCAAGGGTGACCTCGGTTCGCTCCTCGCCGGCAACGACACCTGGACCGTCGTCGGCTGAGGCCGGGCCACCACCGTACGTACGCCGCCCGGGGCCCGGGCCCGATCCCCCGACAGGGGTCAGGCCCGGGCCCCGTCGTATGCCTCGCGCGCCGCCTGCACCGCGTCCACCTGGCGTTCGGTCCAGCGGGCGAGCGCCCAGACCTGCTCGGCGGCCTCGACGCCGAGCGGGGTGAGCGTGTAGTCCACCCGCGGTGGGATCACCGGCTTCGCGTCCCGGTGGACGAAACCGTCGCGCTCCAGCGTCCGGAGGGTCTGGGCCAGCATCTTCTCGCTGACCCCGCCCACCGCGCGGCGCAGTTCGCTGAAGCGGTACGAACGCTCCAGCAGCGCCGCCAGCACGAGGACGCCCCAGCGACTCGTCACGTGTTCCAGGATCAGCCGGGACGGGCACATGGGCTGGTTGACGTCCCAGGCCAGGAGAGAAGACAGGGCCGAAGCCGGGCCGGGGACCGAGTCCGAGTCCGAATCCGACACCGAGTTCCGTGAACTCTTTGCACTCACTGTCATGCCAGTACCTTACTTCAAAGTGGGTACTTTCCTCTGGTTAGCGCTACCCGTAGGGTCGTAACCGAAGCACAGAAACGGACTGAACCACCGAAAGCGGAGACCCTCATGAGCATCGTTGTCACCGGAGCCACTGGCGCACTCGGCCGCCTCGTCGTCGACGCCCTCCTGACCACGGTCCCGGCCGCCGAGGTCGTCGCGGTCGTGCGCGACAAGGAGAGGGCCGCCGCGCTCGCCGCCCGGGGCGTGGAGCTGCGCATCGCGGACTACGACCGCCCCGAGTCCCTCGCCGGAGCCTTCCGGGCCGGCGACCGGGTACTGCTGATCTCCGGCAGCGAGGTGGGCAAGCGGGTGCCGCAGCACACCGCGGTCGTCGACGCGGCGAAGGCGGCGGGCGTCGCGCAGCTCGCGTACACCGGCGTGCTCGGCGGGCCGGGCGCGGACTTCACCCTGGCCGACGAGCACAAGGCCACCGAGCAGCTGATCCTCGACTCCGGGCTGCCGTACACGTTCCTGCGCAACGGCTGGTACACGGAGAACTACACCGCCAACCTGACCCCGGTCCTGGAGCACCGCGCGGTGCTCGCCAACGCGGGCGCGGGGCGCGTCGCCTCCGCCGCCCGGGCCGACTACGCCGCCGCCGCGGCCGCCGTGCTGACCGGCGAAGGCCACCTGAACACCGCCTACGAGCTGAGCGGCGACACCGCCTGGTCGCTCGCCGAGTACGCCGCGCTGCTGTCCGAGATGACCGGCGAGGAGATCACGTACCGGAACGTCCCGGCCGCCGCGCACCAGGAGGTCCTGGTCGGCGCGGGACTGCCCGAGGGCTTCGCCGCGGTCCTCGTGGACGTGGACGAGGCGATCGGACGGGGGCGGCTCGCGGGGACGAGCGGCGACCTCGCCAGGCTCATCGGCCGCCCGACGACGCCCCTCGCCGAGACCGTGCGCGCCGCCCTGTCCGCCGCCTGAACCTCGACGCGCCCCCTGCCCCCCACCCGCGCCGCCTCGCCGGGCGCAGCCCTGTCATGAGTGTTTCCATGAGACGGCTATGACACGAAGCGCTTCCGGCGCTACCGTCGTGCCGTCGGCGGATCCGCCGACGCGGGCGGGCCGGGAGGGCACGTGGAAGGGAAGAACGAACAGCGGGCAGGCCTGCTGTACGGAGTCGGCGCGTACGGGATGTGGGGCATGGTCCCGCTGTTCTGGCCGCTGCTCAAGCCGTCCGGGGCGATCGAGATCCTGGCGCACCGGATGGTCTGGTCGCTCGGCGTCGTCGCCGTCGCCCTGCTCGTCGTACGCCGCTGGGCCTGGATCGGCGAACTGGTCCGCGACCGGCGCAAGCTGGGCCTGATATCGGTCGCGGCGGCGACCATCACGGTCAACTGGGGCCTCTACATCTGGGCCGTGAACAACGGCCAGGTCGTCGAGGCCTCGCTCGGCTACTTCATCAATCCGCTGGTCACCATCGCCATGGGTGTCCTGCTGCTGGGCGAACGGCTGCGGCCGGTCCAGTGGGCCGCGGTCGCCACGGGCCTGGCGGCGGTCCTCGTCCTGGCGATCGGGTACGGCAAGCCGCCCTGGGTCTCGCTGGTGCTGGCGTTCTCCTTCGCCACCTACGGCCTGGTGAAGAAGAAGGTGAACATGGGCGGCCTGGAGTCCCTGGCCGCCGAGACCGCCGTGCTCTTCCTGCCCGCGCTCGGCTTCCTGCTCTGGCTCGCCGCCACCGGAGAGTCGACCTTCACCGCCGGGGGCGCGGGGCACGGGTTCCTGCTCGCCGCGACGGGCATCGTCACGGCGGTGCCGCTGATCTGCTTCGGCGCGGCGGCGGTCCGGGTGCCGCTGTCCACGCTGGGGCTGCTCCAGTACCTGGCCCCGGTCTTCCAGTTCGGGCTGGGCGTCCTGTACTTCAACGAGTCGATGCCGCCCGAGCGGTGGGCCGGGTTCGCCCTGGTCTGGCTGGCGCTCTCGCTGCTGACCTGGGACGCGCTGCGGACCGCCCGGCGCAACCGGGTCCGGGCGCTGAAGCTGCTGGCGACGGCGGCCACCGCCCCCGGAGCCCCACCCCTGGACTCCACCTCCGAGCCCCCGAGCCCCGCACAACAAAAGATTACCTAGTTGCTTTTCTTACTCGGTTACGTTTCCCTGGTTCCGGATGGCCGGGGAGCGTGACCGAAGGAGAGGCATGGGCATGACCGACGTACTCATCGTGGGAGCGGGACCCACCGGGCTGGTGCTGGCCTGCGACCTGGCCCGGCGCGGCGTGGCCGTACGGATCGTGGACCGGTCCCCCGCCCCGCCGCGCACCTCACGCGCCAAGGGGCCCAACCCCCGCTCGCTGGAGATCCTGGACGATCTCGGCGTGGCCGAGGAGGTGCTCGCCGCCGGTTCGGCCCCGCTGCCGATGCTCAAGTACCGCGACCGTCTCCCGGTCGCGGAGGCCGATCCGTGGGCGGACGCCGCGCCGTCCCCGGACGCCCCCTACGACCGGGGGTGGCTGATCGCCCAGTGGCGGCTGGAGGGGATCCTCCGCGACCGGCTGGCCGGGTACGGCGTCCACGTCGAGCCGGGCCGCGAGGTCGTGGGTCTGACGCAGGGGCGGAACGAGGGCAACGAAGGCGACGAGGACGGCGGAGGCCATGTCGACGTCGCGTACGCCGATGGGCAGGCCGACCGGTCCCGGTACGTCGTCGGCTGCGACGGCGCCCACAGCTCCGTACGGAAGCTGCTCGGGATCGGGTTCGAGGGGACCACCGACGAGGACCAGGTGATGGTCTGCGGCGATGTCGACCTGACCGAGGGCGTCCTGGACCGCACCCTCTGGCACCAGTGGTTCGACGAGGACGGCGCGGTGATGCTCTGCCCGATCCCCGGCACACGGACGGGCTGGTGGTTCCAGGCCGGGCCGGAGCGGGACGGACGGGGACGGCCGCTCGCGCCCACCGCCGACGGGTTCCGGCGGCTGCTCGCCCACCACACCGCTCTGCCCGGCCGGGCCCTGACACGGGCCGAGCTGCTGTCGACGTACCGGGTCAACGTACGGATGGCGGACCGGTTCCGCGCGGGGCGGGTCCTCCTCGCGGGCGACGCGGCGCACGTGCACGCCATCGCGGGCGGCCTCGGGATGAACACCGGCATCCAGGACGCGTTCAACCTGGGCTGGAAGCTGGGTCTGGTGCTCGCCGGTCACGCGGACGCGAAGCTGCTGGACACCTATGAGGAGGAGCGCCTCCCGGTGGCCGCCCGGACCCTGGACCTCACCTCGGAGCGGCTGCGGGCCACCCTGGAGGCGATCCGCCGCCCCGGCGGCGGCCTGGACACGGCGATCACCCCCGACACCACCGGCCTGGGCATCGGCTACCGCTGGAGCTCTCTGGCCGCCGGGGACCGGGCGCCGGAGGCCGGGAAGCCCGGCCCGGGCGCCGGGGACCGCGCCCCGGACGCCCCCTGCGCCGACGCCACGACCGGGTCACGGACCCGGCTGCACCGCGTCTTCGCGGGCCCCCGCACCACGGTCCTCGGCTTCGGGCCCGGGAGCGCGGCGGTCCTGCGCGGGGCGGCGGACGCGTACGGCGACGCCGGGGTGCGGATCTGCCGGGTGTACGCGGCGCACGAGGACCGGGCCGGGGCGGAGCCGGGAGCGGTGGTCGACGACGCGGGCCACGCGGCCGCCGCGTACGGAACGGAAGCCTCCGGTCGTACGGGCACGGGCACCGTCGTGGTCGTCCGCCCCGACCACCACGTGGGCGTGGTCGCCCCGGCGGACGACGCCCGCTCCGTACGGGAGTATCTGCGCCGGCTCCACGGAACGGGCCGGTCCGCGGAACGGGCCCCCGGCATGGTGGACGCCGTGCGGTAAAGGCTGATTGAGTGCCCGGATGGGGACTGTCCTGGGGGCCATGAGGAACGTGCGGTGGCACGAGCTGCAGCACGCGTACGGCTCCGCGTCCCAGGTTCCCGGCGTGCTGTCCCGGATCGCCTGGGGGGACGCGCCGACCTCGGACGAGGCGCTGAGCGATCTGGAGCGCTGGATCGGCACCCCGCCCGTCTTCGACTCGACGGCGGCGACGGTGCCGTTCCTCTGGGAGCTGGCGGCGACGGACTCGGTCAGGGACCGGGCGGGCGTCCTGGATCTGCTCGCCACCATCCTGGCGGCCGGAAACGCCGAGCACCCGGCGTGGACCCGCGCCGCGCACGACACGGTGGCGGCGGGCCGCGCCACGGC